>CBDTUS010000021.1:0-30308 GCA_965363725.1 uncultured bacterium | reverse complement strand
GACCATGTCCAGCCCACCGCAAAGAGTAGGCCGGACACATTCTCAAAGGCACAACAAAAAAAATCAGGATCTTTTGCGGAGCAAAAATGCCGTGAGGATCACCACCACAACCAGCACCACCGGCAGGCCGATTGGTTTCTTGGCCTTGAGGGTCATGGCTTCGGTGCCGTCACCCACGACCACGAAGCCCGCCCAGTGGAAGGGGTGGGCGGTGGCCGGAACCTGGCGAATGAATTCCTGCGCCCCGGCTAGGGCCATGGCGGGGTCAAGGCCGCGGGCGAGTTCTTCGTAGAATTTTTCCATCAGCAGGGCCGTCACCCCGTCGGCCACGGGCCAGAGGCTGGCCACCACCGTCGGCACCCCCGCGCTCAAAAAGGCGCTGGAAAGTCCGAGCACGCCTTCGCCGGACAGGATTCGTCCGGAGCCGGTTTCGCACGCCGACAGCACGGCCAGCCGGGCCGAAAGATTCAGCTCCGCGATCTGATCCGCCCGGATCCTGCCGGCGGTATCCCGCACGTCCAACACGATTTCCGACGACCAGGGCCGCTGGTCGTCGACCCGGGCGTGGCTGGCCAGGTGCAGGATGTCGAAGGGCGCCAGTTCCTCCGGGCGAAGCGCCTCCAGCCGCAGATCAACGTCCCGGTATTTCCGGGCCAGCTGCTTCACTTCGTGCATCGCCCCCGGCAGAGGACGGCCGTCCGACGTTTCCAGGGCCGCGGCCGCCAGAAGCCCGTGGCCCGGGGGTCCGGCCCCGCGCGCGCCTGATCGTAGTACACCCAGAATCGTCGCCGACGGCACCCTCGTCCACACCGCACGGCTGCCGGGCGCCGACAGGGGAACCAGGTTCAGAGTTCCGTCGGGCGCCCAGATGACTCGTCTGCTGTCCTTCAGCAGATCTTCGACCGGCCCCAGCAGATCCCGGCTCAATTTTTCTCCGACGGTTTGCACCACGTTCCGGGCTCCCTCGCCACCGGCAGGCGGCGTCGCGAGCATTTCATGGAACAGTCGCAACCGGCCGGTCAGGTATTCATCCTCGGGCCACCGGACCGCCCGGCATTCGGTCCGGCTCACAGCGAAGAGAATCGATTCGGTGGGTCCCAGGTAAGCATCGAGAAAGACCTCGCCTTCCTTCAGGACCTCGGTTTGCAGACGGTCGAGGGTCATGGCCGGTTGATCGGCAACACGCTGGTGACTCCCGATCCTTTCGGCGAGGGTACGAGCCTTGAAGGGCTGCACCGCATCGAAGGCGATACCGGCATGGCCCTGGCCCGCAATGATCGTGGCCGCCAGTTGGGAATAGACCAACCGGCCCGAGGCGCCCCGCTGCTCCCGCCACTCGGGATCCAGGGGCTGGTTCCGGGTGTCCTCCCACACCTGGGCCGCCTCCCGCAAAAAAACGAGGGCGTCGTCGAGGCGACCCAGCTCCCGCTCGCAGCGGGCCGCGGCCGCCAGCGCGGTCACCCGTGGTGGTTGCAGACCCGCCGCAGTGGTTGCATCGATGACGAACCGGAACCGTTCCAGCGCCGCCTGAGGATTTCCCGTTTCCCGCAACTGCTCACCCATCGCCAGTTCGAACTCCACCCGGGCGGTGCCGTGCAACCGTCCCCGGCTGAGGGTTTCTTCATCCTGGAGAAACCGGAGGGCGGCTGCCGAGCTGTCCATTCCCGCGAGGGTTGCCGCCAGACCCGTGACACTTTCGATCCGGATGCGGTGTTCCTGGCTGGCGTCATCCCATGCCAGGATGCGCCGATAGATCGCCGCCGCTTCGTGAAGGCGTCCCTGCCGGTGCCGGACATCGGCCATGACCTTGTACACGTAGGGCTCACGATCCCTGAAGCCCCCCTGTTCGCATTCCCGCAACAATTCCTCGATAAGCTCGGCGGCTTCGTCCAGGCGGCCCATGTCCATGAGGCAAAGCGCTTCGTTGGTGCCGGAGGATACCGCGTCCTGGAGCTGGCTGATCTGGGTCTGCAGTTTCCGCGCGCGCCGGAAGTGTTCCAGCGCCACGCCCGGGTCGCCCAGCTTGAATTCCAGGGCGCCCTGGTTGTTCTGGGCCAGGGCTTCCACGGCCCGGTAGCCTATTCGCCCGGCCATGTGGGCCGCCTCTGCATAGCGGTCACCGGCCTCGGTGTATTGGCCGTTCTGCTCGAGGACCGCCCCCATCCCGTTGAGCGCCCACAGGACGGCCGCCGTGTCGGGAAGATCCTGAAAGAGCGCCACGGCCAGACGGTAGTCTTCGACCGCATCGGTGTACCTCCCCTCCTGGCCCGCGCGGTACGCCAGGCCGACCAGGGCCCAGGCTTCGTGCTTCAGGTCGTTCCGGATCCGGGCGATGGTCCGCTGGCGGTGATAGATGGCCACCGCTTCGGTCGACCGTCCCTGCTGTTCCACGGCAAAACCCAGCCACCGGAGGGCGTCGCACAGGCGGAGCGAATCTTTCCTCGCCGTGGCCAGGTCGACTGCTTCGCGCAGCAGCGGTTCGCCCTTTTTCGGTTGGCCGAAGGCGGCCCACAGCCGGCCCATCTTCGCCGTCAGGGGCAGGAGGAACACGGAATCTCCGGCGGCACGGGCGGCGGTCAGGTAGGGGGCGATGTAGACGGCCGCAGAATCGACCTGGCGGGACATGTGCAGGGAGTCGATGTGGGTGAGAATTCGGTCGCGTTCGGTGGGGCCGGTCACCGGCTCGGCGGCGAGGCAATAGGCAGTGATCGCCACGGCCAGAATCGCCGCGGTGACCAGAACCCTGTGCTGGGGTAACCGAAACGTCATGGGTGCCCATCCGGTTCGAGGGGAAAGGACCGCCTGGTCAGAATGGCCGTTTGGTCCGGGTGTGTCCATGGTCTTTTCCCGTGCTGGCATCCCCGCCGGTCCGTCCCTATAATTGGGGTCCGTCTCGGGTCCATTTTCCCTTCCCGCGCACCCGAAAGGCCTTCATGCCCTCCGACCGTTCCCTCTACCTTTCCAAGTCGAAGTACGTGGCGGGACTGCAGTGCCCCAAGCTGCTCTGGACCCATTTCAACGACCGCGAGCTGATCCCCGATCCGGACCCGGCGCAGCAGCACATCTTCGACACCGGCCACATGGTGGGCGATCTGGCCAAGCGGCTCTATCCCGGCGGCAAGGAAGTTCCGATGGTCTACAAGGCCAGCGACGCGATCGAGCTGACCGTCACCGCCACGCAGGATCTGATGGAGCGGCGCATCCCCATCTTCGAGGCGAGTTTTCTGGCGGATGACCGCTACTGCCGGGTGGACATCCTGGTGCCCGTGCCCGGCCCGGACGGCGACCGGGAAAGCGGCACCGACTGGGATCTGGTCGAGGTGAAGTCGTCGACCCGGGTCAAGGACATCAACATCAACGACGTCGCCTTCCAGCACAATGCCCTCACGCGCGCCGGGGTCCACCTGAATCGTCTCTACGTGATGCACGTCGACACCGGCTACGTGCGCGGCGACAAGTTCGAGGTCGAAAGGTTCTTTCACCTCGAGGACGTCACCGAACGGGTCCAGCGCCTCGCCGACTACGTAACCCCGGCGGTGAGCCGGATGTTCGACACCCTCGCCGGTCCCGACCCCGACACGCCCATCGGGCCGCGCTGCACCAGTCCCTACACCTGTCCCCTGAAGGAAAATTGCTGGGGCCATCTGCCCCCGGACAGCGTGACCGACCTGTACCGTTCCGGCGCCCGCGCTTTCGGGTACCTGGACGAAGGCATCTTCACCATCGCCGACGCCCCCGAATCCCGGTTGACTCCACGCCAACTGATCCAGAAAAAGGCCGTGGTCGAAAACGAGATCCAGGTCGATCACACCGCCCTGCAGGGCTGGTTGAAAGGGTTGAAATACCCGCTGTACCACCTGGATTTCGAAACGATGAACCCCGCCGTCCCCCCGCTGTCGGGCACACGGCCCTACCAGCGGATTCCCTTCCAGTTCTCGTTGCACATCCAGCACGAACCGGGAGCGAGGCCGGACCACGTCGAATACCTGGCCACCTGGGACGATCAGCCCCAGCCCGGCGATCCCCGGCCCGGCCTGGTTGAAGCGCTTCACGCCATCGGGCCGGACGGCACCGTCTTGGCCTGGAACATGGGTTTCGAAAAGGGCGTGCTGGAGGATTTGGCTGAAATATTTCCCGCCGAAGCCGAGTTCCTGGCCGACCTGGTCGAACGCATGGACGATCTGATCATCCCCTTCCGGAGTTTCTGGGTCTACCACCCGCGGCAAAAGGGCAACTGTTCCCTGAAAGCCGTGCTGCCCGCCTTGACCGATTTCGACTATGCCGAACTGACCATCAGTGACGGCAACCACGCCGCCCGGCAATACCAGCAGGCCCTGTACGGCAACATGTCGGCCAAGGAACGCTCCCGTGTCTTCCAGAATCTGAGCGAGTACTGCAAGCTCGACACCATGGCCATGGTGGCGATCCTGATGAGGTTGGAGAAGCTGGCGCAGTAGTGTGGTTGGGCGGATCGGAATGATGAGATTTCGTTTTTTTACTTGCCTTCTGGTATAACCAGAGTTATACTTCTGGTATGAAAACAGCCATTTCCCTACCTGATGAATTGTTCGAGGCCGCCGAAAGGGCCGCCAAGCGTTTGGGTGTTTCACGCAGCGAACTCTACCAGAGAGCCTTGGCCAAGTTCATCGAAGGCCAGAAAAACGCAGCCATCACCTCGGAACTCAACGAGGTCTACCAAGCCGAAGACCAAGGCGCCCTCGACCCTGATCTGGATAACTTGCAACGCGCGAGCCTGGTCCGGGAGGATTGGTGATCCGACGAGGCGATATTTGGTGGGCCGAGCTCAATGATCCGCGTGGTTCGGAGCCCGGGTTCAGGCGTCCGGTGGTGGTGGTGCAGGCCGATCCCTTCAACCAAAGCCACATCGGAACCGTGGTGGTGGCCGCCATCACTTCGAATCTGGAGCTGGCCGAAGCTCCCGGCAACGTGCCGTTGCCCCGAAACGAGAGCCGATTGCCCAAAATTTCGGTGGTCAACATATCCCAGATCCTGACCCTCGATCGGCGATTTCTGTCCAGGAAGGTGGGTCGCTTACCGGACCGGACAAGAGAAGCGATTGATGCTGGATTGCGATTGGTGTTGTCTTTGTAGAGGCCAAGCGGGAGATTTTCGTGCCTCTGTTCAGTCCTTCCTCTTTGGCCCGGCCTTCCTTGCCAGCATGAGGAACACCTGGCGAAACGCCGCCACCATCCCCATCAGCAGACCCACCACGGCCGGCCAGGGTTCCCCGCCGAACATGCTCTCCCAGCCCTTGCCCAGCAGGTAACCGACAAGGGGTCCGGCGATCATCATCATGGGAATGATGGTGTAGGTGCCGATGTCCCGGGCCTGTTTGCCGGTTTCGCTGTCCCGGTCGATGCGGGGACGGCCTGAGCGGTCCGCACGGTCTTCGTTCATGCGCTCCCGAAGGTCGCGTACCCTGGCCATGTCCGGGGGCTCCGGAACACCTTCGGGGAGGGGATCGCCAGATTTATCGTTGTTCTGGTCCGTCATATTCCATCTCCCGGGTGGTTCTTATGCCCAGAATCCACAAAATTATCAAGTTAATCGGCCTGTAGGACGAAAAAGGAACCAGACAGGTTTTTCCCAATCAGCCTTGATCGTAGAATCTACGAAGGGTTCATCGTGCCATGGTATCAAGTACTGCCCTGAACAACGAAACAATTTGTGACCTCAAGGGGGTTCCCCTCAAACGGGAGTCGGCCGCCTTCCTGAAGGCGATCGACAAGCTGTTGACCGTCCGGGCGTATTATTCCCCCGAACACGAGCAGTACGTCGTGGCCTCCGAAGAGGTCGCCTCGCTGATCGTCGAAGCTATTCGTCCCGAGCGTTCCACGGCCATCGAGATCACCGCCTCCGGTATGATGATCAAAGGACAGCTGGTGGACCCCAACCACCGCAACGTCCGGTTGCTTCATGAACTTCTCGTTCCACTCAATATCGCCCAGCTGAACATCGACGTAGGTTTGACCCCCGAGGACTTGCGTCTGGCCGTATCCGCTCTGCAAGAACACCGGCTGAGCCTGGGAACTACCACCGGGTTCCGGGAAGTCATCATCGAAGGCCTTCCGCCTACGGTCAACACCGCCAGCAAGGGAGTCGTTCACCGGGATGGATTTGAAGTTCCTCACGAAGGGGAAGGGTCAAACCCTGGGTCTTCACTGGATGACCTCCTCAATTCAGCCATCACAGAAAACCCAAGCGAAATCGTTTCCGAAAGCGAAAAGCTCGCCCGGAAATTCATGGAAATCGTCAACCAGGTTCTCGATAGCCTGGAAAAAGAGGACCGGAAACTCAGCGAGGACGGATCGGCTCCTCACCCGGACTCCACACCCGAAAACATCAGGGCCCTGCGGGAGGCGCTGCAGCGCCTGGTCGAGGTGAATCCCGACCCCGGCGATCTGGCCCGCCTGATCCAACACGCCAAGAAGGCGTTGGATCTGAGCCAGGATCCCCGTTCGGTGGATCTCGTGTTCAGCCTTCTGAAAAATGAAGCTGCCAACGGCGGGGATTGGAAAAAACAAAGCCGGGAAAACCACGGTAAATCACGGAACTCGCCTTTCCAGCTGAATCTAGAGCAGCTGAAGGAACGTGTTTCCGCACTGGAGGCGGAAGCGATTCCCATTCCCGAACCCACCGCTTCCTCCCTGACCGACTACCTGGGAGTCTGCCTCCACCTTCTGCGCCTGGCCCCCTCGGATAACCTGGAAGACGCCCTGGTGATGAATCTGGAAAAGGTCATTTCCGATCCCAAAATAGTTCCCGAAGATCTGGAATGCTGTTCGGCGGCCGCGACGGATTCAGCGTTTCACGACCAGCAGACCGCAATCGACAGGTTGCTGCCGGCTTTCTGCGCACCACTGAGGGAATCCCACCCCGAGGCGCTGGCGGATTTCTGGATCCGGGTCTGGGAAAACCTCGAGCTGGAACGCCGGCCCCTGGCCTGGCCCCATCTGGTCAACGACCTGATGCAGGGCCTGGGCGAGATCGCCCCCGAAACGGAAAAGAGCCTGTGGCTCGCCGCTGCAAAAGTCCCGCCCAAGGTCGTTGTCAGGCAGGTGTCGCGTCTGGAATGTCTGCCGGCGATGCGCAACAAGAAAACCGGACCCGGGCTGATGAAGATGTCATTGCAGTCCATGTTCCCGATTCACCTGGCGCTGATGAAGTCTTCTTTGGCGCCGCTGCACGGGCCCCGCATCCACCATCACCTGCGGCGCCAACCGCCCAACGAGCTGGCGGGAATCCTGATTCGGGCCGCGGGAAAATACGACGAGGCCAATATCAATTTCTACCTTTCGCTCATCCGGCACAGCAAGATCGAATCCATGTCGCAAGAGCTGCGTCGCATGTCCGCCCGGTTGCTGGCGGACTCGATTGGCCAGCTAAAAGCCGCGCAACGGTCCGAAGCCTGGGTCGTTCAGGCGATCGGGTGGTTGGGCCAGCTGGACTTCGACATCGCCCTGCCCCTGTTGAACAGGATCCGCAACGAGAAGCGGTTTTTTATTCTGTTCAAGACCTGGCCCGAAGAGGTTCGTCAAGCGGCCGGTGATGTGATGGCGGCCGAGCAAGGGGAGCAGGGGGAGCAGGGGGAGCAGACCGAGCAGGCTGAGCAGGTCAAACCCGACGCCAAGGACGAGAGGTAGCACCATGGAAAGGCAATTCAGCGACCTCATCATCCTGTTGGCCAGCGGCATCAACCAACGCCGGATGTATTTCGACGATCACCCCAAGGTGAAGGCCGTTTGCCAGGACTTCGCCGTGCGGTTTCGCGCACTTATCGCTGAAAGCGATCAGGATGATTTTACTTTCGGGGTCTTCGGCGGCAAGTTCGTTCGGCACGGCAAGTACCTGGTTGGACCTTCGATCGCGGGTCGTTCCCTTATCGAATTCGCCCAGCGGTTGGGGTGTGGTGGATTCACCTTCCGTTTGCCGCTTTCCGAGGACGATATTGCCACGTTTTTCCGGCTGGGTGCGGCCCAAAAGGAAATTTTGGCGGGGCTCGGCGAAGCCCGGGCAATGTTCGAGGCCAATGGCATCAGCCATATCGAGACTCTGGTTCCTTTCAAGGAAGATGGTGAAGCAGGGTCCGACCAGGGCGCGACGGGCACCGATGAAGCCGTCGATTTCATGGCGGCGGATTTCGCCCCGCTGCTGAATGTCTACCAGGCCCTGTACGACACGGTGTCCTCCAACAACCTCCTGATCAGCCAGAACGAAAACGTGGACCTGTCCCAGGCCCGTACCAGCGGCGAGAAGCTGGTCGATGCCTCGGCCATGGGCGCCATGGACGTCATGCAGTTCATGCGCTATCCCGACTACGACAGCTACACCATCGGCCACTCGGTGCGGGTGGCCGCCCTGGCCTCCCTGCTGGGGAAAGAGCTGGGTTGGGCGCCGGAAATCCTGGGGGAGCTGGCCACCGCCGGCCTGGTACACGACCTCGGCAAGGGCCGGGTGCCGGAGGAGATCCTGTTCAAGGCCGGGAAGCTGGATGCAAAGGAACGGAAGATCATCGAATCCCATCCCGCGGCCGGGGCTCAGATCCTGCTGGCCAGCGGCGAGACCAACCCCGTGATCATTTCCGCCGCCTGGGGTCATCACATCCGGGAAGACGGCCGAGGTTATCCCGCCATGCCGGAATGGTATACCCAGGGGGCCGCGGCCTCCCTGGTCCACGTCTGCGATGTTTTCGAAGCCCTGACCGCCGTGCGGCCTTACAAGGCCCCCATGGCGCCACGGCGCGCCTTCGAAATCATGCTGAAGGACAGGGGGGCTTTCCACCCCCAGATCCTGGCCGCGCTCATTCGCGCCCTGGGCCTGTATCCTCCGGGCAGCGAGGTCCTTCTGTCGAACGCCTGCAAAGCAGTGGTGGTGGCCCGCGGATCGGACATGGACCATCCCCTGGTCCGCGTGACCCATGACCAGGTGGGACAGCCCATCCCCGGCGACGACCAGCCCGCCATCCAGCTGGAGCCCGGCGGCGAGCTGGGAGTGGACGAGTTCCTGGTGGTGGGCATCTCTGACGCCGGCTGGGAGCAACCTGCCGAACTCGAATCCGTTCCGGCCAACTACTACGATTGATCCGGGTAGGCCGGGTCGGCGACTTTCTTGGCCGCGGGATTCATTTTCATGTATGATGATCCCTTGATCGACTCTACCGAGGGATTGGAATGATGGGCTTGTCCCCCACTCAGTTGCTGCTGTTGAACAGCGTGGTGCTGGTCGCCGCGGTACTCGGCTTTCACGCCCTGCGCCACCGGTACAGCCTGGCCTTCACCTACGCCCTGCTCGGTATGATTGTCGCAGCCGTCTGGATCACGCCCCTGACCATGAAGGTCCAGATCGGGGGCATGGATTTCCTGGTCGGGTCGACGGTGATGTTCACCGGCATCCTGATGGGCGTGTTTGTCTGTTACGTGTTCGACGGCCCCAGCGCCGGGCGCACGGCCATCGCCGTGGTGGTCGGCGGCACCATTCTCTTCCCCCTGTTCGCCGTGGTTTTCCGCTACCTGTTCCTCGAGGTCAGCCCGCACGCCTCCTGCCCTTTTCCCCAGCTCATCTGGCGCAACTACGCGGCCTCTATCTTTGCGATCCTGGCCGACCTTTTGGCCCTTACCATGGTCTGGGGATTCCTCAACCGTTACCGTCGCCGGATGCCGTTGGGGCTTACCGTGCTGATATCCCTTTTGAGCATCATGTGGATGGATTCATTGATCTACATCGCGCTCGCCTTCGGGGAGGCACCGGATTTTTGGCCCATCCTCAAGGGCTCGCTGGTGTCGCGGAGCCTCGTGGCCCTGGCCGTCACGCCGCCCTTGACTCTCTACCTGGTCTGGGAGATCCGCCGCCACGGCTGGCGATTCGGCTCGCTGCCGGTGCTGGCCATCTTCAAGCTGGGCGAACTCGAACGGGAATTGAAGTCCGCCCGCAGCGATCTGGTCAAGGGCGCCGAAGCCCTGCGCGAAAGCGAGGACCGCTACGAGGCTTCGGTCGAGGACATGCCGCTGATGATTTGCCGGTTCACCCCCGAGGGCGATCTGCTCTACACCAACAAGGCCTGCGCCGCCTGTTTTTCTCTCGATCCCGACGATCTGGGTGGCGTCGATTTCCTGAGTCTGGTAGCCGAAAGTCACCGGGACGATGTCAATGGGCTGCTGTCGGACCTGTCGGTGGACAACCCCATCGAGACCTTCGATTTCCCCGTCATGCTCGGCGACGATCCCCAGCACTGGCACCGCTGGACCATCCGGGCCCTGTTCGGGTGGGATCGGGCGACGATCGCGTTCCAGGCCATCGGACAGGACATCACGCATGAGCGATTTCTCGAGCACCAGTTCCGGCACGGGGAAAAGATGCGCGCGGTGGGACAGCTCGCCGGTGGCATCTCGCATGACTTCAACAACATCCTGACCGCCATTTTGGGCAATGCCGAACTGGCGCTCGACGCGATGGGCGATGCCGATCCCTCCCTGGAGTTCATCAAGGAGGCGCTCCAGCAGATAGACCGGAGCGGCAAGAGGGCCGCCGGCCTGACCCGCCAGCTGCTCATGTTCAGCCGGCGCGACGTGTCGAACCCCGAAGTCATCGACCTGAACCAGATATTGCGCGACATGCAGAAGATGCTGCCGCGGGTCATCAGTGAGGCCATCGAACTGCGGGTGATCTATGCTGCCGAGCCCTGCCTGGTCCTGGCCGACGCCAGCCAGGTGGAACAGGTGATCATGAACCTGGCGGTCAACGCCCGCGACGCCATGCCCGACGGTGGGGTGCTCGACCTGGAGACCCGACTGCTGGACCTCGATGAACACTACGCGCGGAATCACCCCGGTTCCCAGCCGGGGCCCCACGTCATGCTGGCGGTCAGCGACAACGGCGAGGGCATCCCCAAGGAAAACATGGAGCGGCTGTACGAACCGTTTTTCACCACCAAGCCCAAGGACCAGGGAACCGGGCTGGGGTTGGCCACCGTCTATGGCATCGTCCAGCGGTTCGGCGGACATGTGCGCGCCTACAGCGAGGTCGGCCACGGGACCACTTTCAAGGTCTACTGGCCACTGACCGGGTCGGGCGCGTCACCCCGGGACAATGCCGAATCCGAACCTCCGGCCGGAGGCAGTGAAACCATCCTGGTCTGCGAGGATGAAGACAGTGTGCGCCGGCTGACCGTGCTTCAGCTTCGCGAAGCGGGGTACCGGGTGATCGAGGCTGAAAACGGGGAGCAGGCCCTGCGCTCGGCGGCCCGTGCCGATGTACCGATCGACCTTCTGGTCACCGACGTCGTCATGCCCGGCATCGGGGGAAAAGAGCTCAGTGAAGAGCTTTCTGTGGCTCGCCCCTCCCTGAAGGCCCTCTTCGTGTCCGGTTACACCGCCCATGCCGTCGCCCGCCACGGGTTTTTGGACCAGGATCTGGAATTCATCGAAAAACCCTTCAGCCGCAACACTTTGTTGGCTCGGGTGCGCCAGATACTCGATTCCCGTGATTAAAACCCCATATTTCCCTTAAAGGCCTCTCGATTCGGTCGATTTTATACCAGTACGCCAGAACCGATGAAATGGAAGGATTCCGAGGTGTCGAAAACCACCTATCCTCATGCATTGCCCCAGGACGTGGACAACGTTCGCCTTGACCCGACCGGCAAGCCGATCCAGCCGCTGAGCGAAGAATTCGCGGATCTGTTCGTGGCCCTGGACCGGCTGCTGAGTATCGGGTCGTACTACACCCCGGAGCACGCCCGCTACCAGGAAGTAGCGGCCGAGGCCCACTCCGCCATCAGGAAGAATCTGATGGGCGAGCGCCCACTCGTTATCGAATGCACCCTAGAGGGCTTCTGGGTCCACGAAATTTTCGTGGAAAACGATCTGCGCGAAACCCGCCGTGTCTTCGAGCTGATGAGCGGCCTGAACATCGCCCTTTTGGAGATCTCCCCGGCCGTCGCCACCTCCGATCTGCACGAAGCCGTGGCCATCCTCAAACGTCACCAGGTCCAGAACGCCGGCAAGAAGAACTACGAAGAAATCGAGATCGAGGGGCTACCCGACACCATCACGACCACCAGTCAGAGCCTCCACGTCAAGACTCAGGACCGCACTTCCGGTCCCGGCGGCACACGTCCCCGCACCGCGTCGGCCGATCACTACGTCATCCCCGACGCCAACCTGGTCCCCACGCCCGACGGCCAGAAACTGGAGCGCCAGTTCCTGAGTATCATCAGTGGGATCATGAGCAACGGCGACCCTACCCAGCTGGAGGATCTGGCCGGGGATGCCCAGAGGGACGAGGTCGTGAGCGACTGGGTCCCCGACTCGGCCGTCCAGTCGATCAAGGAAATCATGATCGCAATGAAACAGACCAACAGCGACCCCATGATCATGGAGCACTTGATCGGCCACGCCCAGGCGGCCCTCGAGTTGACGGCCGACCCCATGCTGGTCGAGCTGATCTTCGAGCGCCTGCGCAAGGAGACCGGGGTCAAGAGTGAAAAATCCAAGTCGCTGCTCGAGAACCGGCCCAAGCCCAAGAACACCAAGAAGAGTCCGATCAAATACACGATGACCCCGGACCAGATGAACGAGATCATCGACGAGTTGACGGGGATCGCAAACTCCCCAGAGGATCTACTCGCTCCTTCGTCCGCCGACTGTCTCGGCATCTGCGCCCAGATCCTGTACAGCGCTCCCACCGAACACATGATCCTGGGGATCGGCACTTCCATCTCCCGGATCCTGTCGGCCGAAAGCTTAACCGACGACGATCTGAGCATAACCGCGGCAGCCATGGCCGCCATCATTCAAACCGGATCCCGCGAAACCATCGACGGCTCGCTGCCTCTGTTCCTGGGGCCGCTGCGGGGGTTCCACTCCAGCCTGCTCGGTCCCGTGTGGCTGAACGTGTGGAAGGCCCTGGAGGAAACTGGGCACAAGAAGCTGGCCTGGCCCCACCTGGTCAACGATCTGCTGCTGGGAATCGAGTGGAACAACCCCGGGGAAAAACTGGCCCTGTACGAAACGCTGTCACGGATCAACGTGGGCGACGGCGAAGAAATGCTCTCCCGGCTCGAAGAGCTCCAGGCCCTGAAGCGGAAGAAGCTGTCCCCGGAGATCTTCCATGCGCCCGCGCCGCTGTTGTATCCCGTCCACCTTGTCCTGCTGGGTTCGACCATGGCGCAGCACCACGGTCCCAAACTGTTCGAGCGACTGTTCCACCAGCGGGCGCAGCAGCTGTCGAACCTGCTGATCACCATCATGGGCGAATACCGCCAGGCCAACAAACTCATCTACCAGGCCATCCTGGATCAGGGTGTCACCGGAAAGATCCAGCCCAAGCTGCAGGACATGGGCAGCCGCCTGCTGGCCGCCACGATCCGAAATCTCAAACCCGTAAATCGGGAAGATCTTTGGGTCACCGAAGCGATCTCCTGGCTGGGGCAGCTGGATCCAAAACGGGCCAAGCCTATCCTCAAGAGGATCCTCGGCGAGAAAAAATTGTTCCTTTTCCCTGTGTGGCCTGCGGAATGCCGCCAGGCCGCCAAAAAGGCCCTGGCCGACCTGCGCGAGCCGCCCCGGGAAATGGCCCCGAAAGACGAGGACACCACCGGAGCCGAACCCGACCCCAGCGAAAACGACGAGGAGTAGGAACCAGTGGCCACGAAATTCAGCGATCTGATCATCATGCTGTCCGGGGGCATCAACCAGCGGCGGATGTATTTCGATTCCCACCCCAAGGTCCAGGGCCTCGGCCGCAATTTCATCGAACAGATGAGCCAGGTGTTGGCCGAGCGGGGCGAGACCGGATTTTTCTTCGGCATCCTCAACGGGAAGTTCATCAAGGACGGCCGGTATCTCATCGGGCCGTCCATCGCTGGACGCAACCTGATCGATTTCGCGGAGCGGCTGCGCTGCGGTGGGTTCCTGTTCCGGCAGGGCGTCAGCGAGGACGAGATGGGGGCCTTTTTCCGGGTGGCCGCCGACATGAGGGACAAACAGGATTCGGTCCAGGATTCCATCCGGCTGTTCCAGTCCGAGGGCGTCATCAACATCGAGGTTTCCCCCTACTTCCGCGAGGGGGAAGAAGTTGATGAAAACGGAGTCCATTTGGCGCCGTTCGACCCCGGCCTGATCACCTTCGATTTCACGGACGACGAAGAGGGCGGCGGCATGGGCAAGTCCGTCGCCGACGAACTGGCCCCCCTGCTGCCCATCTTCCAGTCGATGTACGAGACGGTGCAGACCAACAACATCCATATAACCCAGCAGAATGACGTGGACGTCCATAAGGCCAGAAGCGTGGGCGAGGAGCTGTTCGAGGTTTCCGACCAGCAGACCATGGACGTCATGAACCTGATGCGGTACCCGGACTACGACAGCTACACCATCGGCCACTCCGTGCGGGTGTCCACCCTGGCGTTGACGGTGGGGCGGGAGATGGGTTGGCCGGAGCACTTGCTTTCTGAACTGGCGGCCGCCGGTCTGCTGCACGACATCGGCAAGGCCAAGGTGCCCGATGAAATTCTCTACAAGCCGGGCAAGTTGAATCCCGAGGAGCGGAAGATCGCCGAGTCCCACGCGGCCATCGGCGGCAAGATCCTGCTGTCCATGGGCGACGCCAGTCCCCTGATCGTGGCCGGGGCCTGGGGCCATCACATCCGCCACGATCGTACCGGTGGCTATCCGCCGATTCCGGAATGGGCCCTCATCAGCCCCATCGCCGGCTTGATCCAGATCTGCGACGTGTTCGAGGCGCTGACCGCGGCCCGGCCTTACAAGCTGCCCATGCCTCCACGGCGCGCTTTCGAGATCATCCTCAAGGGCAAGGAAGCTTTCGATCCCGCCCCGCTGACCGCGCTGATCCGGGCCATCGGTCTGTATCCGCCCGGCAGCGAGGTCTCTCTGACCGACGGCACCCGCGGCCACGTGATCGCCAAGGGACCAGACTGGCAGCAGCCCACGGTGCGCGTGACCCGTGATCCCGGGGGTCAGCCGTACGCCAAGGAGGACCAGTACGTGGCGAAGCTGCACGAGGAAGAGGATCTGGAGGTGGCGGACTTCCTGATGGTCGGCCTGGACCCGGTGTCCGCCGAGGGCTCCGATGGGAAAGAGGATTCCGAGGAGGAGTGGGAAGACGGACTGGTCCAGGAACTGGACGACATTCTCGAGGACTCCACCATCTGACGGCGTCTCCCCGAAACAAAAACACCCCCGGCCAAAAAGCCGGGGGTGTTTTTTTTCACCGAAGGGTAACCCCTGGGGACTACTTCTTCACAGTAGCCGGGTCGGGCTGCACCTGCTTGGGCGGTTCCGAAGGCTGGCGATGCGCCGAGCCCATGGAGCAGTTACCTTCGAAGAAGACACCTTCATCGATGACCAGGCGCTTGGTCTTGATGTCGCCCTCGACGTGGGAGCCGCTCTGCAGTTCGATCTTGTTCTCGGCGACGATGTTGCCGATCAGCTTGCCGCCGATGATGGCGTTCTTCACCGTCACCTTGGCGTGCACCACGCCGGACTTGCCGATGACGAGGCTTTCGGGCGTGCCGATATCCCCTTTGAATTCACCTTCGATGCGCAGGGTGCCACGCACTTCGACCTTGCCGTCGAACTTGCAGCCCTGGGCGATGATCGAGGTCTGGCCTCCGGTCACGGCCTGGTTTTCCGGTTCTTTTCCGAACATCGTGATCCTCCTTTTATTCCATCAGTTCTGCGGTGGGTCACCCGCAACGACAGTACGCGGGTCCACGGCTTCACCCTGATACCAAATCTCGAAATGAAGGTGCGGCCCGGTGGCCTGGCCGCTTTCGCCCATGTAGGCGACGACCTGGCCCGCCTCGACTCGGTCGTTCTTGCTGGCCGCAATCCGGCTGCAGTGGCCATAGACTGTTAAGTAACCCAATCCATGGCGGATTTCAACAAAGTTTCCCAGGAAGTCATCCGTGCCCGTGCGCGCCACGATTCCCGTTGCAGAGGCCGTGACCGGCGCATCCAGGGGCCCGGCGATGTCGATTCCCAGATGGGGCTTGATCCCGCGGGCGATATTACCGGAAATAAACTCTTTGGTCACGAACCCTTTGGCCGGCCATCGCTCGGGTTTGGGGCTCAGGGCCAGTCCGGCCGCCCGCTGCATGCCCTCGGCCGACGAGGCGGGCGCGTCGTGGAGCCAGACGGCCAGGGAATCGGCGCCTACAGGAGCGGCGTCATTGACCCCCAACATGAACAGGAGCTTCTCCTGGATGGCCCGCATCTGCTCCAGTTCCCGGCCCAGCTCGGCGGCAATTTCCACTTCCTGCCGGGCTTCGCCCAGTTCGGACTCCAACTCCCGGATCCGCGACCGCTCGGTGTGCTTGCCCGCGAACGAGACCATCAACAGGGCCACGGCCACCATTAGCAGGAACATCAAGAACAGCAAGGTGATGAGCATCCCCCGGGAGATCCCGTACTGGCGCGAGTTCCTTTCGTCGCCCGGGACCAGGATGATTCGGGTGTATGGAGGAATTCCCATCAGCTTGACTCAATCCTGGTCGTCGGTCATGGACCCGTGACCGTGGGTTCCTGGAACCTGGCCGGAAAGGCCAGAGGACGAATTGCGGGCCCGGGGAAACCACAGGCGGAACGCGGTGCCCTTGCCGGGTTTGCTGTCCAGTTCAATACGTCCCCCGTGTTCATGCACGATTCGCGCCACAATCGACAGACCCAGGCCCGTGCCCTTGCCGTAGTCCTTGGTGGTGAAAAAAGGCAGAAAAACCCGGTCGTGGTTTTCCCCGGGAATTCCCTCGCCCGTGTCCCGGAATTCCACCATGACCTCGCCCGGCCCTCCTTCCCCCATCACGACGTCGATGCGGCCTCCGCCCGGCATCGAGTCCAGGGCGTTGGCCAGCAGGTTGAAGAACACCTGCTCAAGTTCGTTGCGGTTGCCGAACACAAAAGGGTCGGTCTCTTCGGTGAGGTTCAACTCCACACCTGCCAGCTTCAGGTTCTTCTCCATCAGATAGGCCGTCTCGGTGATTGCTTCGGACAGATTCATGCCGCCGCGTTCACTGCCCGTGGGCCGCGCGAAATTGAGCAGGCCCTTGATGATCCCGCGGCACTGTTCGGTCTGCCGGATGATCCGGTGGATGTCCTCGCGCTCGTCCTCGTCCCGGACCGTGTCTTCGAGCATCTGGGCCGACAGCAGGATCGACCCCAGCGGCGTGTTGAGCTGATGCGCGATGCCCGCCGCCAGCTGGCCGATGCCCGCCAGCTTCTCGGTTTCGCTCATGCGGTTCTCGAGCTGCTTCTCTGAGGTGATGTCGCGTGCGATGACCACGAACGACCCGCTCTTGTCCGCCAGCGGCCCCGAGCCCGGGGAGATGCTCGACAGGGTCACGCTGATCTGCGTCGCCGGGCCGCTGTCTTTTTCGATGCGGGCCTCGTAGGTGAAGCTTCGGCCCAGGCGCTGGATGTCGTGGATGGCACGATCCAGGGCCAGGTCGATATCCAGGTCCAGATCCTCGATTTTTTTGTTCAGCACGTTGCGCCGCGGCAGGTGGAAGAGATCCTCGGCGGCCTTGTTCCATTCCAGAACGCGTCCCTCGGCATCGAGCAGGAAGATCGCTTCTCCGGCGTGGTTGATGATGCTGCGGTACTTGCTCTCCGAACGCTTGAGGCGCAGGTTGCTCAGCTCGGAAATGCGCAGGCGGAAAAAGGCACTCCAGCCCAGGACCAGAACGAACAGCTGGAACAACCCCGACCACAGCATGTCGATGAGCACCTGGCCCGATTCCCATTCGGCCTGCCACATGGCCTGCAGAGAGCCCGTCTGCTGATAGGTGATGTTGAGTTCGAACAGATTGATGAGGATATAGGCCAGCGAGCCGCCCACCAGGGTGCCCAGAAAAAGCTGAAGCCGGAGGATCCTTCCGGGCCGCAGCCTTTTCAGGAAAATCTTCATGCTGCTCAGTGTGCTTCTCGTCATGCTTCTGGTCATGCTTCTCGTTAGGCTTCTCGTTAAGAAATATCCGTGTCCACACCCATGATCTTCAGGACCCGCACCAGGTCCTCGTCCGAATAGTAGCGCAGACTGACGGTCCCCTTGCCGCTCTGGGGATCCCGCGTGATCGTCACCGGCGCTCCGTATACCCGTTCGGAATTTTCCATCAGGGCGCGCAACGCGGGATCGACCGGCCCCGCACCGGGTTTCCTGCGGGCCGGCTTTTTCTTTGGCTTGCCGCCTCCGGCCTGCACCCGGCGTTCACATTCGCGCACCGAAAGGTCGCGGCTGTGGCAAAGCCTGGCCAGTTGTACGCGCCCCGGCCCCGGCGTCAGGCCCAACAGGGCCTTGGCGTGACCGCGGGTGATCCTGCCCTCCTCCAGCAGGGTGAGGATTTCTTTTTCCAGGGTCAGGATGCGCAGGGCGTTGGCTACCGTGCTGCGTTTCTTGCCCAGCATCTCCGCCAGTTCTTCCTGGGTGGCGCCATAGGAATCGAGCAGGTTGCGGTAGGCCCCCGCTTCTTCCACCGGGCCGAGGTCCTCGCGCTGGATGTTTTCCAGCAGGGCGATTTTCAACGCTTCGGTTTCTTCGTAGGTGCAGACCAGGGCCGGCACCTCCGTCAGGCCCGCCAGGCGGGCCGCGCGCACCCGGCGCTCGCCGGCGACCACGCAGTAGGAAACCATCGTCTCGGAGACATCGCTGTCCGGGTGCTGGGTGGCCAACTCGCCGCCCTGGAGCTGCCGGACCAGCACGGGTTGGAGGATGCCAACCTGCTTGATGGAATCGGATAGTTCCTGTAGTCTATTGTCATCAAACAACTTGCGTGGCTGGTCGGGGTTGAAGCCGATGTTTTCGATAGGCACCTGGTGAATACTTGTGTCTTCGTCAGGTGCAGTCGTCATCCCCTTGAGGTCCGCTCCCTGGATCAAGGCGGAGAGACCTTTCCCCAGAACCCGGTTCTTGTTCATGGGCTCGCCTTTCTCTTCTTCCGGAAAATCCTGATTGCTAGCCAACGGCGCGCTTTTCATTTTTTGCAATCACTTCCTTCGCCAGCTCCAGATAGGTCTGGGCCCCCACGCATTCCACATCGTACAGGATGATGGGCTTCCCGAAGGAAGGGGCTTCGCTCAGCCTGACGTTGCGGGGAATCTTTGTTTCATAAACTGTTTCCCCAAAGAAGTCGATGGCCTCTTCCGCTACCTGGTTGGACAGCTTCAGTCGTCGGTCGAACATCGTCAGAAGCACGCCTTCGAGACGCAGGGCCGGGTTGAGGCTTCTTTGGACCAACTGCACGGTGCTGAGAAGCTGGCTCAAGCCTTCCAGTGCGTAATATTCGCACTGGATGGGGATGAGGACCGAATCAGAGGCTGTCAGGGCGTTCAGGGTCAGCATGCCCAGGCTGGGCGGCGTGTCGATGATGATGAATTCATAGCGCCCCCGCAGCGGATCCAGGGCCCGCTTGAGATAGCTCTCCCGGTTTTCTTCAGTCACCAGTTCGACTTCCGCACCGGAAAGCCGACGGTCCGTCGGCAGGACATCCAGAAAGGGAACATGGGTGTTCCTGATGCTCTCCCCCGGGGAAGACCCACCGATCATAAACTCATAACTTGTTGACCCTTCAGGTATTACACCCACACCACTACTGGCATTGCCTTGGGGGTCCAGGTCAATCAGGAGGGTGCGCTTTTCCGCTACCGCCAGGCTGGCGCTGAGATTTACGGCCGTGGTCGTCTTGCCGACGCCACCTTTCTGATTGGATATGGATACGATTTTACTCATGGCGGGATCCGTTTTCGTTTGGTTCCTCCGTGACGGGATGCAGGGGAGCCAATTTACCTCCATAGCTGGCCTTGAGTCAAGACGCCCGCTCGGAAATATGGGGATTGTTCCACGTGGAACAATAGGATCAGGGAGGTAACTCAAGACCAATGTTCCACGTGGAACAATGCAGGAGAGTCAGGGGGTTTCGACCAGATATTCCGCCAGAACCAGGCTGGCGCCCCGGCTGGAGGCGGGGGACAGCACGCGGCCGCCCTTACCCCGGAAAACCCGGCCTCCTTGGGTTCGCTCAGCCCCGGCCGGCAATATCTCCAGCTCTTCCTGGATTTCTTTGTTCCAGCGTTGTTCCGGGGGGTAGAAACGGGCCAGAAGGAGGGAGGATTCGGCCTGCCCGGACAACCAGGGGGTCAAGCCGTCAAGAACTTCAGCATCCGTCAAGTGGAGGGCCTTGAGGGAAATCAGGATATGGGACGGCGGGGGCTCGCTGGCCGGGGTCTCGATTTCTGCCTCACCCCATCTTCCCGCGACTACCGTCATGGGTTCTGTCTTTTCCAGATGATTCAACCGGTCCAGGAACCAGGCCCGCTTTTCCCGCGGCTCCACCAGCCAGGTCCGTATTTTCAGGCCGGCCCGGGCGGCCTGCGCATGCCACACGAATCCCGGCAACCCCGCACCGGAACCAAGATCAAAATACCAAAGCCTGGAGGCCGCAGACCACCAGGCCTCTTCGGAAGAAGCCAGGTGGTCCCAGGCCTCCCGGCATTGCTGAATCAACCCCTCGAGCCTGTCGGGAGATTCCTGCCGGGATATCAGGTTGATCTGCCGGTTCCAACGCAGTACCTGGCGGCGGTATTCTTCCAGTAATGGGTCCAGAATTGGGTCAAGTCCCCTGGAATCGCTCATCGCCTTTCGCCCCGGGATTCGGTCAGTTTTTTCATATAAACAGTCAGGACGGCCAGGTCCCCAGCCCGCACACCATCGATGCGCCCCGCCTGGCCAAGTGTGGCCGGACGAATCCGATCCAATTTCTCACGAGCCTCGAAACTCAAGGAGTTCAATGACTTATAGTCGAGCTCAGCGGGCAACTCCAGCAGGTCAAGATGCTCCTGGTGACGCAAAAGCCGGTTGTGTTTGGCAATATATCCGTCGTATTTGATGTCGTTTTCCACCTGGGCTTCGGCGCCGGTCACCAGATGGGTCGAAGAGGTGATCTCCCTTAGCGCTTGATACCGATACTCGGTCTCAGACCAAAATTCCTCCGGCGCCTGGGTCTGGCTCCGCAAGTCCCTCAGGCCCACCCTGGGATAACGCAAGTAGTCGGCGGCCATCAGGCGGATGCCTTTTTCTTTGACGAACACGCTGGTCCTCAAAAGAAGGTCGTTCATCCCGCGGACAAAGATGCGCCTGGCCTTGAGCAACTCCTGGGCTCTTCCGGAATGGAGCCCCAGTTCGAGGGCCAGGTCGCACAGCCGATCTTCGGCGTTGTCGCAGCGCAGGTGAAGTCGGTGTTCGGCCCGAGAGGTGAACATGCGGTAGGGTTCGTTGATGTCCTTGGTCACCAGGTCGTCTATCAGAACCCCGATATAGGCCTCATCGCGACCGATGTCCAGCGCGGCGGCGCCGTCGATCGAGCGCACCGCGTTCACGGCCGCCACCAGCCCCTGGGCCGCGGCTTCCTCGTACCCTGAAGTCCCTAGGATCTGTCCCGCAAGATAAAGTCCCGCAACGGGTTTCGACTCCAGGCTGCGATGGATCTGCCACGAGGGCACGCTGTCGTATTCCACCGCGTAACCATAGCGGATGATCCGGGCTGCTTCCAAGCCCGGCACCGAATGGACCACCCGTTCCTGCACGTCCGCCGGTAGGCTGGTCGACAGCCCGTTCACGTAAATCTCGTCCGTATCCAGGCCTTCGGGTTCAAGGAAGAGCAGGTGTCGATCCTTGTCGGCGAACCGCACCACCTTGTCCTCGATGGATGGACAATACCTCGGCCCCTGCCCGGCGATCGCCCCGGTAAACAATGGCGACCGGCCCAGGTCCCTACTGATGATACGGTGGGTTTCATCGTTGGTGTAGGCCATGTGGCAGGCGATCTGGTCCGGTGCGAAATTCTCCGTCCGGAACGAGAAAGGAATCGGGTTCTCGTCGCCTTTTTGTTCTTTAAGTTGTTTAAAATCAATCGTTTGCGAGCGAAGCCGGGGTGGGGTCCCTGTTTTCAAGCGCTTCAATTCGAAACCGTAATCCGCCAGGCTTCCGCTCAGACCTTCGCTGCTCGCGGCGCCCTCCCGACCGCCCACCGTCTGGTCGTCACCGACGTGCATCAATCCCTTCATGAAGGTCCCCGTGCACAGCACCACCCGCGCGCCGGCCAGGGTTCGTCCGTTACCCAGAACCACGCCCGTCACCCGGCGCCGAGCCGGATCGGCGGGATCGGCACCGACCTGCAATCCCAGGACGTCGCCGGCCACAACTTCGAGCCCCTCCTGGGCCAGGACCGTTTCCATCATGACTCGCTGGTAGTGATGTTTGTCAGCCTGGGCCCGGGGCGACTGCACGGCAGGCCCCTTTTTCGTGTTCAGAACCCGGAATTGAATGCCGGATTGGTCGATGGCGACCCCCATCTCACCACCCAGAACATCAATTTCCCTGACCAGGTGTCCCTTACCCAGGCCCCCGATGGCGGGGTTGCAGGGCATCCGTCCGATTTCGCCGATATCGTGGGTGGCCAAGGCGGTGCGCGCGCCCATCCGGGCCGCCGCCAGGGCGGCCTCGATGCCGGCGTGTCCTCCCCCCACCACGATGATGTCGAACCCGGTGTTGCCCATTTCTATTTTCCCACACAGAAGCGCTGGAACACGCTTTCCAATAGTTGTTCGGTGAAGACACGCCCCGAGACTTCGCCCAGCTGGCCGAGAATCGAAGACAGCATCGTGCCGGTCACTTCATCGCCGGGCGAACCGGATTCCAGTTCGGCCAACAAAAGACCCAGGTCCGTGCGGCAGGTCGCCAACCTGTGCAGATGGCGTTCATTGAGCACCACACCCAGGGCCACCGCTTCCTGGAGCTTGAATCCCTGAACGGCCAGATCGAGAGCGGACCAGAGGGCGTCCAGCCCGTCTCCGGTGACGCTGGAAACATATAAAGTGTTGTCTTTTTTTATCTTGTGGCCACTCAGGTCGCTTTTGGTGCCCACCGCGATGACCGGGGCTTCACATCCTGCCTGAAAGGCCGGGTCGACATCATCGTGTTCGGTCAGCAACAGGACGATGTCCGCTTCGTTCACTTTTTTCCAGGTGCGTTCGATGCCCATTTTTTCCACCCGGCCCGGATCCCCCCGCAGGCCCGCCGTGTCATGGAACTGGAACACCGTGCCGTCGCGAACCACTCGCGCCGAAACGACGTCGCGGGTGGTGCCGGCCTGGTCGTCGACGATGGCACGGTCCTCTTCGAGCAGCGCGTTGAACAGGGAACTCTTTCCCACGTTCGGCGGGCCAGCCAGTACCACATGGATACCCTCGCGCAATAGACGACCGGCCGGGGCCATCGCCACCAGTTCATCCAGCCGTCGGCACGACTCGGTCAGCGTCGCGACGATCTCGTCCACGGGCACAGCCACGTCTTCTTCCTCGACGAATTCGAGCGACCCCTCGATCCGTGCCAACAGATCCAGTAGGGGTTTCTCGACGGCGTCCAGTTGGTCGTCGAGTCCGCCGAGCAACTGACGGATAGCGCCCCGCGCCGAGGCTTCGCTTTCGGCATGGATCAGGTCCGCCACCGCCTCGGCCTGGTCCAGCGAAAGGCGGCCATTCAGAAAAGCGCGGCGGGTGAATTCACCGGGACCGGCGGGGCGGGCGCCGGCCTTCCGGCAGGCGGTGACGACCATCCGAGCGGCCATGCGGCCGCCATGGCAAAAGAACTCCATGGTGTCTTCACCCGTGTAACTGCGGGGTCCCTGCAGGGGCAGAGCCAGGACCTGGTCGATGGGATAATCCTTTTCACCACTTTTGTTTAAGGAAAACAGTATACCGTATACAGCGTGATGCGAAGCATGCTCAGGTCCAAAATTCCGACTTTCAAAGACCCGTTCGGCCAGGGAAAAAGCAGCGGGGCCGCTCAGGCGAACGACCGCCAATCCCCCCTCCCCTTCCGGGGTGGCGAGAGCCACGATGGTATCTTGGTCCACGATCTACCTCGTTGGATCGAGCGCAAAAAAGGAGCGGCGCCACAGCGCCGCCCCAATGATAACCACAAACAAAGTTGTCTAGTAGTTATTCTGCTCCCCGGTGTCGGTCTCGGTGTAGTCCGGCTGGACATCCGGCGCGTCCTTCGGCGCATCACTTTCTTCGTCGCTGGCGATCACGACGTGCTTGCCGCCGGACCCATCCATGGTGAAGGTGCGCAGTCCGCCGATGTTCGCCGCCTCCATGTGGACGATTCTCCGTTCGCGCGCCGACATCGGTTCCATGTGAACCGCACGGCCGGTCTCCCGGATCTTTTCCTGTGCTTCGACGACCCGTTCGGCCAGGGACTCTTCCCGTCGCATCCGGTAGTTGTTGATGTCGAGGTTGATCCGCGCCCGGGCATCGATGGCGTTGCTCGCCATGCGTTCCACCAGGTGCTCCACCGCGTCCACTGTCTGGCCATGACGGCCGATCAACATCCCGGCGCTGGCGTCATCGGTGGTGACCCGGATCTGACGGTACTCACCCGGATGAGTTTCACACCTACAGGGAAATCCCGCCCGGGCCAGCATGCCGTCGGTCAACTCGGTCAGGGCCTCGTCCAGACCTTCGTCATCGACCCTTCCCACCGGCTTGGCGTACTCCACCGCCTTGATGCCCTCGAGGATCATCTCGTCGTTCGCTTCCGAACCGAACCTCGGCGACCTGGCGGCCGCATAACGTTCGGGCCGGACCGGAGCGGATCGTTCGGGAGTGTACCTTTCCTGGCGCGGCTCCACGGCCGCCCGCGGCGATTCCGGAGCTGGTGACTCGGACACCGGGGCAGCCGGTGCCGGGGTTTCCGCCGGGGTTTCCGCCGGGGCCTTCGCCGCCGTTTCGGCAGCCTTGGCCGCCAACCGTTTTTCCTTGATCTTGGCCCCCAGTCCTCCAAAGGCACGACGGGGCTTGGCGGGCTTGGTCACGATGGCCTCTTCTTTCGGTTCCGAATGGGTGACCGGGGCGACGGGAGTCACCGGAGCGGCGGCTTCAGGAGCCGGCGCTTCCCGGCGACGGGAGCGGGACCGGGACTGGTCCCGTGGCTCACTGCGACTGGTTTCCTGACGCTCGGCAGCCTGGACATCCCGGCGAACCTCGGGTGCATTTTCCTGGAGGGAGGCTTCCTGACTGACCTCCTGGCGAACCTCGGGCAGGTTGTTTTGGCGATTGTCGGGGCCGCGGCGCCCTCGTTCATTGCGGCTGCGACCACTGGAAGACCGCTCACGGGACGGCTCCTGCTTTTCGGCCTTCACGGGCTGCTGACGGTCCTGCCTCTGGTCCTGCCCTTGGTTCCGGTTCTGATCCTGATTGCGGCCTCCGGCCTCCTGGGGCCTGCCCCGGCCGCCACGACCCCGGGATCCACGACGGCTACCGCCCTTGTCCTCGCGGGAGGCATTTCGAGAGTCATTGCGGGAATCATTGCGGGAATCCTTTGGGGCATCACTGCGGGCATCACTGCGGGCATCACTGCGAGCATCACTGCGGGCATCACCGCGGGAATCCTTACGGGGGTCTTTCCGGCCATCGTTCCGGGAATCGCCACGGGCCTCCCCTTGGCCGCCGGATCGGCCGGAGCCCCGGCGTCGAGAGCCTCCGCGTTGGCCGCGGCCCTGGCCACCGCTGAGATTGTGGGCCTGATAGTCCTCGTCTTTGACGCGGTGATCCCGGCCGGATCCACCGCGACGGCCCGACTGTTTGCGCCGGACCATGACCTTGGCGGCCCGGCCACCCAGGATACCCATGAATCCGGATTTGGGTTCTTCGAGAACCTTGATTTCAACTTCGTCCCGGCGGGCCCCCATTTGCAGGAGGGCCTCCGAAACGGCGGCTTCCACGGTCTTGCCTTGTATTTCGATTTTCTCTGTCATGCTTTCTCGATACCTCCGGTGGTCGGCGCCGTCTTGTGAATCTTCCAGGTCTGGTATCCCTGCAGCAGGGTGTTGACAAGCCAGTAAAGCACCAGACCCGACGGCATGTTGTAAAAGATGAAGATCATGATCAGCGGCATCATCGTGTTCATCATGGCCATCTGGCCACCGCCGCTGGTCGGGGTCAGCTTGGTCTGGAAGTACATCGCCACCGACATCAGGATGGGCAGGACGTTGAAGTCCGCACCCAAAAACGGCAGCGAGAACGGCATCTGGAAAAGGGCGTCCGGCTGGGATAGATCCTTGACCCACAGCACCCAGGGCTGGCCACGCAAAGAGATCGTGTGGCTCAGCGCCTGATACAGCGCGAAAAACACCGGCATCTGAACCACCATCGGCAGGCAGCCGGACAAGGGGTTGACCTTCTCGTCCTTGTAGAGCTCCATGGTCGCCTTGTTCAGCTTTTCCTTGTCGTTCTTGTACTTCTCCTGCAGGGCCTTCATTTTCGGCTGAAGCTCCTGCATCTTCTTCATGGACTCGGTCGATTTCTTCGTCAGCGGATAGAAGGCCAGCTTGGTCAGCACGGAGAAGATGATGATGATCCAACCGTAGTTCGGGATGAACCGGTGCAAAAACTCCAGGCCCCAAAGGACGACCTCGGACAGCGGACGAATGAACTTCATACCCAGATCCATGGACTTGGCCAGGTCCTGGCCATAGGGCTGGAGCAGTTCGGCCTCCTGGGGGCCGATGAAAAGATCGAGGCGGGCGACGGCGATTTCGTCACCCACGCCACGCTGTGCGGGTAGGTCGATGGCCCATGACTGGGCTTCGTACTCCTGGTCCCCGCTCAACCTGATGGTTCCCTCGACCGGTTCCCCTTGCTCCTGGGGAACAATGCCATAGATGGTGAAGTAGCGATTCTGCAGGCCCGCGTAATGCACGGATCCCCGCCACTGGCCCTCCACCTTTTCCACACCCTTCTTGAGGCTCGTGCGTTTCTTGTAATGCAGGTCATCGCCTATGCGCGCCAGGGACCGCAGCGACGGCAATTCCATCTTCTGCACCCGCTCGGTCGGCGCGATGCCCTGGTTCCACCCGAAACGGATCTCGTCGGGCGACCCGGTCACAGCCAGGGCCTGCCGGGCCATTTCGTCGGGGGCGGCCACCACCAGGTCCACCTCGATCCCGTAGACGTCCGGACGGAAAGTGAAGATCTTGCGGATCTCCAGCCCGCCCCCGGTGGTCACCCTCAGGGTGAGTGAGCCCGCCCCGCTGCCCCTGGACAGGTCGAGTTCGCTGTGGTCGGCCCGGTAGACCGTCCGGCCCAGACTCAGATCTCCCCCACGGAAGAAAATAGCGTCCATGCCGGTGTCGGGAATGTCGGCGGGCACCAGGTTGACCGAGCCTCCCTGCCAGCTCTTGTGTTCGAGCCCCTCCCACTTGGTGATCCGGCCGCCGCGGGTGGAAATCTCCAGGCGGTAAAGAGGTGTCCTGACGATGACCGTCTGTTCGGAGGCCACCGGCTTCAGAACCAGGGCCCCATCCGCGGTCGTTGGCGCACCTGGTTCATCCAGGGGGGGGGCCGTGTCCGGCGTCTGAGCAGGAATCTGTTCCGGGACATCCCGGGAAGAAATTTCGGTTACCGTATTTTCGCCCGTGGCCACCAGGGGGGAATCGGGGCTCGTGCCCGCTACCTGTTCGGGCTTGGGGAAAAACTTGTTCATCAGGTACGGGTAGCCGGCCAGAATCAGAAAGATGAGAACAAAGGCCAGGACGGTGCGCCTATCCATGGGCGGAATCTCCGATGGTCGGGGACGAGATGACGGAAGAAGGTTCGTCTTCCTGGTGACAACTTGCCGAAGAACATGGTGAAGAAAATGCGGCCTGGTGTCGCGGCGGCACAGGATCGACACCCCCGGGGTTCCAGGGATGACAACGGGCCACCCGCCTGATGGTCAGCCAGCTGCCCCGGAAAAACCCATGGGACCTGAACGCCTCGGCCCCGTAGGCCGAGCAACTGGGATAAAACCGGCAGGTGGACGGCAATAGCGGCGAGATGAGTCGCCGGTAGCCCTGGATCAACAGATATGGCACACGCCACATATGATTCCCGCTGGTGCTCCGCCCTGGAGAAACAATAAAAGGTCGGGCGTTTCAGCACCGGTAACGAGGCCTTCGCGCGGTTTCCCGGGACAGGTGGAAACCAATCGATAAAACGGGTCACGTGTCAGCGACCCAGCAGGTGGTCCAATTCTTCCCTGACTTCACGGGAAGCGGCCCCCAGAATATTCCGGCGGGCGACCAGGACGACCCACAGTCCCATTTCCGCGCGGGGATCCCCGGTTTCACTTCCGGGATCCCTCAGTAGCCTCTTTTGGATGCCAATGACATGCTCGGGGAGGTTGGATTCCCCATGGCCTGATTTCCCCTGGCCGGAACCCTCGTAGAAAGCCCCGTGGAAGGCTTCTCGCAACAACCGCTTGGCCCTGTTTCGCTTCACCGCGTTGCCGACTTTTCTACTGGCAACCACGGCCCGGGCCATGTCATCGGCGGGCAACAGGTACACCACGAGCAGGCGCCCTACTTTTTTAGCGCCCCGCTCGTATACCTCGTGAAATTCGCTCTTTTTCGTCAACGATCGCCATGCAGCCATACCAGTCACAACACTTTAGCTGTTCGCACGGCAAAGGAAGGGAACTCAAGCGGAAATTCGCTTGCGGCCCTTGGCCCGGCGGCGTTTGAGCACCAGGCGGCCGGCCTTGGTCGACATCCGTTTCCGGAATCCATGTCGACGGGCCCGCTTCAAATTGCTGGGTTGAAATGTCCGTTTCACCGAACTCTCCTTTGGTTTTCCTTTTCAGCGCGAAAGATTAATAATCCTACCGCTCAGTGTCAAGGAAAACAGCGGGTTATCCACATGGAGAATTGTCCTGGCCACGGGTAGGGCCAGCATCAAAAAAGTCGGCCGCGGGCTCCGGATCGAACGCCAAAACCCCCGGGAAAACCTATACCTAAATAAAATATAATGTTAGAAGGAATTTCATATATTCCCGAGAATTTCCTTGCACGCCGAACTTTGCCCATGCTAATTTCGCCCACAGGTGATTACAACCACCAAGGGTGATGAAAAAGTTATCCACAGGCTTTGGTTTTTGTGGATAACTTTTCCGTCTCTGGTTTTTTTCTCGCCTAAGTTATTTAATTGGAGATGTTTTTGTCATCCGCCTCTCTGTTGGTAATCCAGTGGAGAAGTCGGGTGGGTCAACGTGGGAAAGGGGCCCGGATTTTTTCATGATGAATCTGGATGCCTACTGGCCTGAAATTTTGGATGTTGTCCGTCAAAAGGTTGCCCAACAGACTTTTAACACTTGGTTTCTTCCTTTGAACCCCGCCAACGACGTTGATAGCTCTCCCAATGGAACCCTAACGGTGGACTGTCCCAATCATTTTTTCATGGATTGGTTCAGTGAACATCACCTGATCTCCCTCAACGAGGCCGGTTCCACCTATTTCGGTCGGCAAATCCGTTTTTCCCTCGGGGTCCGGGAAGCCGGGGTGGATCTGCTGGAAAATCCGGATGTGTCGCGGGAAATCGAAGATCAAATCGAAGATCGGGTCCCGGCGGCCCGGTTGGACACCCTGAACAGCCCTCCGGAAAACAACCGGACGATTCCGAGCCCGTCCGAAGGTCGCCTGCGGTCGGGAGCCTCCACGGGCACGGCCACCCGGCCTCTGGTGGGCACCGTCAATCCCGATTACACCTTCCACAATTTCGTGGTGGGCACGGGAACCGACCTGGCTTTCGCAGCCGCCACCGCGGTGGCCAACAATCCCGGGGACCATTTCAACCCGCTATTCATCCACGGGGGCGTCGGCCTGGGCAAGACCCACCTCATGCACGCGGTGGGCAACGCGGTGGGCCGGCAGGATCCCGACAAGAAGATCTGCTATGTCACCGCCGAAAACTTCATGAACGACCTGATCGGTTCGATCCGGGACAACCGGACACCCGAGTTCAAGATGAAATACCGCAGCGTCGACGTGTTGCTGGTGGACGACGTGGCGTTCCTGGCCGGCAAGGAGTCGACCCAGGAAGAGTTCTTCCACACCTTCAATGCTCTCTATGATCTGAAGAAACAGATCGTGCTGACCAGCGACCGGTCTCCCAAGGAGATCACCACGCTTGAGGAAAGGCTCCGTTCCAGGTTCGAATGGGGGCTCATCACCGATATCCAGCCGCCCAACCTGGAAACCCGCATGGCCATCCTCAAGCGCAAGGTCGAGGTCAATGACATCTATATTACCGACGATGTCATCACTTACATCGCGGAGAATATCACCGACAATATCCGCCGTCTCGAGGGGGCGTTGATTCGTCTCCTTGCGTTCGCGAGTCTGACTGGGCGAGAAATTTCTCTGGAAATGGCCTCCGAGGTTCTCTCCTCCTTTTTCCAGGGAAGTT
>CBDTUS010000020.1:0-30359 GCA_965363725.1 uncultured bacterium | reverse complement strand
CGCTGAGCAGGAACCGGCCGATATACCGACTCCCCGATCTGACGATCTAGAAATAGACTCCTGCCGCGATACCGAGCCCGTCCCAATCGGAAATGACATACTTGAGTTCGGCAAATGCCGCCAGCTTCTCTGTCAGCATGAAGTTCACGCCCCCGCCGGCGTTGACCCCGAACTCGGAAAAGTCGAAGTCGGTCTTGAAATTCAGGCCCACCAGGGGATAGAAGCGGCTGGTTCCGCTATCGGACTTGATATTGAAATGGTAGTCCACACTCAAGTCCAGGACGACATCGCTGGCGAAGAGTACACCTGCTTGCCCGGTGATCTGGGAAATGTCTCCGCCCAGCCAGAAATCCTTGCGGCCCTGGACTCCGAACTCACCGTCAAAAAGCATGAGGCCGGCGCCCCAACCCCTTGTTTCGGCGAGGGCGGGAACGGCCAGAGTGAGGAGGGCCGCGGTCAACAGGATGAACTTGATCGATTTCACCATCGACTCCTTTCGATTTAACCGGCCGGTGGCCGATCCATGGTGCGGACATTTGCCGGTAGGTTAACCACCCATGATTCCGGTTGCAACTTCTGATCTAAAATGGGCCCCGGCAAAACCGCCGGGGCCCGAAAAAAGGCCGAAGGGAACCCTATTCGACAGTCGAAGTGCACATGGGGCACCGGGTAGCCTTGATGGGGATATCGCTGAAACACTGGGAGCAGCCCTTCGTGGTGGGCTCCGCCGCGGGCGCCTCTTCTTCCTTGCGCTTGGCCGAGTTCATGCTCTTGATCAGCATGAAGATGGCGAAGGCGATGATGATGAAACTGATGATGGTGTTGATAAACGTCCCGTAATTCAACGTCACCGCACCGGCGGCCTGGGCGTCGGCGAGGGCCGCATAGGGGCCCGCCACTTCCACGCCTTCCTTGAGGACGGCGAACATGTTGGAAAAGTCCACCCCGCCCAGCAACAGCCCGATAGGGGGCATGAGGACGTCGGCAACCAGGGACTTGATGATGGTCCCGAAGGCGGCGCCGATCACGATACCGACCGCCATGTCCATCACGTTGCCGCGCATGGCGAATTCCTTGAATTCCTTAAACATGCAATCACCTTTCATGGAATTGGATCATTGGAAACTACAATTCAGTAGACCATGGGTCCGGCGAAAAGTCACAAGTTTTTCGATTTATATTGGAAAATCGGGGCTTCCCGAAGAAACTGGGTTCCACTGGGCACCAGGGTATTTGACAGAAGGGGTTCGAATGGCCACGCGCCTCGTCTACATTCCTGAAACGGATCCGGATCTGCCTCAACTTGTTCACGAGCATGAGGTCGATTTCCAGTGGATTCCGGGACGTACCACCACACAGCTGAAGGCGAATGTCGCCAAGCTGCATCTCGCGGCCGCCCACCGGAAACTGGCACCTCTGCTCGAGGTTTCGGCGGTGACGGAGGATCCCTTCGGGGTCCAGATTTGTCCGTCGAACCTCACGGTGAAGGACGAACGGTCCTACCTGGTGCCGGTGGTGGCCGCCTTTCACGGCAGCAAGGTTTTTTCGGACGGTGGTCCCTTCAACGACCTTTTCCGCAAAACCGAGGGAGAAATCCTCACCGACAAGAGGTTGACCCAATCGGGACGCCTCGCCGGGTATCGGTTCCTGGGCCTGGAGTGGGGCCTGAAATCCGGCACGATGTTCTACGACTGGTTGTCCGTCCACGCGATCCATCGCCAACCGCAACTGCGCTCCGGTATCGTCCGGTACATGGGATACACCGATGTCGGGTGCCGTTCCGCCGATACATCCGCCTGCCACGCCCGGTCCTGCGCCCTGTATGTGGCTCTGGCGGCCAAGCAAATCATCGACAAGGTGACCGAGGACCAGGATCTCTTCATCAATACCCTGGTCCGGGACTCTTTCTACCGGTTTTGATCCGAGGTGGTTTTTTGAACGACCCGCAGGAAGGTTCACTGGTGGCCCCGTGGATTTGATCTACCGCATCGCCGCCGACGGCGTGGTGGTCATCCACCTCGCGTTCATCCTGTTCGTGTTTCTGGGAGGATTGACGTTGTTCAGGTGGCCCTGGATGATCTGGGTCCACGTCCCGGCGGCCGTATGGGGCGGCATAGTCGAATTCACCGCCGCGCCCTGCCCGCTGACGCCACTGGAAAACTATCTGCGCCGGGTGGGGAACGCGGAAGCCTACAGCGGGGGCTTTGTCGACCACTATATCGTGCCGATCGTCTACCCTCCCGGCCTGATCCGACAGACCCAGGTGGTGCTGGGGGTCCTGATCCTGGCGATCAACCTGGTCATATACTACAAGTTCCTGACGGGAAAAAGAAAAGCGGGTGAACCCAAGGGATGAAGCTGCGCCCCTGGCACATCGGTCTTATCATTGTGGGCGCCGTCTTGCTGGGGTTGGCGGTTTTCGGTATCCTGGCGGCCGGGGTAACGACCGTCACCCGCCTGGATACCGATACTGCCCGGAGTCATTTCGAGGCGGTGGTCGATTCCCTGGATCTGGGGCCGCCGCGGCTGATGCGGGACGGGAAGGGCAGGTTCACGAACCGGGACCCGGCGGTGGCCTCGGAGGGTGGCGCCCCGACCAACCTGAGCGTGATGGTCTATCGGGCGGATAACCGCCGTCTCATCAGGTCGGATATTCCGTTCTGGTTCTTCCGGCTCAAGGGTCCTGTGGTCCAGCTGGCTGTCCGGGACAGCGGCTTCGACATGAAAGACCTGGGCATCAGACCGGCCGATATCGCGAGGCAGGGTGCAGGCTTCATAATGGACGAATCCTTCGCCAATGGCGACCATCTCCTTGTCTGGGCGGAATAGTCATGCTTCCTGGAGAAACGCAGTGATCCACCTTCTGCTCAACACACCGCGCGAGGCCGTCGTTGGCGAGCTGTCCAACGACCAGATGAGTGAGAAGGCCACCGCCGGGGTGCCGCTGATCGACATTCGACGCTCCTGGGAGTGGGAGGAAACCGGGGTGATCACCGGCAGCCACCTGATCACCTTTTTCGACGACCGCAACCGATATGACCTGGACGGTTGGTTGGCCCGGTTCGATGAGGTGGCCAAAAGGACCGGGCCCTTCGTTCTGGTTTGCCGCCGGGGCATCCGGACCTTCAAACTGGGCCGTTTCCTGGATGGGAGGCAGGATTTCCTGCAGGTATTCCACCTCCATCACGGCATCAACGGATGGATGGAGGAGGAGAGGGCGGTTGCGCCCTTCTGCGAATGATCCGCTCATGAACCGGCAACCCGAGCCCGGAGAGATGTGATGCTCAAGAACCTATCCGGCGGTTTGGCCTGGGCCGGCGCTTTTCTCGTAGCCGCCGTCTGCCTGGGTCCGGTGTGGAGGGACTGGTCGCACTCGGTGGTCGCCCCGTTCGGCGGGATCGACGCCATGCTGCAGCTGGGCATCCTGGAATGGACCGCCCGCCATTGGAGCGATCCTTTGACCTGGGTGGATCTGCCCATATTTTTCCCCGTGCCCGGTGCCCTCGGTTTCATGGACTCCTTGCTGGGGCAGGCCTGGCTGGTGCTCCCGGTGCGTCACCTGCTGGACCCCACCGCGGCCGGACTCTACAACTACGCCTTCCTCGGCAGCCTGCTGTCGGCCATCGCCGCCGCCGCGATCCTGTGGCGGGCCACCGGCGGCGGGTTCTGGACCGCCGGGGTCTTTGCCCTGGCCCTGGTGGGCGCCCCCTATACCCAGGCCCAGATCGGCCACCTGAACCAGCTGCCGCCTCCTTTCGTCTTGATCGCCCTGGCGGCCCTGATCGTGGCCCTGCGCGGCGATGAGGAGGACCGACCGAGGGCCTGGGCCTGGTGGGTGCTGGGTGGGGCCCTGTTTCTCCAGGCAGCCTGGGGCTGGTACGGATTCGCCCACGCCTTGATCGGTGTGGCCACCCTGAAGATCTTCTGGGTCGTGGGCGGCCTGCGCCGCGGACAGGGACTGCTCGGGCAGGTTGTTCCGGTGATTCGCCGCGCCATCGTGCCCGCTGTATTGACTGCCGTGGGGGTCGTCCTGCTGGCGCTGCCCCAGCTGAAACTGGCGGAGAACTATTCCGGGTTCACCCGCCAGACTGTGGAGGTCCGGGTGGGCAGCGCCGATATCCAGCACTTTCTCAACCGGGGTGTCTACCGGGGCGAGCCGGCCGACTGGATCGGACGCGGGGCCGAAGGAAAGGCCCGATACGAGGACCGCCACCGGCAGGTCCTGAACCCGGGTTGGGTGGCCCTGGCGCTGGCCCTGGTGGGATGGATCATGCGGGGCGAACTTTCCGCCTCCCGCCGCCGGACCGGAAGCGGTCTGCTGGTCATGGGGCTGGTGGGTTTGATCCTGGCCTTCGGGGATTCCGTAGGCCTTCCGGGAACCGACCGGCGGTTTCCCCTGCCGCTGGAATGGCTGCGAACGGTGGCGCCGCCCTTCAAGGCCTTCCGTGGGGCCTGGCGGTTTTCCTGGCTGTTCGTGATCGCGGTGTCCTGGTGGGCCGCGGCCGGTGCCGAAGTCCTGGTGCGTCGCCCCGGGCTGGTCGGCCGCCTGACGCCGGCGCTGATGGCTCTGCTGGTCCTGGTGTCGCTGCCGGCGGGAGTACCCGCTTTGAAGGTGCCGCTGGACGGCCGCCCCCTGTGGCCGGCCTTCCCCCAGCCCGGGCCGGTGGTGACATTGCCCGCTCCGCCCACCGAATATGACGAGGATATCACCGAGGCCCTCTGGATCGCCCGGACCCTGGAGACGGGCCAGCCCGTGACCGGTGGGGCCACCGGCTGGGTGCCCCCCGAAATCGTGAAATTCCGGGTGGACCTCAAAGCCTGTGAAGAAGGGGAAATGGACCCGGCCCGGCTGCTGGAATCCTGGCGGGAGATGGGTCTGGTTTCGGCAGAAATCGCCTTGAGGCCGGGTGACGCACGACGCATCGATTTCTGGCGGCAGACGCTCCTGGCCGCCGGGGCGTTGCGGAGCGAACCGTGGCCCCATCCGGGTTACGAGATGTATCTGCTGCCCTGACCGGTCAGTCGCATTTGCGCATGGTCAGCACGGGGCAGTTCGCCCGGCTGACCACCCGCTCGGCCACGGAGCCGAAGACGATGTGCTTCAGTCCAGTGCGACCGTGCGTGGCCATGAAGATGGCGTCGACCTTCTCCTCGTCGGCAAACCTGATGATTTCCTCCGCCGGGTGGCCCAGCCTGACTTCGAGACCGGGTTCGATTCCCTCGGCAAAGCAGAAGCGGGCCACCGCCGCCAGCTGCGCGCTGGCCTCCCGGGACACCTGCTTCTCGTAGGCCACGGGGTCGAAGGTGATGTCCGCGGCTTCGATCTGGGGACTCGGCAGATGCTGGATGGGTTTGTTGACGTAGAGGACGAGGACTTCCGAGCCGAATTTTTCCGCCATTTCACTGGCCATTTTCAGCCCGCACAGCGATGCTTCGCTGAAATCGGTGGGGCAGAGGATCTTCTGGAAGGGAAACATGGTCCGACCTCCTTTTTTCCCGCACCCGCGGGGAAGGAATGACTGGTTTCCTGCCGATACACAATCTACAAAGGTTTGCCCGACATGGCCTTCTATGCGGACTTCGCCGGACATTACGAAATGATCTTCCCCTTTCGCAAGGCGGTGGCCCATTTCCTGGACGACTGGATGCCCGAAAAGGGGAGGATCCTGGACATCGGCTGCGGCACCGGACGGTATTGCCAAGCGCTGGACCGGACAGGCCGGCAGACCCTGGGGATCGACCTGGATCCGGGAATGATCGGCGAGGCGGAGCGTCTTCATCCCGCAGGTGAATTCCGAATGTTGAGCATGGAGGAAGTCGGCCTGCTGCCCGAAGGTGGTTTCGCGGGTGTTTTCTGCATCGGCAACGTCCTGCCCCACCTGTCGGCCCACAGGTTGGCCGATTTCCTGGAGAACGTCTACGGTCTGCTCGCCCCGGGTGGGGTCTGGGTTTTCCAGACCGTGAACTTCGACCCCATCATGACCGAAAGCAATTATGTTTTCCCGGAGATCAACCTGCCTTCCCAGCAACTGACCTTTCTGCGCTGGTACGAGGACATCCGTCCCGACCGCCTGGTTTTCCACACGAGCCTGTCCGGCCCCGATGGGGAGATCTTCGCGGGGGAGGTGCCCCTTTTTCCGCGAACCAGTGTTGATTTCGGTCTGGGACATCGTGCGGCGGGATTCAAAAATCTGGGCCACTTCGCCGATTTTTCAGGCCGGGGTTTCCACCCGGAGGAGTCCTCGGGCAGCGTCTACGTCTGGGAAAAACCGAAGGTCCGTTAAAGGGCGGCAGGGGGTCACTTCGGATTCAGGAAAAGAGGCTCGCCGTCGTTGACGCCCCCGTGGATGATGCCGTTTTCGACATAGGCCCCACTGAGGGCGTTCCTGCTGATCGACACGGGATTGATTCGGGACTCGAGGAGTTCTTTGTCCTGGAACAGGGTGGCGAATATCGCGGGAAAAACATCCTGCAGGATGGAAATATCATCATATACGGACCCGGACCCTGCGGGCCATTTGATGGCCAGAAAAGTGCCCAGTCGGTCCTGGATATCATCGCGGGAAATTTCGGAAACATCGTAGTGGTCACCGGTCTCGTTGCAGTTCTTGGTCAAATAGGGACCATGATCGCCCGCCACGACAATGATGGCATCGGGATTCCGCCGGTTGATCAGCTCGAGGTCCTGTTTCATCTCGATATTGGCCTGGGCCAGGCGCTCCGCGAAGAGGGCGGTTTCGTCGGGCCGGCAATTACCTGAATTCTGGCTGTGCCCCGGCATTTCGTCGTGCATGTAGATGAACCTGGGGGTCTCCGGGATCTTGTCGAAGACCTTGGATTTGTATTTCAGGAATTTTCCGTGCGGAGGATTGTCGATCTCGACATCGAACCTGAATTCCCCCATCAGGATCGCTTTTACAAGCAATTTATGGGTGGCCTTCAGACCTGGAAAGGAGAAGTCGTAGCTCGATTCGACACCCTGGAAGAAATAATCGCCGAAGAAAATCCCACCGGTGGAATATCCGAAATTCTTCAGAAGATTGGGCACCACCCCGTCTCCCGATACGGCCTTTCTGGGATTGTCCAGGTTGGACAGGGATACGTTCAGGGTCCGGCTCATGGAACTGACGGTCGCGGCGGCCACCGAATAGGTCCCCGGATAGATTTGAAATCCCTGGCCCTGCAGGTATAGTTCCTGGGCGCTGTTGTCGATGCCGTAATGCCGAAGGGTTTCGTTGCCTACGTAGGCGTCATAGATCAGCAGGTAGATGTTCGGTGTGGTAAGAGGTTGTCGTGAGCCCACCAGCCCGACCAGCGGGCTGTCGTATTCCGTTCTGATGGGGACCGTTACTTCGGGTTCATGGGTAAGGGCCTGGTTCACGGAGTTGGCCAGGAAGAATCCGGTGACCACGACATAGAGGAATCTCCGGCCGATGAAACGGCGGATCAGCAACCCCACGAGAAACACCCCGCCGAATACACCCATCTGGATGAAAAGGTTTCCCCGTTCAAACCACCGGAATTGCGCGCTCAAGAAGGCCATGTTGGTGATCGTAAAGGTGAAGGCCAGCCCCAGGATCGTCATGGTCTCGGTCGAGCAGACGATCCCCAGAAGGGCCGGGATCACGAAGATGAAAACCACCGAGAAAACCGCGAAAACCGCCAGCACATACAGCGATCCGTAGGGTGACAGGATGTCCTGGTTGTTGACGATATACTGGGCGACAGGTGCCAAGGGGAGCAGGACCAGGAAGAGATCGCCCCAGGGGGGCCTTTGGGTGGAACGGCCAAAGGTCAGCCGGGTCCCTTTGCTCCCCATGAAGAGCAAAAGGAAAACGAGGTACAGCCCGACCGCGGCCACCAGGATCGGTTTCCAGGCGTGGCCGACAAAGTCCGCGGTCACGTTGGCGCCGTCTTCGGGAAGGAACCAGGAGAGGAAACTGGAAAAGGAAACCAGATAGAGGACCAGGATGACCAGGGGAACGAGGATCTCCATCCACTTTCCGGACCGGACATATTCCCCAAGGGCAGTTCGAAACGGCACTTCGGTCAAAACTTTCCCCCTGCATATGGTCGCCCCATGAACGGGAGGGCGAAAGTCCGGCTATCTCTTGCGCATCAGGTAGAGCGTCCGCTCGCTGCCTTCGATGGCGTGCTGGTCGAGAATCTCGAAACGGTCGGCAAAGGCCTGTTCGAAACCATCCTGGTGATAGGCCGGAAAGACATCTTCCCGGGTGGCCAGCAGGCGCTGGACCTGGGAATCGCTCTTCGGCACGAATTCGATGATCAGGTGATTCCCGGCCCGCGCGAAAAAATCGGCCAACCCCCCGAGGGGCACGTTGTTGCTGATGGCCAGGTGATGGATGAGCGCCAGCGCGATTACCGTGTCGGCGGGTCCCCGATCCAGCAGGGCGTCCCGTTCCCGGTGACCCCAGCCGAGGCCAGGGCTGGGATTGGTCAGATCCATGACCAGTGGCAGCATTTGGGGCCGTCCGCCCCCTCGGCAGGCCAGCCAGTTCTGCTCCACCGCGGCCGGATCGATGTCCGCCGCCAGGGTGAACAGGCCCCGTTCGCTGGCCACCTGGCTGAAGAAGCCGTTGTTGGCGCCGAGATCCCAGACGACGCGGCTGTCGGTCTTGTCCAGCAGGGTGCCCACAAGATCCTTTTTGATTTGAAGCGAGGCGTCGGAGTAGTTGGTGTCGCTGTAGTACTCGCCCCATTCCGTGCCGCCGGGGCGCCACTTCAATCCCGCGACGGCCCCTTTCAGGCTGTCGACGATCCCCAGCAGGGCGTTTTTGCCGACCTTGGCCGAACGGTTATTACTCTGGCGATCCTGGTGCTTCCTCTGGCTGCTTGCGTGGGCGTGGATGTGCATCAACAAGCCGGGGGAAAGCCGGGTCTTCAGGGGCAGCAGGCGCGAGGCCAGATCCACCGGAACACCGTCGATGTTGGTCCGCAGCAGGGACCCCAGCCTGACGTCGCACCGCGCCATCAGGGCCAGGGGCGCCAGGAAATGCTGGCAGAATTGTCGGTAGGCGACCCAGGGGGAGCCCTCCTGGTAGACGGTGAACGAAAGGGAGTCGATGAGCACCGGCCGGCCTTCATGGAACTGGATATTGAAGGCACTGGCGTCCTTCAAGGTCAGCCCCCGGTTCAGGGCCAGACGCTGAATGCGAAGGGTGGCCAGGCCCGCATCCTTCAGCTGGGAAAAGCACCATTCGTAGGGATAGCTGATGAAGGGCAAGGGTTCCGGCTCGATAATCCGGAACGCCTCCTGGTCGCGGGCCATATCCAGGGAAACCTCGCGATGGGAAACGAGGAGGCCTTTGGCAACCAGATGGTCGTAGAGTCCCGACTCCTGAAGCAGCCGGTAGTCCTCTTCGTAGGAGCGATTGATTTGCCGGTAGAGAACGCCCTGATGCCGGAAGAGAAATCCGCTCGGATCCCGGAAGGACGCGGCGAGGGGTCCGTCATTCATCGAGGTCTTCGTCCTCGGACGTTGATTTCCCCGTGAAGAGGGACTTGATCCGGTGCCAGAACATCTTCACCGTAAAACCGGCGCCCACCACCACGGCGATGATGCCCTGGATCACGAAACTCCCGGATCCCGGGTCGAGATAGGCGAGGGCAGGGGTCGGCACCAGGATCAAGGCCAGAATGACGGCCAGCGCCCAGGGGGCCAGAGGGCCGCCGCGGGAACTTTTGGGTGCGGAATTGATTTGCATCCTCCTTGTGAGTGAAACAGTTCCAATTATCGGTTCCTGCAATCAGGCAACAATATGATCGGCCCCTTCGTTTTGTAAAGTCCCGGATCGGGGACCCAAACCTGGATCTACGGGAGGTCGTTCTTGCCAATTGCCGGTGATCCTGATATTTCTGCAGGTAAGCTGCAGGGATTGCGCCCTTCACGGAACAAAGGAAAACAAGATGGAGCTTTTCCGGAAACCCACCTCGCCCAGGGGTGTCCTGTCCCTAATTGTCCTGGGCATCGCCTGGATGATCTGCGCCGCGGTCCCGTTGGCCCAGGAAGAGCCCGCCGGAAATTCGCCGGTCACTCTGTCGGGCGACTTCAAATCGGCCATCGTCATCGACGCCGAAACGGGCTTGGTCCTGGTGGCGGCCGATGAGACCCAGCGCCTCCAACCTGCTTCCATGCTGAAGATGATGACCGAGCTGATCGTCCTGGAGCACGTGACCGAAGGCGAGCTCAAATTCGAGGACCAGGTCAAGGTATCGGCCAAGGCCAGCCAGATGGGAGGGTCCCAGGTCTACCTGAAGCACGGCGAAGTCTTCACGGTGGAGGAATTGTTGCACGCCCTGGCGATTCATTCGGCCAACGACGCCGCGGTGTCCCTGGCCGAACACGTGGCCGGATCGACGGACGCCTTCATCGACCTGATGAACATGAGGGCCAAGGACCTGGGCATGAGCGACTCGAAATTCCAGACCGTTCATGGCTTGCCGCCCGGCTGGAAACAGAAACCCGACCTGACCACGGCCCGCGATCTGGCCATCCTGGGCCGGGAGCTGATCAAGTATCCCGACGCCCTGGAATGGGCTTCGACCAAGACCGCACCCTTCCGGGGCGGGAAATTCACCCTCTACAATCCCAACAAGCTGGTCGGAAATTACCGGGGCCTGGACGGTCTGAAGACTGGATACACCGGCCCGGCGGGTTTTTGCGTCACCGCCACGGCGATTCAGAAGGGCAAGCGCTTGATCTCGGTGGTCATGGGGTGTTCTACCGACAAGGCCCGTGCCATCGAAACGACCCGTCTGCTCACCTACGGGTTCAACATGTACCAGCAGGTCCCCGTGATTCCCGCCGCGGGCGAGGTGCTCCCGGATCCAGTCGCGGTCAAGGGCGGCAAGAAGAAAAAGGTGACCGTGGCCTACGGTTCGTCCCTGACAGTAAGCGTGCCCCGTCATCGGGAAAGTGATATCATCATCCAGAACAAGATCAACGAACCGGTCCAGGCCCCCTTGACCCTGGGCCAGGAGGTGGGCCGGGCGGTGGTCCTGTTGGACGGCCTGGAACTGGGCAGCGTTCCCATCGTGACCATGGAGGAGATCGCCAAGGGCAATTGGCTCAATCGCTTGCTGAATTGAGGGGGACATGGGGGATTTCTCGACATCATCACGGAACGGCTTCCAGAGGGGCGACCCAGGTCGGATACCCGCTGCTCAATATGGGCAGCGGGTTTTTTGGGGGCGCGGGACTCGAACCGTGCTCCTATTCGTCGGGGTTATTCTGGCCCTGGGCCTGGCCGGCTGTGGAGGATCCTCAAGTGAAAAATGCTTGGACCCGACAAGCGCCAACTATTTCGCGGACGTGGATTCCCTGGGGATTGATGAATTCCTGGCCCTGGATGCCGACCGCCGCCGGGCCAGGCGCGAAAAAGCCGAAGTCTGGTTGGACCGGTCCCGGAACGCGGACAAGGCCATCGACAGGGTACACGCCCTTTCGAATGCCGCGGGTCTGACCCCGGACGATCCCGAGATCTGGCTCGGTTTGGCCAAAGTCTGGCGCTGGGTGGGCGAGAACCTTCGCACGGAAGCCTGCCTGGACAACGCCGCGACCGCGGTCCGCATGCTGGGAAATTCGGGTTCCGACCTGATAGCACGGTCTGGGGGCTACAAGAAAGATGTCGCCCTGCGCACGGCGATCCTCAGGGCCTGGCTGCACTATGGCCGGGCCGAGTATCAGGAAGGCCTGAGCTGGGCGCGGGCCGCCGGGCAGCTCGAACCGGGCAACGCCCCCGCCCGCCAGGTGCGCGGGGTGATCGTGGCCAGCCTGGGCCACCGTTCCCAGGCTCTCGAAATCGCCGGTGACCTCCAAAGGGCGCGGGGCGACTACACCGACGTGGCCTGGATCATGTCCAATCTCGAAAGGTCCCTCGGTCGACACCGGGAAGCCTTCAACTATTTCCTGAATCTGCGGCCCATCGAGGAGCACGCGGCGGAAAACTGGCGGGACATGGGGCTGGCCGCCGAGCGGGTGGCCGAGTGGTCCTATGCCCGGCGCTGGTACCAGGAATCCGCGGCCCACCTGCCTTTCAAGGACACCACCTGCCTGACGAAGCGTTCCCACCGGCGGCTGGATACCCGGACAGCCGGCCATGAACAACCGGTCTGGCTGGCGTTTGGCCGGCATTTTGTCACGGGATCCAGGTCGGCCTACACCGCCTTTGCCCTCGAGAAATTCGACCAGGCGGAAACAGCCGAGGAAAAGGTCGTCTGGGCCGGTCTCCTGGTCAATTCGGCGGGGATCTGTCTGAGGCTGGACGAGGACAAGCCCTGGGCCCTGCGGGCCCGGGGAATCGTGTTTTCCCGGACAGGCAAGGAAGACCGGGGCTTGGAGGATCTGAAGGCGGCCGCCAGGGGGCTTGAGGTCCTGGGTCTGCAGGACGCCAGGGTGGAAGCGGAAATAGGTCATCTCCTTCTGATAAGGGAGCAACAGCGGAAAGCCATCGACAGCCTCCGGCGAGCGGTGGCCCTGGATGCGGAGCAGGCCGCGGCCTGGAGTGACTTGGGCCTGGCCCTGATCATGACCGGGGACCGTGTGGAGGCCGATAAGGCCTTGAGCCGGTCACTGGAACTCGATCCATCGTCCGTGACGGCCTGGTACAACCGCGGACTTTTGCACATGCACGACGGGGACCTGGAGCAGGCGGAGGAGGATCTGCTCAAGGCCGCCGAACTCGCCCCTGAAAACCCGGATGTAGCCCGGCTTCTGCAGCAGGTCGTCCGCAGGAAAAATGAAGGTCCTTGATCTGATGATCCGGCGTGGACTGGCCCATTTCTATTGGTGATCTTTCCTCTTTGTTGGTAGACTGGTGGCAGCCGGGCCCTGGGCCCGGTCCTTTTACGTACCATTTCGTGACCTGCGTGCGCATGGTTGCCAAAACCCAGCTTAATTCGACTTCTCGACGGGAGAATGATTCACCTCATGAAAACCCGAACCATCGGTATGCGCAGCGCCCTGGCCGTGTCGGCGCTCATCTGCGGAGTGCTGCTCCTGGTGGGAGGCTGCACCGTGGGACCGGACTATGAGACACCGGACCTCGAGGCGGTGCCCGACGCCTGGGAGAACGCCGCTGCAGAGGACCTCGCCGACTCCACCGACACCCTCGAAAGTTGGTGGTCGGCCATGGGCGACACGCTGCTGGACACCCTGGTGGCCTATGCCGAAATTTCCAGTCCCGACGCGGCCATTGCCGTGGCGCGGATCCGCGAAGCGCGAGGTTACCACCAGATCGCCGGTGGGGACTACTATCCGCAGGTCGGCCTGGACGGGTCCTGGACCCGCACTGAATTTGGGGAAAACACTTCCCTGGGGGCCATCGCCGCGGCAGGGACCAATCCGGCCAACAATTGGGAATTCGGTTTGGGCGCCAGCTGGGAACTCGATGTGTTCGGCCGCGTGCGCCGGACCCGCGAAGCGACCGGGGCCCTGGTTGAAGCTTCGATCGAGGACTACCGGGACGTCCTTGTGTCCCTGCAGGCTGAGGTCGCTCTGAACTACACCCAGGTCCGGACCCTTCAGTTGCGGCTTGAATTCGCCCACCAAAACGTCAAAAGCCAGCGGGAAACGATGGAAATCGTCATTGCCCGCGAGGATGCCGGGTTGGTCCCCCTGCTGGATGTGACCCGGGCCCGGTCGAACCTGGCCAACACCGAAGCGACCATTCCCCAGTTGGAAACGTCCCTCGAGAAATCCCGCAATCGTCTGGCGATCCTGTTGGGGATGCACCCCGGTTCCCTGGATGAAAGGCTGGGCGGCTACAATGAATTAGGTGATCCCAATACTGATTTAGCTGTCACCCTACCGGCGGAACTGCTTCGCCGACGCCCGGACGTCCGTCGCAGTGAACGGGAGCTCGCGTCCCAGACCGCACGCATCGGGGTGGCTACCGCCGATTTGTACCCCAGTTTCTCCCTTTCGGGTTTCATGACCCTTCAGGCTTCGGAATTCAGTGATCTGGGTCAGTCCGGCGCTTTCGGCTGGTCTCTTTCTCCGGCGCTCAGGTGGAAGCTGTTCACCGGCGGGAAAATCCGGGGGCAGATCAAGGTCGAGGAAGCCAAGACCGAACAGCTTCTCGCGACGTATGAAAAAACCGTACTGAATGCCCTGGCCGAAGTGGAGAACAGCCTGGTCGCCTTGAGGCAGGAGGAAATCAGGCGGGAACTGTTGAATGTCGCAGTGGAATCCTCCCAGCTATCGGTCGAACTGGTCCACACGCAATACGTGGAGGGCCTGACCGATTTCCAGAGCTACCTGGATGCCCAGCGGGTCCTTTTCGATCAACAGGATGCCTTCGCGCAGTCCCGGGGTACCGTATATGCCAATCTCATCAACCTGAACCGCGTCCTGGGGGGCGGCTGGTCGCTGGACGACCCCGCACCGGATCTTCCGGTGGAGGAAGATGCCGTGGCCGCCAACGATTCAGCTGAACCGTCCGCACAATCAGAAGAGGTCGACCGATGATGCATCAGGTTTTTTCCCGAAAGGATGAATGGATGGGTACACCCTCGGGGATGTCCGCCGTCAGGCAAACACTGGTCCTGGGTGGGATGATGATCCTGGCCCTGTCCCTGTTCGGATGTGGCAGCGAGGAGCCGCCCGCACGCCAGGCGCCGCCGGTGACCGTCGGCAAACCGACGATTTCCACCGTTCGGGAATACGGTCTTTTTACGGGGTTCAGCCGGGCTGTCGAATCAGCCGACGTGGTGGCACGGGTGGCTGGAACCCTTGAATCGGTGGACTTCGAACCGAGCTCCCAGGTCAAGAAGGGGGATCTCCTCTTCACCATCGAAAAAACCAAATACAAGGCCCTTCGTGATGCAGCTGAAGCCTCACTGCATTCGTCGGAAGCCGATCTTCTACGGGCCGAGACCGAGCTCAAGCGCGTTGAGAAAGCAAGCAAGAGCAGGGCCGTCAGTGAAATGGACGTGGACCGCGCGCGGGCTGATCGGGACATGGCCATCGCTGCGGTGGCTCTGGCTCGGGCCAACCTCGACGAGGCCGAATTGAACTACAGCTACACCGATGTGGTCTCCCCGCTCGATGGAGTGGTGAGCCGCCGGTTGGTCGATGCAGGCAATCTGGTTGGCCAGAGTGGCCCTACGAAATTGACCAGGGTCAACAAGCTGCAGCCCATCCACGTCTACTTCCACGCTCCCGAATCCCTGGTGCTCCGCTTCATGAAAGGCAGGGCCATTGATGTGGATAAGGAAGTGAAGAGTGATGACCACGGGATTGGGCATGTGGCCCTGGCCAACGAAACGGGTTACCCCCACGAGGGCAGGATCGATTACATCGACAATGAGGTCGATACCCGCACCGGTACGATCGAAATTCGTATGGTCCTGGAAAATGCCAACCACGAACTCTTTCCGGGTCTGTTTGTCAGGATCAAGCTGACGGGCAATGAGATCCCTGACGCCGTTCAGGTTCCGATGACGGCCGTTGGAACGGATCTGGGCGGGAAATATGTGCTCACGGTGGGTGAAGGCAATATTGTCGAACAGAAATACGTGATTCTGGGCGAGGCCCAAGAGGGCGGGCTGGTTCACATCGAGAGCGGTCTGGAAGGCACCGAGACGATCATCGTCAACGGACTGGTCTTCGCGCGGCCCGGCCTGCCGGTTACTCCATTGACTCCGGAACAGTTCGAGGCCATGAAGCAACAGGCCGCCCAGAAGTAGTTTTCTACCTGGCGCGGCCGTCCCCGTGGGCGTCGCGCACAGCAGGCTTTCCCAAGGGAGAAACCACGGATGTTCAGCCTCATTTTCATCGAACGGCCCAAGTTCGCCTTGGTCATATCGATCCTCATCGTGATCGTGGGCGGGATTTCGATTCCGCAGCTGCCCATCGAGTCGATGCCCGATATCACACCGCCGACCATCAGGGTGACAGGGACATATCCGGGTGCCGACGCCAACACCGTGCTCGAATCGGTGGCCGCGCCCATCGAGGAGCAGGTCAACGGCGTGGAGAACATGATCTACATGGACTCCAAGAGCGATTCCGAAGGACAGTTTTCGCTGACGGTCAGCTTTGATATCGGCACCGACGTCGACATGGCCCAGGTCATGACGAAGAACCGCGTGGCGGTGGCCGAGCCCCTGTTGCCCGAGGAAGTCATGCGCCAGGGCGTCAAGGTGGACAAACAGTCAACCGCCATGGTCGAAGTGGTCAGCCTCCGGTCTCCCGGTGGAACCTACGACGAACTCTACCTCAGCAACTACATCGCCACGCGCATCAAGGACCAGTTGGCGCGAGTGGAGGGCGTCGGAACAGTTACCGTTTTCGGGGCCAAGGACTTCAGTATGCGGATCTGGCTTGACCCCCAGCAACTGAAGGCCCGCGAGGTCACCGCCGCCCAGGTCATGGCGGCGGTCCGGGAACAGAATGTCTCGGTGGCCGCGGGTAAGATCGGCGGGCCGCCCAACCCGGGTGACCTTCCCTTCCAGTACAACATCATCACCAAGGGCCGGTTGATCACGGCTGAGGAATTTGGCAACATCGTGATCAAGGCCGGGGAAACGGGTGACCTTCTCTACCTGCGCGACGTGGCCCGGGTCGAACTGGATTCGAAGGATTATTCCTGGTACGCGCAGCACAGCGGGAGCCCGGCCATCGCCATCGGTATCTACCAGTTGCCCGGCTCCAACGCCCTGGGAGTGGCTCAGGGTGTGGCCGACATCATGGAGGAGCTGGCGGAGAGTTTCCCGGCCGACCTGGAACACGAAATTCTTTACGACGCCACCGAGTACATCACCGCGTCCATCGACGAAGTGATCGAGACCCTGATCGTGGCCATCATCCTGGTGATCTTCGTGGTGTGGGTCTTCCTGCAGGATTGGCGCACCACGTTGATTCCGGCCATCACCATTCCCGTGTCCCTGATCGGTACATTTGCCGTGCTGCTGGGATTGGGGATGTCGATCAACAACCTAACTTTGTTCGGGATAATCCTGGTGATCGGGATCGTGGTGGACGACGCCATCCTGGTCACCGAGAACACGGTGCGCCTGATGGCGGAAAAAGGGTGGGATTCAAAGCGAGCCGTCACCGAGGGCATGGGGGAAGTCACAGGTCCGGTGATCGCCTCGACCGCCGTGCTGATGGCCGTGTTCGTGCCGACGCTGATGATGCCCGGGCTGACAGGGCTTCTTTACCGGCAGTTCGCGATCACGATTTCCATCGCCACAATCTTTTCCTCGATCAACGCCCTGACGCTCAGTCCCGCGCTTTGCCGGCTCCTGCTCAAACCGGTGGACCCGAACAAGAAGAAGTGGGTCTTCTTTCGCAAATTCGATGAATATTTCGAGAAAAGCACCAACAGCTACAAGGGCGTGGTGGGGAGTCTGCTGCGCAAGTCGGGTCTGTCCATGATCCTGTTCCTGGGGTTGATGGTTTTGGCGGTTGTTGGGGTCAAGTCCGTTCCGATGGGCTTTTTGCCGGACGAGGACCAGGGGTATTTCTTCATCAACGCCCAGTTGCCTGACGGATCTTCCCTTGATCGTACGATTGAAGTCACCGATCAAATCAACGCAATCCTCAACGACACTCCGGGCGTCGCCAAGTTTCTGACCGTGGGTGGTTATTCCCTCCTGGACGCCGTTCAGTCCCCCAATGCCGCCATGTACATCGTGACCATGGACAACTGGAGCGACCGGGGTGATCCCGACCTCCACATTTTCAAGGTCATGGAGCTGTTGCAGAAACAATTCTTCGGCATCCAGGAAGCCATCGTGTTCGGCTTTCTGCCCCCGCCCATCATGGGGCTGGGCAACGCCGGCGGATTCGCCTTCGAACTGCAGGACCGCGGGGGCGCGGGCGTCTTGCAACTTCAACAGGCGGCCCTCGACATGGTGGCCGCCGCCAACGCCAGCCCCAAGCTGACCCGGATGAACCAGAACCTGCGGGCCACGGTGCCGATGCTCTACCTGAATATCGACCGGGTGAAGGCCCAGTCCTACAACCTGGCTATGAGCGAGGTTTTTGGGACCCTGTCCACCTACCTGGGTTCGTCCTACGTGAACGATTTCAACCTCTTCGGCCGCACCTGGAAGGTCATGGCCCAGGCGGATGAACAGTACCGCTCGGTGGCCGCGGATATCGAGCGCATCGAGGTGCGCAACGCCGCCGGCAACATGATTCCCCTGGGGTCATTCGCCGCTGTCCGGGACACGGTCGGGCCACTGTTCATCGGCCGGTTCAACATGTATCCGAAATCCGGAATCACCGGGGCCGGGATGCCAGGAGTATCCAGCGGTGACCAGATCGCCGAGATGGAACGGTTGGCCGGGGAAATCCTGCCGCCGTCCATGGGCTTCCAGTGGTCAGGAGTCACCTTCCAGCAGCTGGCCGCCGGCAATCTGGCTCCCCTCATCTTCGGGCTGGCCTTTGTCTTCGTGTACCTGTTCCTGGTGGCCCAGTACGAGAGCTGGATGATTCCTCTGGCTGTGCTTCTGGGTGTTCCCGTGGCCATCATGGGTGCCCTGTGGCTGTCGAAGTTCCGCGGGTTGGACAACAATGTCTACACCCAGGTGGGGTTGGTATTGCTCATCGGACTGGTGTCCAAGACGGCCATCCTCATCGTGGAGTTCGCCAAGGTGAACCGTGAAGAAGGGATGGAAATCTACGACGCCTCGCTCAAGGCCGCAGTGCTTCGGTTTCGGGCCATCCTGATGACGGCGTTTTCCTTTATCCTGGGTGTGATTCCCCTGGTCATTGCGTCCGGCGCTGGCGCTGCCAGTCGTGTTTCGCTCGGTTCGGCGGTTTTCGGCGGGATGCTCGTCGGTACCATCGGCATGGTTCTTCTGACGCCGGTCTATTTCCTGGTGATCCAGCGGACCGCCGAGAAATTCGGCGGCCCTCCCGAGTTCAAGACCTTGCCTGAAGGGGCGGATGGCGATCCGGGATCGGGGGAACCTCCGGTACCCGAACCCACTGGCTGACCGTCATTTTAATCCGGGCCCCGGTTGACTGACGGGGCCCTTGCGGAGTCACCCATGTCATTGTTCGATATCATCGCGGTGCTGATGACCCTGGCGGCCCTGTTCGGCTACATCAACCACAAGTGGCTCAAGCTGGAACCCACCGTCGGCCTGCTGATGATCAGCCTGGCCAGTTCATTGGGCATCATGGGCCTGCATTGGATTTTTCCCCGACTGGAAATCGTCAACGAGATCCAGCGCGTGGTCGGCAGCATCGATTTCAATGAAGCGCTGATGCACGGCATGCTGGGTTTCCTGCTGTTCGCCGGCGCCCTGCATGTGGATCTCGAATACTTCATCCGCCGCAAGGGGACCATCGCCACGCTGTCGACCATCGGCCTGCTGATGTCGACCTTCCTGGTGGGCTGGCTGAGCTGGCTGCTGTTCAACGCGCTGGGCCTTCATATCTCGTTCCTGGCCTGCCTCGTGTTCGGTTCGTTGATATCACCGACGGACCCCATCGCCGTCATGGGCACGCTCAAGACCTTGAATGCGCCCAAGGACCTCGAAGCCAACATCGCGGGCGAGTCCCTGTTCAACGACGGTGTGGCGGTGGTCCTCTTCACCGGGCTGGTCGCCCTGTGGCAGGCGCAGACAGGTCACGGTGGCGGTCACGGAGCTCACGGCGGTGAATTCGGCGCTTCGCAGCTGGCGATGTTTTTCGTGAGGGAAGCGGGGGGCGGCGCCGTCCTGGGCCTGGTCAGTGGCTATCTGGCCTACAGGTTGATGCTGAGCATCGACGACTACAAGGTGGAGGTCATGTTGTCGCTGGCTTTGGTCATGGGCACCTACAGCCTGGCCTGGGCGCTGCACGTGTCCGGACCCATCGCCGTGGTGGTGGCCGGCATCCTGATCGGCAACCGCGGCCGCGCCATGGCCATGAGCGAAGAAGTGGCGGACTATCTTGAAAAATTCTGGGAACTGATCGACGAGATCCTCAACGCGCTGCTCTTCATGCTGATCGGTGTGGAGGTGCTGGTGATGTCTTTCAGTGGTAAGGGGTTGCTGGCGGGATTCATTGTCATTTTCATCGTTCTTTTTGCCCGCTTCGTCAGCGTGGCCATACCCATCAAGATCATTGGCCTGCGGGCCCAGTTTCCGCCGGGCGTGGTGCGTATCCTGACCTGGGCGGGATTGCGCGGAGGCATTTCCGTGGCCCTGGCGCTTTCGCTGGCCCCGAGTCCGGAAAAGAACATCATCCTGTCGAGCACCTACATGGTGGTTCTGTTTTCCATCATGGTGCAGGGGATGACGGTCAAGAAGGTGTTGCGGAAGTTCCTTTAGACTCGATCCTGTTCCAGAAGATCGATGTAGGCCCCGCTGACCAGATCTGCAGGTGCGATATCCAGTTGCTTCATGAGGTCGGCGGCCTCCGTTTCTCCCCGGGCCGGATCCTCGTCGTCCGCCAGAACGACTTCCAGTTCCATGTAGGAACCCAGACCTTCGACCTCGTCGAGGTGGATTCTGGTCCGGCCTGCCAGGAGCAGGATTCTCCTTTTGGTGACCACACCGCGGACGCCCAAACAGTTCGATAGGATTTGCCGCAGGCCCGCACCGTCATCCGTGCGGGCTATGGAGTAGTCCGAAGCCTTGGGCCCGACAGCGTCGGGGCGCCGATAGAAAATCAGTTCCGCTGTGCCGTCGGGGAATTCGCGCGTTTTCAACCGGCCTTCGGGTACCTGGAAAAAGGTGTCTGTCTGGAGGATGGTTTTTGGAGGAGCGGTGGCTATCGTCAGGGCCCTGTTCATCAGGGCAGCCGGGTCGGCCACCTTGGCTTTGATTTCGATGTTGGCGGGCATGATGGCGACACTCCAGTGAATTATGGAAGATTTTTTCATCACTCGAACGTAGTATACCGCCAATCCGAAAAACCTGGAAATGGAGGATCGACCCTTTTGAAATCCATATGGACTGTTCAAATCATCCTATTGATCGGTGCCCTCTTGATTGGCGGCGCACCTCCGGCCCGTGCCGAATCCGAAGAGCCGGAGAATGTCAGCCTCTCCCATTTCCCCGGCGCGGTCATCGACGACATTGTCGCGGTGCCGAGCCGGGAAAACGGGCTTTGGCTGCTGGGGGGGACGGCTCTGACCGTCATCGTCTACCAGTTCGAGGATGCCGATGGGGCAGCCAAATTCCTCAACCAGCCTATCCTAGACCCGCTTTCCGACTTCGGCAACATCTGGGGCGACATGCGTGTTCAGGTACCTCTGGCGCTGGGAACCTGGGGCATCGGCAGCTGGGCGGGCAGCAACGAGGTGTCCGGATTCGGTTTCGATCTCAGCCGGGGACTGCTTCTGACCTACGCCACCATGAGCATCATCAAGCCCATTGTCAATCGCACCCGGCCCAACGGTGAGGACTACTCGTTTCCTTCCGGACACACGGCGGCTGCTTTCACCACCGCGGGAGTCGTCACCCAACGATACGGGGGCTGGCTCGGTGGTGTGAGCCTGGCCCTGGGAGTATTTACCGCCATGGGTCGGATGGAGGACATGAAGCACTTCCCCTCGGACGTGGTAGCCGGGGCGACCATAGGCTGGATCTTCGGACGCACCGTGGCCCGGGATGATCCCCCCGATGAAACCGCCTGGCAACTGGTGCCCTTGGGCAGCGGCCTGGCCATGGTCAAGCGGTTCTGATTCCCGCCGCAAAAAAGCGCCGCTCTTTCGAGCGGCGCCCATTTCGTTAATTTCCTGAAAATCTACTTCTTGTTCCGCGGGAAGTCGCCGACCTCGGGGGCATTCACCGGTTCGTCCTTGATCTTCTGCAGCAGAACCTCGACGGCCTTTTCCAGCTGCGGATCGCGTCCGGCGATTTCCTCGTCGGGCAGGTTGTCGATCTCGATGGTGGGATCGACACCGTAGTTCTCCACGTCCCACTGGCCATTCACGTCGAACAGGCCGAACTCGGGGAAGGTGACGCTGCCGCCGTCCATCAGGCCGATGCCCCGGCTGATGCCGACCAGCCCGCCCCAGGTCCTGGTCCCGACCACCTCGCCCAGGTCGTAGTACTTGAAGTAGTAGGGCAGGGCGTCGCCGCCGCTGCCGGCATAGCCGTTGCTGATCATCGCCATGTGACCCAGAAAGGCCGTGCCCGGCGTGCGCCAGTCCTGGCCGTAACGGGGTTTCCACAGGTTGACCAGTTTCTGCCTCAGGATGTTCATGAAGAAGTCGGGAATGAACCCGCCGCCGTTGAAGCGCTCGTCGATGATCAGCCCGTCTTTGCGCAGATTCGGGTAGTAGCCCTTGGCAAAGCCCTGCTGGCCGCCAAACGCGGTGTTGGGCATGTGCAGGTAGCCGATCTTCCCGTCGGACAGCTCGTCGACCCGGCGCCGGTTGCCCTGAACCCAGGCCTCGTAGCGCAGGTCGGAGTCGCTCGCGATGGGGACCACGGTGACTTCCCGGCTGCCCTTGCCGTCGGGGTTGGGACCGACTTCCAGGAGCACCTGCCGGCCGACCTTGTTCTCGAACAGGCTGTAGGGGTTGGAGCCGGCGATCAGGGTCACGCCGTCCACGGCCAGGATGTAGTCATCGGGACCCACTTCCTGACCCGGCTGGTTCAGGGGGGTGGGGGTGTCCGAATTCCAGTCCCTTTCGCTGTAGATCCTGCCGAACCGGTACCGGTCACTCTCGCGGTCCAGGTCGAAGGTGCAGCCCAGCAGGCCGGTGCCCACTTCCTTGGGCTGCGGCCTGTCGCCCGGCCTCACATAGGAGTGGGAGCTGTTGAGCTCACCGATCATTTCGCCCAGGATGTAGCTGAAGTCCGACCCGTGGGCCACGTAGGGGACCAGCTGGCCGTAACGCTGGTACATGTGGTCCCAGTCCACGCCATGCATGCCCGGATCGTAGAAGAAGTCGCGTTCCTGGCGCCAGGCGTCACGGAACATCTGCCGCCATTCGGCGCGCGGGTCAACCTTGGCCTGCATTTCCCCGGTCCGCAGGGGCTCTTCGGCCGGTTTCTGGTCGGCCTTGGCATCGATGATGCCGAAGGTGCCGTCGCTGGCGTAGAGCAACTTCTTGCCGTCGGACGACAGGCTGAAACCTCCGACCTTGGGCAGTACTTTTTCGGCCTCGCGCTCTTCCATGTCGAAGGCCATGATGTTGGTTCCGGCGCCTCGGTCGCGGCGGCCGCCGCCGGCGGTGAAGGGGCGGCTGGAATAGAACAGTTTGCCATCGGCAAAGTGCAGGTTGAAAAAGTTACCCACCGGGACATCGAGCTCGACCATGCGGCCCGGCAGACCGTCCAAGTCGATTTCGATGGGCTTCTCGTCTTTCTTCTCTTCTTCCTTGTCCTCTTCGTCCTTGTCTCCGTCTTCCTTGTCCTCGTCTTCCTTGTCCTCCTTGTCGGAGGATTTCTCCTCGTCCTCGTCCCCGTCCACCTCGGCCTCATCGCTTTCCGGGGGGAAGGGGTGTTCCACGTCTTCACGAAGGGTCACCACGTAGATGCCGTCCATGTTGGTCCACAGGGGCTTGAGGTCGTAGCCGCCCAGGGTGGGGTTGAAGTCGCGGGCCGAAACGAAGAACAGGTACTTGCCCTCGTCGTCGAAGCAGGGGGAGTTCTCGTTGGTGAAATCGCTGGTCACGCGGTTGGATTTTCCGCTGGCGACGTTGTAAAGGAATATCGAGTTGAAGTTGTTCTCTTCGCTGCGGGAATAGGTCAGCCAGCCGCCGTTGGGGCTCCAGCTCCATTCCCCGATCTCGTCGCTGATCCCCTGGTCGACCTTTTTCATGTTGCCGCTGGCCGCGTCCACGACCCACAGGTTCATGGCCGCGTCACTGACCGCCAGATGCTTGCTGTCCGGCGACCAGTCCAGTTGCATCTTGTAGGTCTTGCTGCCCTTGGTGAGCTGCTTTTCCTCACCCTTGCCGTCGGCGGAGCGGATCCAGATCTCGTATTCGCCGGTGCGGTCGCTCAGGTAGGCCACGTTTTTGCCGTCGGGTGACCAGACGGCTCCCCGCTCGCGGACACCGGGTGTCCCCGTCAGATTGCGGATGTTCCCTTTCTCGGCGGGAACGGTGAAGATGTCGCCGCGGGCGTCGAACACCGCGCGGTTGCCCTTGGGCGAAAGGCCGCCGCTGCGGATCCGGCGGCCGACGTCCTTGATGGTCGGTCGGGTCAGGACGTTGTCGCTGAACAGCGACACGGTCACCTTGCGCGATTCCTCGGTGTTCAGATCCAGCACGTAAAGCCAGCCGCCGTTTTCATAGACGATCGCGTCCGGGCCGAGGCTGGGATTTTTGACATCGTATTCGTCGTGGTCGGTCACCTGGCGGTGGGTGCCGCTGGCGGTGTCAAAGACCCAGATCTGCAGGCGGCCGGTGCGGTCGCTGTTGTAGTAGATCTTGTCGCCGTGCCACATGGGATAGTTGTCGCTGCCTTCCCAATCGGTGACCTGCTGGGTTTCGTTGGCGTCGAAGTCATAGACCCAGACGTCCTGGGCCATGCCGCCCTTGTACCTTTTCCAGGTGCGGCTTTCGCGGCTGTTGCGGTTGAAGGCGATCTTCTTGCCGTCGGGCGAGTAGCTCGAAAGTCCACCGGTGGGCAGGACGATCCGGCGGGGCAGGCCACCCTCGATTTTGACAGTGTAGAGCTGGTGGTCCCGGCCGGTGTGGCTTTGCCTTGGCGACTGGAAGCGGACGCTATTGCCGTCGTTCTGCCAGTCGATGACGCGGTCCCAGCCCGGATGCCAGGTCAGGCGCTCGGGTTCCCCGCCGCCCGCGGGGATGGTGTAGACGTCGTGGTTGCCGTCGTAGTTGCCCGAAAAGGCGATCGTACCGCCGTCGGGGCTGAATTTCGGCGCGCTCTGGAAACCGACCGATCCGGTCAGCCGCCGGGCCTGTCCGCCCTGGGCCGATACGGTCCACAGGTCACCCGCATAGCTGAAGACGATCGTGTCGCCGTGAATGTCGGGGTAGCGCAGCAGGCGCATGTCGCCCGGATCGGGATCGCCCAGCACGGGGTCCGCGGCCAGAGCGGTAGTCGCCGAGGCAGCCAAAAGGATTGTCAGGATCGCCATGACGGAAATCCGGGACAGGGATGACGGCAGAAAACTCATCAATGACCTCCAGAGGAGTGAGTGCCCGCCGGGAGCGATCCGGGACGGGCGGGTGTTTCGGCCACGATGTAGATGAGGCCGGCGATGGCGGCGACATTTCGCGCCAGATGATCCGGATCGACCTTTTCGAAGGTGTCGGCCCGGGAGTGATGGACGTCGAAGTAATGAGTGGTGTCGACCCGATGACCGACCCCGACCACACCCTCGCGGACGATGGCTCCGATGTCGGCGCCTGACCCGCCCTTGAAAACGGACCATTCGTCGGGGGCGACCCGGGCCAGGGGAGCGCAGGCGAGGGCCAGTTGGGCGACCGTGGCGCTGTCGGCATCGACGGAAAACCCGCGGGGCGCAAAGGCCCCCGAGTCGCTTTCAATGGCCAGGACGTGTCGGTCAAGTTCACTCCGGTGGGCCTCGAGGTAGGCATTGCCTCCCGGGGCCCCGTATTCTTCAGCCGTGAAATGGACAACCCGCACAGTACGGCGCGGGCGCAGGTCTTGTTTCAAGAGAATCCGGGCCGCGGCCAGGGCCAAAACAACACCTGCCCCATCGTCCTGGGCGCCGGTGCCGACATCCCAGGAATCGAGGTGCCCGGCGACCAGGACGATCTGCTCGGGGAGTTCCCGGCCGCGGATGTCGCCCACCACGTTGTAGCTGGTGGTTTCGCCGTGGTTAGTGGCTTCCATGTACAAGTGAACACGTGGCTTGAGGACTTTTTCGACCAGGCGGCGCAGGCGTCCGGCGTCCTCGACGGAAAGGGCGGCGGCGGGGATGCGGGGGGCGTCGTCGTCGTAGTGCATCATGCCGGTGTGGGGGGTGCCCAGGCTCACGCCGGTGGCGGAGCGGACCAGGACGGCCACCGCGCCGTGACGGGCCGCGGCGCTGGCGCCGCCCGAGCGGTAGCGGGCCACGCTGCCGTAACCTTCCCAGGGCATATCGAACAGGACGATCTTCCCGACCGCTTCGGCGGCGCGGGCGTCCAGTTCGTCATAACTGGCAACGACCATCACTTCGGCTTCGATGCCGTCGGGGCCGGTGCCGTCGCTCAGCCCCAGGCCGGTCATGGCCAGGTCGAATTCGACCGGGGCGATGCAGCGAGCCCATTCGTCGCCACGGGTCCAGAGCGGCACGGTGACCGACTCGGTCCATACACTGTCGAAACCGGCCTGGTACATGGAGAGTTGGGACCAGGCGATGGCCTGTTCCATGCCGCGGGATCCGGTCAGGCGGTGGCCGATTTCGTCGCAGAGTTCGGCGAGTTTATCGTAGGCGTAGGGATCGGTCAGGGCGGAATCCACCAACGCTTCGGTACGGGGGCCGATGTGAGCCGTATCCGGAGGCGGTGCGGCGTGATCAACGTTGGGTCTTGGTGCCTTGGAACAGGAGGCCAATCCAATGAGGGTCATCAGGACTGAAAGGCCGATCAGGGATCTTCTGAACATTCAAACTCCCACGGTGCTGGGGCATAGGCGATACAAATGAGGTGAAAAAATATCATCGAACCGGCTGTTAGTCACCCTGTGAGTAAAATCCACACCGACAAGGTATTGACAGCATTCCGGAATCGGGCCATCCCCTCCATGTCATTCCATTTCTGGCGGCTTTTCCACTTCTCCATATTTTGTCTGGGACTTCAGACCCAAAAGGGACCCGCAATTCACCCGAAAAGGAGATTGGCATGATTCGAGCCTTTGCCGCCCAGGAACCCGGTGCCAAGCTGGAGCTGTTTGAATACGAACCGGGCCCGTTGGGAGTCGACGAATTGGAAATTTCGGTGGAAACCTGCGGCGTCTGCCATTCCGATCTTTCCATGCTGGACAACGAGTGGGGCTTCACCGCCTATCCCTTCGTTCCGGGGCATGAAATCATTGGCAAGGTGGCGGCCGTGGGGAGCCAGGTTTCTCGTGTCAAGGTGGGAGACACGGTGGGTTTGGGCTGGTTCGCGGGCAGTTGCATGGCCTGCGAGCAGTGCATGAGTGGCAATCACAATCTCTGCTCCGCCAACGAGGCGACGATTATCGGCCGTCACGGAGGGTTTGCGGACAAGGTGCGCTGTCGCGAGGGGTGGGCCATTCCCCTGCCGGCGGGCCTGGATGCCGCCAAGGCCGGCCCGTTGTTCTGCGGCGGGATAACCGTCTTCAACCCGGTCGTGGAGTTCGGGGTGCAGCCGACCGACAAGGTCGGCGTGATCGGTATCGGTGGCCTGGGCCATTTCGCCGTGCAGTTTCTGGCCAAGTGGGGCTGTGAGGTCACGGCCTTCACCAGCACCGCCGCCAAGGCCGACGAGGCCCGGGCCATGGGGGCGCACAAGATCGTGAACTCCCGTGACGCCGCCGAGCTGGATGCCATCGCAGGTTCGCTGGATTTCATCCTTTCGACGGTCAATGTGGAATTGGAGTGGGACAAGTACCTTGAGGCCCTGCGCCCCAAAGGGAAGTTTCACACCGTGGGGGCCGTGACAACGCCTATCCCGGTTTCTGCCTTCGCGTTGCTGATGGGGCAGAAGAGTGTTTCAGGATCTCCACTGGGGTCACCGGCCACCACGGCCAAGATGCTCGATTTCTGCGCCCGCCACGGTATCGAAGCCATCACGGAGCATTTTCCACTCTCGAAGGTAAACGAAGCGCTGGATCACCTGCGTGCCGGAAAGGCTCGTTACCGGATTATTCTGGACAACGACCTTGACTGAAGCAGGCCAATGAAAAAAGGCCCGAAACCTGATGGTTCCGGGCCTTTCTCTTTCCCATCCGATGGAAATCACTCAGGACTTTCGAGTCGGAGATTAAGGCTGTCCGGGGGCAGAAGCCTTCACCAATTTTGAGGCCCGCATGTTGTCGAGGCTGGCCGGGCCCGCCCCGCGGCAGGCGATGAAAAAGAATACCAGCGCATAGACCAGGGCGAGTTCACCTTTGTTGACAGCCGGGAAAAAGGCGCTGCCAAAGGCGAACTTCCAGTGGAACTGCGTGTACGCCACCGCCATGGTGCCGCTGGCCAGGAACGCGGCCCATACGGTGAGGAACCCGCAGGCGATCAGCAGCCCGGTCACGATTTCGATCACCCCGCCGATCCACAGCTGCGACCCGACCGACGCCTGGAATTCGCTGAGTACTCCAAAAACCTTTTGGAGGCCGTGGAAGGCTAACAACAAGCCGAGAATGATCCGCAGGGCGGCGTAAACGGGATCGGTCAGAGGAGTGAGGAAACGGCTCAACATGGTGATTTTCCTTTCGTGGATCACAATGATTTTACGTGGCGGTCCAAGGCCTCCCACAGAAATCTTCCGGATGCGGCAAAAAATGTCCGCGACCAGTATGGCCGCGGACTTGAAAGAATACTAGCTGGAATCTAACGGTATAGGGCCTTGACGGTGCCCAAGGAAACCTCTTCGGTGGCCACCGATCCGTCCGGGGTCAGGGGCACAACGGTGCCATCGGCAAAAGCGGCGTACAGCCCGAACGAAGGCTCCATGCCCAGGAAACCCGAGGCGAAGACCACGGCCGCACCGCCGCCCAGGCCGGACAGCGGGGCGGTGAATCCGGCGATTACTTCGCCACCGGTCGGCGCCACGGTCAGGGTATAGTCAGCGGCGGGAACGTAGAGGTAACCCTGGAAGGTCTGGTACTCCAGGTTGGAGATCAAGGTGCCCACGCCATCGGCGCCCACGTCCACGGCCGGTGCGTCAGGAGCGCCGTGGAAGGCCAGCACGCCCACCATGTCGCTGGCACCACCGGTCTCGAGCGCGTTGGTGAAGAGGTCGAAATCATCACCCAGTAGACCGGAAGCTATGACCACGGTCATGGAACCCGACGGCAGATTGAAGGTCCAGTTGGCGATCACGTCTTCGGGACCGGCACTGTTGCCAGGAGCGATGCCCACGACCAGATCGGTGTCCGAGGGCAGCGTGATCAGGCCGGTGGCGGCGCGGAAGGCCAGATCGGGCACGGCGGGATCGGTACCGGCGTTGACGTAGATGTCAACGGTGGCCGCGGCCGCGTCCGGCGAATTGTGGATGATCTGAATCGTGGCTTCCTGAGCAACAGCGGCACCGACGGTGAACAGGGCGATGGCGCTGACCAGAATCATTATCCTCGTGGTTTTCATGGTACTCCCCTTCGGAGGTTGGTATCGCTTCAACAGCGAATCAGGCTGATTTAGGAGGAAGCCTTGTTGCTTCCTTGAGTCACCAATGTATAGGTTTTTAATTTTTGTGTCAACAAAATATAGAAAAATTAATAAAAAAACTATACATAATTCCTAAAAGGTTGAATTTATTGCCGTTGGAAAAGTGGATTCGGTCAACTGGAAAGGGGAAATGGCCAAAATATCCGGGCCATCAACCTAAAAAGCCCTTCATTACCCATTGTTGGCGGTTTTCAGGATTTGTTGAAATCCATGGAAATTGATGATATGGACAGCGAAAGAAAGCCCGGAACCTGGCGGTTCCGGGCTTGGTTTGCCTTTGATCCTGCTGCAGATCAACCCAGCTTCTTGAACACCTTGTTGATCTTCCGCAACGCCAGGTTCAGTTCCTTCTTCGTAATCACCAGGGGTGGCGCGAAGCGGATCACGTTCTCGTGGGTCTCCTTGCAGAGCATGCCCTCGGCCATCAGGGCCTCGCAGTAGGGACGCGCCGGGCGGTCGAGCACCAGCCCGATGAACAGGCCCTGACCGCGCACCTTCTTGATGCTCTTGTATTTCATGGCCTTCAGCTCGCCCATGAACCAGGGGCCCAGTTTGGCGCTGTTCTCGACCAGTTTCTCTTCGACCAGCACCTTCAACGCCTCACGCGCCACGGCCATGCCCAGAGGGTTGCCGCCGAAGGTGGAACCGTGGTCGCCGGGATTGAATACGTCCATGACGGGCGCATCGGCCAGGAAAGCCGACACGGGGTAGAAGCCGCCGCTCAGCGCCTTGCCGATGATCACGCCGTCGGGGCGCACGCCTTCGTGCTCGAAGGCGAACATCTTGCCGGTGCGGCCCAGTCCCGACTGGATCTCGTCGGCGATGAACAGCACGTTGTTCTGCTTGCACAGCGCCGCGGCCTTCTTCAAATAGCCCTTGGGCGGCACGTTGATACCGGCCTCACCCTGCACCGGCTCGACCATGAAGGCGGCCGTGTTCTTGGTGATGGCCGCTTCGAGGGCCTTGGCGTCACCGAAGGGGATGACCTTGAAGCCGGGGGTGAAGGGGCCAAAGCCGTCCTGGTACTGGGCCTCGGTCGAAAAGCCGACGATGGTCGTGGTGCGGCCGTGGAAGTTGTCGGCGCAGACGATGATCTCGGCCTTGTTCTTCTTGA
>CBDTUS010000019.1:0-31389 GCA_965363725.1 uncultured bacterium | reverse complement strand
TAGGCTACCTGCGGATCTTCAAGATGCCAATGAAAAGGAGAACAAGATGGGGCTCCCCAAAAAATTCGATGACCGTCTCAAAACAGCCCTGGGCATGCGGGCGGTATGGACGCCGGGAAGCCCGATGGATCTGGGCGACGTGCTCCAGCGTGAAGACGGAATTTTCAGACCGATCGCCAATTTGAGTGATTTCGGCGTCACGTACCGCCGCGAAACCCTGAGCAAGGAAAAGTCCCTGGCGTTTCAGGCCCGGGGCGTTTCCACCAAGGTGCTGCAGGCCGGTGCCGAGATTGACCTGAGCAAGATCGATGTCAAAGCCCAGGCCGAACTCGAAATCAAATTCGATCGTATCGACTCGTATTTGATCCGGACCCCAATGCTCACCGGCGTGGGGATCGACAATCTTTTCTCGGTGGGCAAACAGCTCAAGAATCACCCGGACTGGAACCATGGAAAATTCTACATCGCCTGGCGTGTGTATCGCGCTCAGGAATTCCTCTTCCTGGCCAGCTCCAGGGGGAACAAGAGGATCAAGCTCGGGGGATTGGGCCGCGCCATTCTCAAGTTCATGACCTTTGGCATCTCCGGCAAAATTGACCGTCTCTCCAAGAGTGAATTGACCATCGAAATCATCGGCAAGGGTGGCCCGGTTTCCATGGCGGTGGCCAAGGTCAAGAATGACAGGGGCGATATCGACTTTGATTGAGGTCGTGGGCCGGATCCAGCCCAAACTAGGATCGGTCGAACCACCGTGGCGGCCAGATCCGCCAAGAACTGAACTTCAGTGCCTTGGCCACTTTCTCTTCCTCACACCAATCCGGATGAGGCGTCACGAACGGCGCCTCATCGTCACCCAGTCCCGCCAGATGCTTCCGCAGGCCCACGTCCGCCAGGGCATACCCATGATTCTCCAGGATGGCCCGCTCGCCCGCGGTGAATCCGTCGAGATCGGTGCGTATTTTTCCGAACCGTTCCTTGACCAGGGTTCTCGAATATCCGTTCCAGCCTTCATGTGAGGTGGCCCTGTAGCCTTCCGCATCGCTCGTCAGGCCCAGGTACGCGCCGTGCCGCAGCTTGGTCCGGCCTTTTTTCGCCGTTCCGGGCGGGGCCAGGTCTTCTTCCCGCGACCCGTCATTGATCAGGCTGAACAGCTGCGACCTCCGCAACGACCCCACCTGCTTCTGAACCACCGTGATGTACCGCGAGTACTTGATCAGCGGAATCTTGCTGACCTTGAAGGTGAACGGCGCCCCGCAATCCGAAACGATGGCCGTGTCGTGCATCTTCAACGCCGGCTCCAATCCCAGATTGTCGTACACCCCGCCGTCGCTGAGCCGCAACCCGCGCATGATCCTCGCGCGATTATCATCCTTGTACTTTCCCCTCTTGAACTTCTCCGAACCGATGGGAACCCCCATGGGGCCCAGAACGGGAGGGAAGCAGGCCGAGGCGGCGACGGCAAATGCGAGCGACATGTCGCCCGGTGTTTCTGCATACCCCGCCTGATAGTCGCCGACTTCTGCCTTTTCGAAGTACCAGCCGACCCCGAAGGCCAGATCGGTCGCGCAGAACTTGAACCTGGGGGTTTCGGGGATGTCGCGCAACATCAAACCGGACAGCCGCTTGCGATACATCTGCACCAAGTGCGCCGCGCGCGGGACGGGCAGCAGCCAGTTGAACGGCAGGGTCCACAGGATGGGCCAGGTCCGCAGATCGCGGGCCACGAATTTCAGGAAGGGGTCTCCGATCTGTTCGTCCCAGTCGTTGATTTCACCCAGGGAATTCATCCCGTGATGGACCATGCGATCGGCGAGATGCCCGGCCAGGATGCTGCCACCGGAGACGGAACTGATCGTCTTGACCTTGGACAGCACGCCCATTTCGTGCAGGCGGTGGAGGACCCCCAAGTGGAAGATCGCGGCGCGGAAGCCGCCGCCGGACAGGCACAAAGCAAGTTCAGGCGCGTCGACTGTATTGTTTGCGGTCGTTGAAATCTGTTGGGGTTGGTCCAATGTTCCCTGCTCCCAAATTTCCTCAAACCTGATTTGTAGTTCTATTCCGTGACAATAATGGAGAAAAATGACTGTAGCCAGTGTCCACAACACTTCACTCTGCATTGGGCCATGTTAGTACTCAGCGTCATTTGGCCGGCATGATGTATTCGAATTCTTCCAGATTCTGGTTGAAGTGAAGCTCGTGGATATCCCACTTGTTGCCTTCGCCGCCCGAGATCTCCAGTTTCTGGGCGATCACCACTTTTTCTCCATCGGTGCGAAGGGTGATCATTCCATAGACCGAGACGTTTCGATCCTTTTTTTCCTGCATTTCCTTCTGGATAGCCTTCTTGTCACTTTCCGTGGTCGCGGCTTCGATGCGGGCTTCGTAGTCTTTCAGCTGGGTGAAATAGTCGTAGATATGGCTGTATTCCTTGGTGCTCCGCGCCAGTTCGGTACTGAAGATCAACGGTCGCACACCCCTGCCGTACTTGCCGAACGCCCCCAGGGTATCCGGTCGCGGGTGGGCATAATTTTCCTCGTCCCCGCTCGATATGACATAGGCGATCGCGTTGAGGGCCTGCAGGAACGTCTCCGTAAAATGGGGGCTTCCGTGATGGCAGGCCTTGCTGACGTCCACCTGGAAATGGCCACGGCCCTTGGTGATGATCGCCGCCAGGTCGGCTTCGATCTCGGCAAGCTCCTGTTTCTCCGCCAGGGTCGCCGTGGACCCCTTGGCCTGGATCTCGTAGCGTTTGTTCTCGAGATCCGAAGCTTCCAGGGAAGTTTGAGTGTAATGTTGCAACAGGTAATCCTGGGACTCCGTGTTCAGGTCGCCACCCAGCATGATCTTCAGCTTCCCGATGCGCAACTGCAGGATCACCGAATGGCCGTTCTTGGTCACACCCTCGTCGCCCAGCCTGATCAGGCAATCCCGAGTCTTGGTACCGTGCTTGATTTTCTCCGTCAGGGGGCCCAGCAGCTTGAATTCAACCTTCGACCCTTCCTCAAAACCGGCCACGAAATCGTCGGCGGCGGTCAATCCCTTGAATACCACGTTGATATTGTTTTCCCGGGCTTTGCGCAGGGTTTTCAGATAATACTTCTGGGTGGTCGAATGCTTGACGATTAGTTCGTGCATGGCCGTATTTGACGCAACGATATCCCACAAGAAATATTTACCCTGGTCATCCTGCGCATACCCTCCGAGGTCGTCATCGCTGTAATATCGCAGGTCCGGGTCCTTGTCCTCCGCGCTGATGGGCCGTTCCACGATGCCGTTATGGTAAATGTTCTGAACGGCAACCTTGCCCGACTCGAACAGGTCCTGGAATCCGTTGTAGTGGTCCTTGTCCGGATGCGAGATGAACACGTGATTGATGCTGAACGGCTCCAGCACCCCATCGTCTCCGGCTTCGACCCCGTCGACCCCGGCCACCTTTCGTTTGCGGAGGTTGTAGCGCCAGTTCAAAAACCGAAACATGTTTTCGCCGATCCCCGCATCGATCAGGACAACCTCGTCATCCGGGGTCACGATGTGGCAACCGTCTCCCTGGCCGATATCCACAAAATTGACTTCTAGGGGTCGTTCGGCCGTGAACCATTCCTTTCGTAACCAACCCGTGTCATTCCGACACCGTACTTTCGCCCAACCGTTTTTTTCCTCGCCCAGGAATTTCAGCCAGTCACCGAAGAGCAGGTGGTTGAGGGGGTCCGAGTTCTCCGCGGCATCATCGCGAAGAACGGCGTCTCTCACGGAAATGAAATATGAATTTCCTGTTACTAAGCTCATGATATCTCCTTCGCATAGGGGTCATGGAAGATACGAGAGATCGATCCGGGGTTCGATCCGAACACCCGCAAAAATATCCACAGGGATGATTGAGACCGGCGGGAATCCATAGGCGTAATTCGTTGGCCTGACATATTGATGCAATGATTTATCCCCTGGAACAACCTAGAGACGATCGGCCCAGGTCACCAGTCACCCGACCCGGGAAATGGGGAAGGAGGCGCCTCACCTACTTCATGAGGACCATCCCCCGGACGGCCGAATACTCCCCGGCCTCCAGCCGGTAGAAGTACGCCCCCGACGGCACCCTCCGCCCCGACCGATCCTGCCCCCGCCAGACGACCTCATGACGCCCTCGGTCCAGCGTCATGCCGTCCACCAGTACGTCCACCACCCCCCCCGTCAGGTCGAACACCTTCAGGCTCACCCCCATCCGGGCGGGGATTTCAAAGGAGAGGGTTGTCGCGGGATTGAACGGATTGGGCGCCGCCCCATGAAGGGCGAACCCGGACTGCGCGGGTACTCCCGACACCTCTTCCTCCACCCAGGACACCGCCATCTCCGAAACCGTGGGATTCTCCATCCCCCCCCAGAGATGAGTGGACCGCCACCTCAGATCCTGGCCGGGGTTGTAGAACGCATGCCAGTTCCCGTCGGGGGCGAAGAACTGCCAGTTGGTCCCGCCGTCGGCGCTCAGTTTCCAGATCACCCCGTCGGTCTGGGTGGTCGTGAGCTTGGCACTTCCCACCAGGCCAATGCCGTCGTTGACCGTGAGCGACTGGCCTCGGTTGCGGTCGATATCGAATTCGCTCTGGAACACCTGGACCGCCCTCAGTCCGCCGCTGCCGTCGGCCAGGTAGGCATAGTTGCCCGCGACCGCGACCCTGGTCGCCAAACCCGGCGAATCGTAGTTTCCCTTGATGCGGGGATTTGTCGGGTCGCTGACGTCGATCATCTGCAGGCCGAAAGTATGGTCGGCCACCAGCGCGAAGTTCCCCACCACGGTCACCCCCCTGGCGTCGCCCCGTGTGTCGAAGTTGCCCACCAGCTCGGGGTTCGTCGGGTCGCTGACGTCGATCACCTGGAGGCCGTGGGGGTAATCCGCGATGTAGGCGAAATTGCCGGCGACGGCGATGGTTCGCGCCTGACCCGGCGTGTTCTCGCTGCCGATCAAGGTGGGGTGGGTGGGGTCGGAGACGTCGAGCACGTGGAGCCCGAAGAATTCCCCCGTCAGGAAGACCAGATCACCCGCCACGGCGACCCCCCAGGCGGAGGTCGGTGGGGTGTAGTCTCCGATCAGGTCCGGGTGGGAGGGGTCGCTGATGTCGATCACGCGCAATCCCAGATCCTCGGCCATGAACGCCAGATTCCCGTCGACTGCCACGGAACGGGCAAAGCCCCGGGCATTGATGCTGCCGACCAGGGTGGGATTGTTCGGATTCGAGATATCGATCACCCGCATGCCGGAAAATCCGTTCGACACGAAGGCGTGGTTACCCGCGACGGCCACCCCGTTGGCATAGTTCATCCCGGAGAACACACCCTTGACCAGGGGATACCGAGGGTTGGTGATGTCCACCACCTGGAATCCGAAGATGTAGTTCGCCACCAGGGCGAGGTTGCCCGACACCTCCACATCCAGGGCGAAGATGAGGGGCGCGGAAAAACCGGTGGAAATCGGATTCACCGGATCGGCGATGCGGATGATCTGCACCCCTGCTTCCATGTCCGCCACGAAAGCGTGTTCGCCGGACACCGCCAGGCCGGTGGCATCGCCCGGGGTGTCGTATCCGACGACCAACACAGGATTTTCGGGATCGGAAATGTCGACCACCTGGAGGCCGGCGTTCTGAGCGGTCACCAGGGCCTGGTTGCCTGTCACGATCACCCTCTGGGCCGAGCCCGGAAGGTCGATGCTTCCCGCGAGGGTGGGATTCGTCGGGTCGGCAAGGTCGACCACCTGAAGTCCGGCCATACCGTCGGCCACCAGAGCCATCCGGCCGGATACCGCCACGCCCAGCGCCGGGCCAGGCGTGGCGAAGCTACCGACAGGCGAGGGATTGGCCGGATCGCCGATATCGATCACCTGGAGACCGGCGTCATGGTCGGCCACCAGGGCGAGGTCGCCTGCGATGACCAGGTCTCCTGCGGATCCCGGCGTCAGGTAGCTTCCCACGGCCGCTGGAGTCGTGGGGTCGGTGATGTCGATCACCTGGAGGCCCATGTCATCCACCACGAAGGCGAGGTTGCCCGCCACTTCCACCGCCAGGGCGGGGCCCTGGGTGGCAAAGCTGCCGATGAGGATTGGATTCGCGGGGACGGTGATATCCAACACCAGCAACCCTGCATCATGATCCGCGATGAAGGCCCGATCTCCGGCGACCGCGATGCCACGGGCCGATCCCGGCGTCACGTAGCCGCCGACGAGGATGGGGGCGGCGGGGACCTGGATGTCCACGACCTGGAGCCCGGCCGAAGAATCCGCTACAAAGACCAGCCGACCGGATACAACCAGGTCGACCGCCTGGCCCGGAGTCTCGACGACGCCAACGAGCGAGGGGGAGAACGGCGGGAGCTTGAGTTCACCTTCGACGGTGTTCCAGTCTGCGGTGTTGTTGAATTCGTCCTGGTAGGCGGTGGTCATGAAGGTTTCGGTATAGGTTTGCTGGGCGGAAGCGCCGGCGGCCGAAGTGAGTATCACAAGCAGACACAGACCGGGCAGAGTTCGGTTCATGGGCTTCATTCCCTTCTCCTGGGTCCTGTCCATATCACTGGCCTGTGCGCCGAGCATCCCCCCTGTCATCGAAAAAAGACAACGGCCGCAAGCATCGCTGTGCTCGTGGCCGACAGTTCCCCTTCGTATCTGTCCGGGAAGATTCCCCCCTTTCAAGGAAGGTGGGTTTTTCCAATCCGGCAACAATTGGACCGGTAGGGTTCCGGAGCAGTTCTCAAATGAAGGTCTTACATTCCCTATTTGATACCGAGTTTGCAAAATTCTCAAATTGTGCTAACATCTGCACATCGCCCAATCAATATCAGGGACGATCAAAGGGGGGAACCACCGGCCTCAAGCAGGATGCTGTGCTTGGGGCTGTTCTGTTTCTGTTTCAGGACCATTGCTCAAGGACATTCTCCCTTCGCGGCCGGCGGGCGCGGCGAAGGCTGAGAGTTGGCCCGCCGAGTCATTCGGGCAGCACCTGATACTCCGAAAGGACGCCACGAACCAGAACTCGCACCCGAGCGCTGCCGGTGACGAACCAGACCCCTCGGCCCAGCCGTCGAGGATTTCCGGAGGTTCGGACCATGCGGATCCCGCACCAAATCAAGCTCCTGCTCCTGCTCTTGCTCATCACCTCAATCTCTTTCACCTTTTTCATCGACGGCACGCCGGCCCAGGAATCCCAAACCGATCCGCCGGCCCGGGCCAAGACCACTCCTATTCCATCACCTGACGAGGCACCCGTGGCCGTATTCCGGCCGACCGGACCCGATCCGGCCACCCAGCCCACCCTTCGTCTGGTCACCGCAATGGAAAATGCGCGCACGAACTTCCGGAAGCACCTGCAGGAGCTCACCGCCTCCTACCATGCGACCGGGGACCTGGAACAACGCCGGGCGATCCAAGGTAAGATCGGCGATCTCAAGCGAAGCATCGAAACCGAGATCATGACCATCCAGCTCAATCACGCCCGCGGCCTGGGCCTGGACCAAGAGGCTGACGAAATCGCCGCCAACCTGGCGCTCCTTGCCGGCCCCAGCGAAAGCCAACAATCACCACCTGAAGAATCCGGGGAAGGGGGTGGCGATCATGAAGATTAGATTCATCTTTGGCCTCCTGGCCGTCATCGTCACCGTCATTCTGGCCGCGCCCCCCGCCCACGGCGAACTCGAACCGCCCGTAACCATCACCCTGATCGGCGATCCCGACGTCGTGCCCATCCCCGGCCAGATCTTCGGCGCTTCGTTCCGGTTCGAATCCACCGAGCCAATCACCATGCGTCAAGTGGAACTCCCGGGCCGCTGGGAGGCCATGTACATCGGTCTGGCCTGGGATGACAGCCTCGAGCTGGAGCCGGGCGTACCCCGGGACGTTCCTTTCGAGATCATGAGCAACGACATCACCGAGCCCGTGCAGGTGAAGATTCGCGCCGGCGGCCGAATTGTGGTGCGCGACTTCTTCCTGGTGCCACCCCACTACGAGTTGCAGAAGTCGGGCGAGCCCGAAATCCGGCAGATCGCCGCGCCCGATGAACATCCCTTCCCCGGGGTCCGCAAGGATTTCCTGATGGCCGACCCGGTCAGCGACGGCCCCGAGGGCTGGTCGCCGGATCCCGATTTCTCCAGCCCCGAGGACCAGAAGGTCAAAGACAAGGACGCCGCCTACGCCATCCGCGTGCGCGGGCGTTTCTGCTACCAGCGTCCCGACGGCGTGACCGTGGGCGTGGACAACGCCACGATCCAGATCTGGGACGAGGACATCAACCCCGACGATCTGCTGTGCATCGGTGTGACCGACCCCTACGGCTACTTCGACTTCGTCTTCGATTTCGATCAGAGCGAAGCACCCGACATCTACACGCGGATCATCATGGCCAACGGCGAGATCCACTGCGCCTGGCAGGGTTACTTCGTGAACACCTGGGTGTGGCGTACCCACACCAAGGATGACTTCGGCGGCACCTTTATCGACTACGGATGGTTCGGTGCCGCCAACGAAGGCGACAACGCGGTGCCCAACGTTCTTTCCATCGGCACCCGGGCCTGGCGCTGGTCCAAAGTCCGGGGTTACGACCCGCCCCAGACCTACATCTACATTCCCAGCGGGGACCACGCCTACTACCACGCCGAAACGCCGGCCATCGTGGTGGGAAACCCGGAATTCTTCTGGCGCGAGGGCGTGGTGAGCCACGAATACGGCCACCACTGGGCGAAGACCATGTCCAACTACGTGTTCTACGACGGCATCTACTGCAACAATTGGTGCGACCCTTCCTATCCCGACGATTGTGGCCATTGCGACTACAGCGAGGAGAACTTCTACATCGCCTGGACGGAGGGTTTTCCCAACTGGTACGCCGCCTCGGTGGTCGAGCAGTACGTCAGCGACTACAACGAAACCCCCTTCCGGTTCGAGGAGCTGGACGATCACCGACCCGAAGCCGCCGGGCTGGACCCCTTCAAGGTCGAGGGCTGCATGTCTCGCCTGCTCTACGACATCTACGACGACAATTACGACTTCGACCCGGTTTTCCCCGCCGGTCGCGACCGGTTGGCCCTTGGCTCGTGGGAAATCCTCGAGATCGCCAACGTCGATCGACCGGTCACTCCTCAGGAATTCCATGATGATTTCAGGGCGCGTCACCCCGATCTGCAGGTCGAATACTGGTCCACCGCCTTGAACAACGGTTACCAGCTGGACCACCAGAACCCAGCGGCGGTGACGAATCTCACCTCGTCGAGCCACAACACGGTGGAGTCGTCTCCCGACGGCACCATCGACTACACCTGGACCAAGGCCGTGGACAACATGTCGGGTATCAGCGGCTATGCCGTCCTGGTCTCGGAGAACGTCATCACGCCTCCGGGTTACGGCGTCAACGTGCTCGGGACCGCCACCAGCTACACGACGAACGACCTGGATCCCGGCGACTACTATTTCAACATCCGGGCCGTGGATGGAGCGGGCAACTGGGGCGGTTACGCGGCCTACGGACCCATCACCATCCGCGATCCCTTCCCCGCCGATCTCGGTCCTTTCTGGGCGCTGGGTTGGGACTACCCCATCGTGCCGCGCAACGATGACACCGCCAGCATTGGCAACGTGCACGTTCCACCGGTGCTTCAGTCAGATACCTGGATGAACTACTACAACATCGCGGTCCTCAACGACGGCGAACTCGCCACCAACAGCCGCTGGGATATCGGGTTCTATGTGGACGGGGTGAACTACACCACGGAATCAATCGTGCCTCCGCTCAACCTGACGGCCGGCGGTGTTCGCACCTGGTACAACAGGGGGGTCTTCTACGTGGACGGTGGGCGTCACATGTATTCCATGTGGATCGACATGGAAGAAGAAAACCCCGAGATGAACGAGGCTGACAACCGGTATGGGCGACAGTTCATCTGGGAGCCGGAAGATCTGGCGGTGGGCGTCCCTGAAATATCCAACCACCCGCCCGATCCTACCGGCGGCATGGTCTTCCTCTGGCCCGGTTACAGCCCCAACTGCGACGGCTACGCCGTCACGGCGGGCTCAGGGACCTTCGTCGGCGGTCTGCTGCGAAACGTGGACGAAACCGAGGACTACGACTGCCGCATGTTCCCCCACTCGACGGGGTCGGAAAACGGTTTCCAGACCACGACCGCCGAGGCCTTCTCTTCCCGGCCGGCCGGCTGCCTGGATGCCGTGATCTTCAACAAGTACAACGCGGCCGGCTTCGAGCACGACGTCGGCGTGGTCAACTGGCCTGACGGAGTCGGCGAATACGAGATCCAGCGGGTGGAGAGCACGTACATCCAGTACGACACCGAGACGGCGGCCACGCTCGAGATCGACGAGTATCTCCACCTGCGCCATTTCCAGCTGGAAACCGGAAACCTGGGGTGGAACACTGTTCAGCTGTTCATCGATCCATCCGCCGGACCGGTCCACTTGGGCTACCTATCCGCGGGCCATACCTACGGCGGATTGGACGACCTGACCACTGAGGCGGTGACTGACCTCAACGGCCTGGCCAACGTCAGCTTCGAGGCGCCCATTCAGGGCTCCTACGGACTGGTGGTATGGAGGGACCCGGCGGAGATTCCCGCTGGTAAGGACGGCGAAGAAAAGGTAGTCCCGGCCCTGCAGCTGACGCTCAAGGTACGCCCCACCCCGCCGGATGTCGTGCCGGTGACTCCGTCCGGCTGGGCTTTGCCTCTGGTGCCGCGCCCCCTGCCCGACGCGACACCGGCTTCGGTGCCCGCGCCTGCTGATTTGCCGGGGGACCTGGCCTCGACCTACCTGAGTACGGCTTTCATGAACCAGGGACCCGTGGGAGCGAACGAGGTCATCAATGCCCAGCAACTGGACGGCGAGGAGATCGCCAAACAGGAATGGCCATTCGTCTCACCCGGACAGACCCGCCTGGCCATCAGCTACACGCCCCACCTCGTGCGCGGGGGGCGTCATACCCTGGCCATGATCCTCGACGGGGATGAAGAACTCGAAGAGACTAACGAGTTCAACAACTTCTTTGCCCGTCAGTGGGTGTGGTCGCCGCCCGAGATGGATCTGGCAACACCCACCATCAGGGCCGTGCCACCAGACCCCCAGGGTGGCTGGGAACATCTGGTTTCCGCAGGCAGGCCGCTCGCCATGAACTGCGACGGGTTGGGCATTCCCGCTCCCGTGATCGTCGGCGACGACGGCTACTGGCTCGCCGCCGCAGTCATGCCCGGGGACACGAGCAACGTGGACATTCGTCTCCACGAAAAGCACAACAACGCCCAGCAGGGTTTCCAGCAGATCAAGAGCCTGTCGGCCTGGTCGGTCGGTGAAAGTGATTTCGTGCTGGTCAATTCGGGCCTGACCGACGGCGAGGCCACGGACGCCGGGGTGATCCGGGTGGTTGGCGCCCAGGACTACAGGGCCGAGGTCGTCGCTTCATCCTATCTGGGCCGCAATCCCGAGGACACAAGTGTATCCGGCCTGATCGAGGAACGGCACATCCTCGATCTGTACGAGGTCTACCTAGACCCCGGCGAATTGACCATCAAGGTGCTTAATCAGTCTGCGGGCACGGACCTGGGTCTGACCCTGCACCCCCCCAACGTGCCCTACTCGTTCAAGGCCAACTGGGTCACCGACGGCTCGGCCTGGCGGGCCGGTCCAGGGGAGGACGAGATGATCGCCGTGGTGGTGCCCTTGTCCGGTCGGTACGGTCTGGCGGTGTGGAAGGTCGGCAGCGCGGATCTGCTGACGACTGCACAGTACGAGCTGACCTTCACAGGTGGGTTGTCTGGGGCGCCCGGCGACGGCGACGTCCCGCAGCGGACGGCCATCGCCTCCATCCATCCCAACCCATTCAACCCCATGACCACCATCGATTTCGACCTGGTGTCGGCGGGTACGGTCAACCTGGAGGTGTTCAATGTCCGCGGCCAACTGATGCGCACCCTGGTGGACGGAGCGGTCAGGACGGCCGGGCGCCACACCGAAACCTGGGACGGGCGGGACAACAGTGGCCAGCCCGCGTCGAGCGGCATGTACGTGGTGCGTCTGCGCGCTGGGGGAAAGGAACATTACCGGAAGGCGACGCTGCTTCAGTGACAGGGAAGGGCCAACAAGCACCGGTCACTTTTCGAGGAGATGGTCGTAGCGGCCAAGTTGGAAGTTCACGATGGTGAGCAGGCGTTCCCGGTCGAAAACCGGCCCCGACACGACCAGGCGCAGGTGGCGATAGTACTCCCGCAGCCGGGGGTCCATCTCGGCGAACGAACCCGTTCGGCGCGCACCCTCGTAACCCCGGGGAATCGGCCGCGCCAAGTGGCCGACCCGCCAGAACTCGGCGTCCGCCAGCGGGAGTCTGACCAGCAGGGGGTCGGCCAGGGCGTGGAAATCGATGATCGTGACCTGGGGCCCGGCGGCCAGGCCTTCGAAGCCGATGGTACCGGAGGTGGTCACGAAACGTCCTCGGGTCATCTGAGCCCTTCGCCGATGTTTCAGCCCAAGCTCCCACCAGGCCTCGGCAGGGTCCGTCATGGCCCAGGTCAGATCGGGCTTCAGATAGAGATGGGCGGCCGACCGGGCGAGATGAGGTCCGCGCGCTGCGTGGGATTCCAGCCGGTAAGATTGAATGAAGGCGGTGACCAGCAGCACCGCCACGGCGGCCAAGGCGGCGATCTTGAACCTGCCCCCGGACCTCTTCCATTGCGCGACGGCGTCCGTGCCACCGAGCGCAACGATCAGCACCGCGGCAAACAGGGGCGCCGCCCAGAATCTGCCCGACAGGAACCCGCCCCCGATCAGCAGGATGTAGCCGCCATAGAGCCAGATCCCCGCGCCCAGCGCCGCCAGGCGACCGGCGCAGGTTCCGCCCGGGTTGGTCCGACGACGTATCACAGCGCCGGCCGAAACCGCCAAAGCGCTCACCAGAATGATGGCCGCCACCGGATCCCAGCGGACAAGGTTGGCGGTGTACAGAACCCCTTCCTGCACATATTGGCTCACCGGAATCTCCGGAGACAGCTTCGCGCGGGCGGTGTTGGGCAACGGCGACCCGTAGTAGACCAGGGCGAAGACGAACCAGAGAATCAGCGGCGACAGACCGAGCAGAATGGATTTCCATTTTACCTGCTTCCTGCAGGCGACGCTGAGGAACATCAGGGAGGGGCCGTACAGGAGAAGGTGATCCGGGCGGTTCAGGGTCGCCAGGCCGGCACAAAAGGACAGCAGCCCCCAGCGGACCGGACCGGAGCCGTCCCCGGGCAACAGCAACAGGGCGTAGGCAGCCAGTAGGAAGTAGGCCAGCGGAGTCTCGAAACCGGATGTCCCGTACAGGACGAGCGTCCGCGAGGTGACCAAAGGAAGGAAGAACCCCACCAGCAGCGCCACCGGCCGCCACCTCAGCCGCCAGGCGACCAGCAGGTAGGCGCCGACCGCAAAGCCCAGACTGACCGAGGTGAGGGTGGACGGTATTTCACGGGTGACCGCGTAGGCGGCGGCGTTCACCAGCATCCAGAGGGGATGGGTGTAGACCTGGACCCTCTCGTCGATGTTCCAGCGCAGACCGTACCCGTTCACGAAATTTTCGATGGTCCGGAAGGTGATGAGCGCGTCTTCGCCCACCCAGGCTTCCGAGGCGATCCGCAGCAGGACCGCCGCGGCGCTGAGCGCCAAGAGTGCGCTGCTTAACCACTGTCTATTCCCGAGGAGGCTGTCCGGCTGGGTCATGCTTGTCCATCCGTGGCGATGAGCCGCAGGTTGGCCTGATGTGCGGTGGCGAAACGGGCGTCCGCCCTCAAGGCACCACGTAAACGTAAATGTCGAAGTTGCTCCAGCGATGCGCGCAATAGACAACCTTGGTGCAGTCCCGCGACCAGGACGGGGTGTATTCATTGTTCCGCGTGGCGACCAGTTCCTGCAAATCAGTCCCGTCGGAGTTCATCACCATGATGTCCCCGGCGCCCCCTCGCTGGAACACGATCTTGTCGTTGACCTGACCCCAGTGCGGATAATAATCCATCCCGGTATCGGTCAGCTGGACCGGCGGGCCCACATCGATCTCGATTTTGAAGATGTTTTCCTGAAAGTTGTAGACCAACCAACGACCGTTATCTGAAAAACTCGGCTGCCGCCCCTCGGTCAGCTCCCTGGTGCCCACGTTTTCGTGCAGCACCACTTTCCACGCCACGAAATTTCCATTCTCGTCGACCAGTTCCCAGGTGGACGCCATGTCATAGCCCCCATAGGCGCTGTTGTTCCAGGCGGGATCGAGATCGCGGGATTCGTTTTGGGTGCGGATCCCCTGCGTGACGAAGCCCCCCTGAACGGCAACCAGGTAGCCGTCGAAAATCTCATAGTCGCCGTCCATGTTATAGCCGAGATGGTCCTGGGTCGAACTCCAGGCGACCTCGCCGCTGGATTGCTTGACGTCCGGATAAAAATCCGGCCCGTCGTAGTTCGTCAACCGCTGCGTCTCGCCTCCGGTAGCCGGGATGCGGTAGAGGTCCCAGTTGGCGCCGCCCGATCGTGTCGAACAGAAGAAGATGTAGTTCCCGCCCGGCCCCCAGCACGGGTATTGGTCCAAAGCGATGTCGGTGGTGACCCGATAGACGTTGGGCGGTGGGATGTCGATCTCCGACGAAACCGTCTTGCCGGCCAGCGTGGTCAGCACGATGCCCGCCATGGAGTCCGAAGGGATCCCCGCCGGCACGATGAACTCTACTTCCGTGGCCGACCAGGACTCGATGGCTGCGTCAACCCCGGCAACCTTCACCCCGCCTGTTTCCTGGGCGGTGCCGAAATCCGTGCCGATGATCTTGACCTCGATGCCGATCCCTGCTCCCGGCGGCGAGATGCCGGTGAGGGTCGGATTGTCCCCGCCGGTGCCGCCTGTCCCGCCAGAGGGAGGAGCGGTAGGCGGGTCGTCGCTGCTGCAGGCGCCAATCAGGAACAGAATGAGGAAGGCAACGGTCAGGCGCGTTTTCATGGCGGGCCCCTTCGACTGCCGGGCAGGCCGCCCAATAGCTGAGGCCAGCCTACCCGAATTCTCGCGCTGGGAGGAATTCCGCGGCCGAAACGGCGCACCAATGCTGATGTTGGTCGAAAAATTGAATCGAAAAAATTCCCCCTCTTGTATTTTAGCTTCAATTCCCCGGGCAAGCTATGAAAAAACCTGTTCATTTAGTTGTGCCTTTGAAATTGTGTCTGATGTTCCAGTCGCTTCAGGTATCAAAAAGCGGGACCCCCGGGGGACCCGCTTTTGTTGATTTCGTCACTTTTGTGGCCTGAAACTGCGGATGGGGTGCCTCTTCCTGGGCCGGACACAATTTCCGAGGCACCCCCTACGGGATCACTCCATCCTCCCCGGCCAGCCGCCGCAATACCCCCAACTGCCCGATATGATAACCCTCATGAAACACCAGTCCCGCCAGCAGCGATCCCACCGTCTCCTCCGGATTTTCCCCGGGGCTGAACGGCGCCTTCTCCGCCAATTTTTCGGCCGTCAGTCCGGCCAACCCGGCCTTCAGCCCTTCCGCCGTGGCCGCAAAATCCCCCATCATCTCCGCCAGCGGCAAGGTTCCTTCGCTATCGGTCACCGGCTTTGACCCTCGCTCATATCGTGCGTACTTTTCCGCGCCAAACGGACTCTCCTGCCCCAGCACCCCCAAGGTCCCCACCCTTGACCCGACAATGTGCCCCACCACCCAGTTGAGACAGTTGCCCCCGGGCGCGGGCTGCTTCAATCCGTCCTCATCGGTCAGCCCCTTCAGGTTGGCCCCAAAGATAAAATCGGTGTATCCGAACTGGATGGTCAGGGTCTGGGCAAAGGTTTTGGCGTCCATGGGGCTTCCTCCGGTTTGGCGGGACAGGCGGTCCCGATGAATTACCTCTAGATTTATGATATTATGGTATCAGTCCGCCCAGATGGCGGCGCGGGGGAAACAATTGCTTATGGCAGGATAGCTAAATTCCCAAAATCGGCGCGAAAAGGAGCAGGGAACGATGAGAACAATCCATAAAATCCTGGTACTCGTCCTTGCGTTGGCCGCCATCCCCGTCGCCGCCCACGCCATCCCCAATGTCTGGGGCGTGTGGAACTGGGAATTCGATGAACCGGTCCATATCGTGGTGACGCCCAGCGCCGCCGGTACACCACTATCCTCCGCCAATCATCCCGACGGAACGACCGTCGACGCCACCATCCGGGTCCAGCTCTGGGTGCAGGGCGACGTCATCGGGGAACCCAACGAACCGATGCCCGTCCCCAACTTCCCCGCCGAGGATATCTGGCTGGAAATGCCCGGCCTGAACTGGTGCCTGGGCGGGCCCAATGCCGACGGCAACACCGATGCGGACGGCTGGTTCACCTTTTCCCAACCATTGGGCATGGGAGGCTGGAGCGATCCTCCCGCCGGATCGCCCTATGTGTTCGTGATGGTCAACGGCTCGGCTCTGTTTGAAGAGAACGGGCCGGCCATCACTCCGGCCATCATGGCCAACAGTCCGGATATCAACGGGGACCTCGTGGTCAATCTCCAGGATGTGTCCCTTTTCACCATCGACTATTTTGCCGGCTATTTTTTCCGCAGCGATTTCTTCTGGGACGGGGTCCTGAATCTGTCCGATGTGGCCGGGTTGGCGGTCGCCGTTGGAGACGAGTGTCCCTGAGTTTTTGATAACATTTTTGAGGTCGGAGAAACGGATGGATGGAGTGAGCCCGTCAGCAGGGCTATGGTCCCTTTTTGATAAATAATTTCCAGAAACCCCCACGGATATGATAAATTTTGCGTGGGGATCTGGATATTTCTCTCAATAAATGTCTCCAACGGACCGGATTTCTGGTGCCGTGCGGCTTTGTGCCCCACAGCGCCTCCCACCATGTTCCTGGAGGTCCTGCTATGATCAAACCCACCCTTGTTCTTCTGATGGCGTCCGCAATTCTGCTCCTGGCCCCGCCCGGGACTGTCGTGGGCGCCGACTATCAACTCGAAGCGAGTGTCCTGAGCGGTGGCGGCATTCAGGGCGGCAGCTCGCTGTATCTGCACCAGGGCACCCTCGGTCAGCCCCGTCCCGTGGGCATCGGCGCCAGCCCCGGGTCCGTGCTCTGGTCCGGATTTTGGCGCGCCCAGCGGAGCCTTCTGGTTTCCCCGGTCGGGGAACTGCCGAACCCGCTCACGAACCAGCTGTGGCAGAACAGCCCGAATCCCTTCAACCCGCGAACAACGATCAAATTCAGCATCAAGGATCCCGCCAACGTGGAGCTGGCGATTTTCAATGTTCAGGGCGCCAAGGTGCGCACCTTGGTGAACCAGCAATTGCTTCCGGGGGTGTACAGCGAAACCTGGGATGGCCGGAATGAAAATGGCAGCCAGGCCGCTTCCGGTGTCTATCTCTATCGCCTTCGCCATGGAGTCCATCAACAGACAGTAAAAATGCTGTTGATCAAATAGGGGGAATCAAGATGAAGAAGATGATCATTGCCATGCTGCTGCTGCTTCTGCTGGCTGCACCCGGTCAGGCGGATGTGCCCCGCGTGTTCAACTATCAGGGTTACATTTCCGACCTGGACGGCTACCCCCTGGAGGGGAATTTCAACCTCACGTTCCGTATCTACGAGGTCGCCTCGGGACCCGGTGCCGCCCTGTGGGTCGAAACCCATCCCCTGGTGCAGGTTATCGACGGGGTGTTCAGCGTGCTGCTGGGCTCCTTCGAGGACTTGCCGCCGGGAATCCTGGCCGCGCCTGAGCTGTGGATCGGCGTGACCGTGGGTGCGGACACCGAGATCAACCCACGGCTGCAGGTCACCTCGACCCCCTGGGCCTACCGCGCCGCGATCGCCGATTCGTCGGTGGTGACCGGAGCGGGCGGCGGTGAGGGCGGCACGGTATTCCTGGTGAACACGGGATCGGGCTTGACCGGCGGACCGATCACCACCTCGGGTACGATCTCCGTCCCACCCGGAGGCATCAACAACAGCCATCTGACCGCCAACTCCGTGACCTCCCTGAATATCGTCGCAAACACGATCACCGATGTGGATATCGCCACCGACGGAGTGGGGCAGGGCGAAATTGCCGCCGGCGCCGTGGGAACTTCGGAAGTCATGGACAACTCCATCAGATATATCGACATCAAGGACGAACCTGGTATTTCCCAGAACGAGGGACCCCCCAACAACCTTCTCCCCTTAACCGGTTCGGGACAATCCTTCCTCTCCGTCAGCATCACGGTCCCGACCAGCGGTTATGTGATGGTGACGGGCCAGGCCGGTGTATTCATCAGGCACACGCTTGGCACAATGGACAACATCATCTTCAAGTTGTCCAAAACAGCCGGGGACATCAGCACGCCAGACACCGGAACCCATGTGATTCGCATTCCGGAGACTTGGCCCTCAGACTCGGGATATGCTGTCCACCAGTTTTCTGCGAGCCTAATCTTCCCCGTGAATACGGGAACGACGACCTTTCACCTCAACGCCTTTGACTCGCGGAATACAGGCGATGATGCCCTGTTAAAGCCGAATCTGATTGCCGTGTTCTACACCACCGTATACGGAGCTGTCGCCGGTGCAGCCTCCGGCGATGGTGTCGGCGCAGGCGGGCCGGATGTGATGTTGGCCGAATAGGATGCCGATGGGGGCGTTCCATCCGGGGCGCCCCTGCTGTTTCCAAGGACATCGCTGCGATTTGACTTCAGGATTTCGATTGTGATAGAGTGAAGGGTCACCCCAACTTAACCGGAGGGCCCCCTCATGCTGTCCCGTCGCACCAACCTGGTTTTTCTTTCGCTGGGGCTGCTCCTGTTCTTCCATCCCCATGCAACGATGGCGATCGATCGAGATGCTACCGAAGCCTTCCAGGCCATGGCCGCCGCCGGCATCGATTTCCTGAACGACCCCGCCGAGTGCCCGGGCGTCATAAGCGCCCAAAACCTTTATGATAACCTCCACGAGTTCACGGTGATCGACATCCGCAGCAGAACCGCTTACGAATCGGGCCACATATACGGGGCCTACCACAGTTCCCTGAACACCCTCATCGATGATCTGGCCACCTTCATTCCGTCAACCAAACCCTACGTCATCGCGGGCTACACCGGTCAGGTGGGAACCCAGGTCAAGCTGGCCATGGGGTTGATGGGGTACAACGATGTGTACAGCCTTCTGTTCGGCATGAGTTCCTGGAGTCCGACCCTGGATACGTGGTCCAACAACTGCAACGATTTCCTGTTCAATCCGGAGACCACGGACCAGAACGGCAACCTGACCGAGCATGAGTTCCCCGCCCTACCGGGCGATCCGGAAACCATCGTGGCGCAACGTGTGGCCATGAACCTGGCCGAGGGATACAAAGGCATCGGTTACCTCGATATCCAGGGCAACCTGGAAGACTATTTTGTCGTCAACTACTTCGGCGAAGCGGATTATCTGGGCCAGGGCTCCTCCGGGGTTCCGGGACACATTCCGGGCGCCTTTCAGTTCACGCCCTACGTGAGCATGGGCATCGACCAGATGCTGAACAACATTCCCGGCGACATGCCCGTGGTGGTCTATGATTGGGCCGGCCAGCACTCCAGCGCGGTGGTGGCCTATCTGAACATGCTGGGGTACCAGGCCTACAGCCTTAAATTCGGCGCTAATGCCCTGTTTCACTCCCAGCTTACGGCCCACTCCTGGGGCCCGTGGGCCATGAATGACTTCCCGCTGGTGGCCGGCAGCGATCCTACGGCCGTACCCGAGGCTGATCCTTCCCTGGTCACCTTCCTGGGCAATTACCCCAATCCCTTCAACCCGTCGACGACCATTTCCTATCGGTTGGCGGAAACCGTGGTCGTCTCCCTGCGGGTCTACGACCTGTCGGGACGACTGGTCCGGACTCTTGTCCAGGGTGAAGGCCAGTCGCAGGGGACCCATGAATTTGTCTGGGGAGGCCGGAACGACAGCGGGCAATCCATGGCTTCGGGGACCTACGTCTACCGGCTGGATGCCGGGGGGTATACCGTGAGCCGAAGGCTGATGCTGCTGAAATGACCATTTCTCAAAGAGTAGGACAAGAGGATAGGAATAAATTACACTAACGGCACCCAGGGTGGGGAATTTTCCCCAGAAACCCGCCGGCGGGCCACATGACGTTATCTTTTTGTTTTACAATAGGTTACTGGTATTTTTGTTCTCGTATACAGTATACAGTTGACCTTTAGCACATTTTGCTCACATCCCCCGAAAATAAACATCGGTTTTCATTGAACTCATCTTCGGGTTTATGATAGGGTGCTTTCACTCGCCCGGGGGATTTTTCAGGGCCGATCAAAAGGGGGACCTTCCGACCTCAAGCAGGACGCTGTGCTTGGGGTTTTCTTGTTTGGCTCCTTTCGACCGAAACCTGATCACCATTTCCGACAGCTGAACCGACCACTATGGGGGTAGTGACCGGTTTCCCCGAATCCCTCAATACTGGAACCCACCAACTGATCGCATCGATCTGGACCAAGTTGATTGTGCCACGTCGGCCGGGTGTCGGGCGTCGGGGCCGCTGGTTTTCATCCATATCCGGAGGTAAAGAGATGCCTGCCCGCAACCCGAAATGGATCCTGTTCATCCTTCTGATTGCTGCTCCGGTCGTATTCGCCGCCACCGACCAACCTGCTCCCAATGACGCCACCAAAGTCGAACCTGCGATCCGCCCCGTGGAATCCAGCCCCACCGCGTATTCCCTGACCGCACTACCTGCGGAGAAGCTTGCTCGGTTGACTCCGCTGCAGGTGGCACTGCGTAATGTTCTGCTCCAGGAACAGGCCGATCTGGCCCCGCTGATCGAGGCGTTCGCCCGGGAGACCGATTCGTTGCGCGGCCTCGAGATCCAAAAACAAATCCAGACGGTCAAGCAGGATACCGAGCTTGCCCTGCTCCGCACCCAGGCGCAATTCGCCCGGCAGGAAGGCCGGATCGAGGTGGCCGAGCAACTGGAGGAAAGCCTGCGGCTGATGACTGAGCCGACACCTCCGGTGTCCCAGACTCCCCGTTCCGGACGCTGAAAGGAGGGCCCACCATGCAACGCTTGACGCTTATTCTGTGTCTCGTCCTGATGATCCTGGCCCTCCCCGACATGCGGGCGATGGCCCTTGTGACGAATGATCCTCTCGATATCACCATCCTTCAGCCGCCGGGTGACCTCCAGAAAGGCCAGACCCACCTGATGACCCTGCGCCTCGAGGCCTTCGGGCCGGTCTATGTCACCGATCCGGTGATCACGGGCGCCGGCTGGACGGTGAAGCAGCTCGACTGGATCGGACTGCGGGACATGTTCAAAGGGGAAGTGGTCGAACTGCGGTTCGAGTTGACCCCCGACGATCCCGACCAGCCGATCACGATCGACCTCACCACCAACGACATGCCCCGAAGGGTCATCTTCGATCCGGTCAACACCCAGTGGAAACCGGGCGAACTGGTCTCGTCAGGGGACTTCATCCCTCGCTCCACCGTGCCGCGGGTCGAAAAGTTAACGCGGCCCATGAGGCCAACTCCTCCCCTGTCCGAACAGCATCCCCGGTATGCTGAACTGGAGAAATCCGGCAACAAGCGGTTTCGCACCTTCAGGGTTTTCGGCCAGATCGAGTTTGGCCGGCTGGTCGAAATGGACCGCATCGGCCTGGATGGCGCCACGGTGAAGGTCATGGACTGGAACGACTCCTTCGAGCTGGAGCTGGCCTCCACGACTACCGACGACGCGGGCTACTACCAGGTGGACTTCAACTGGTACGACCTTCCTCAGGACTACGACCCGGACATTTTTCTGCGTCTGGAAATGGCCAACAACCTTACCCTGGTCAAGCCTGACGGGATCGCCGAGGTCTACTCCTGGGAAACCGCGGTCCATTACAACGTCACAGCCGATTTGGTCGACATGGGAAGGCATGTGGTTGTGTATGAGGCCTGGAACATCCTGATTGGCATCACGCGGAGCGCCCGGTTCCTCTCGACCCACTCCGGGATCACCCTGCCTCTTATCATCGCCAATTTCCCCTGGGGTGACGGGGTCTCAAGATTCGACAGGGCGACCGAGCAGCTCTTCTTCAGCTCGGAGCATCCCTTTAGAGAGTGGGTTCACGGACACGAGTACGGGCACTTCTTCAGCTGGAGGACCAACGGCCTGCCCATGGGCCCCTGGCCCCCCGGAGGCATGTATTGCAACCCAGGAGGTTTCTGCGACCCGCCGGGTGAGAATTGCGGTCACTGTAACTGGTGCCAGGAAACCGACGAGGTCGCCTGGTCGGAGGGGTTTTCCAACTACATCGGCGACGCCATGACCCGGGAATGGGCCGACGGCCTGTATGATGACGCACCGGTAGGCATGTTCGGTAACCGAGGCGAATATTCCGATGAATGCCATGAAAACAGCGTCTACCACGATCCGTACCAGACAGAGGGCTTCACCGCACTCCTGCTGCACGACATCGATGATGACAACGAGGACGACGACCCGATCGCCCCGGGCCTGGTGGATCCGCTCGATCTCGGCTTCGATGAGATCTTCACCATCTACCTCGACGACATGCCCGGAGATCTCACGATCCACCATTTCATTCAAAGATTCCTGTACCGGTATCCGGAACACGCCCCGGAATTCTGGGAAACGGCGACCAACGCGGGATTCACTGGTCTGGACAACGTCAACCCGGTTACCCTGCCCCCGATCAGCAGCCATGCGGTGGGCGTGCCTTCGGCCGACAATTCCATCACCATGTTCTGGCCACCCGGAACGGACGAGATGTCCGGCCTGGCTGGTTATTCTTATGAGTTCTCCCCGGACACGCCGGTCGTCCCCTCGGTGCATCAATGGGCTATTGCCGGCAACGTCTGGGCGAAGGATTTTCCCTCCTTGGCCCCCGGCACCTACTTCTTCACCTTGCGGGCCTTCGACCGGGAAGGGAACTTCGACCCCGAGCACGAGACCTACGGGCCGATGATCGTCCTGCAACCCGAACCGGCCGACCTCGGACCGTTCACTGCATCCGGTTGGGCCTATCCGGTGGTCCCCCGCAGCTCGAACGATGCCACCGACACCTATGCGCCGGCACCGACAAGCCTTCTCTACAATTCCACCTACTGGAACGTGGGTATTCAGAATCACGGCGACGCAACGACCCAGTCGAATTGCTATACCGCGGTGCGGATCGATGGTGAAGTGGTCGACGACGTCGTGCGCGGAAACTTTGCCGGAGGAGCCAACGACCGGTGGACGAACGAGGGTCCCCTAGTCGTTCAGGGCGGGCGCCACACCTTCACGGCCGACATCGACTATTTCCACCTCATACCGGAACTCGACGAGGAAGACAATCGCTTCGGCCGGCAGTGGGTCTGGAATCCGACCGTCTTCTATCCGGCCCTGGAACTGAACCGGCCGGCACCGCCCTGGCGGTCCGGCGGCTGGGAAGACGCGGGCGGCGGTAACTACTTCAACTGCGACGGTTTGTTCCTGCTCACTGACACTCCCAGCGACATGGTGGCCGCCGTCTACATTCTTCCCGACAACCTCTACGACGATTTCGACATCCGGCTGCACGATTACGAAACCGACGCCACCAGCGGGTACCGGAGCAACCTCGGCTTCTCCGCGCGGCCGGCGCGGTACCTGGATGCGGTGCTGGTGAACGTGACCAACCGGCCTGCCCCGGGCTACGAGGCCGGGGTGATCACCAGCCAGGAGACAAGTAACGACGGTTACTGGGCCAAGTTGCTCTACAGCGACGATCTTCCCCTGGGCTCGATCCAGAGCAACACTTTTCCGGCCGGCGAGGCGATGATGCTCTACAAGTTCGGGATCACCGAAGAGAACCAGGGGCCCATGACCGTGGACCTGCAAATGGACCTGTCGGTTTTTCACTCCGACGTCTATCTCGCCTGGTACGACGAGACCTTCGCCACCGGGACCCTGCTCAGCTATGACCAGGTGGTGGAAGAGGACCCCGAAGGCGACGCGTTGATGCATATCGATGGTCTTCCGGGGCTTCATACCCTGGTTCTCTGGCGGGAGCCTGGTTTCGGGTTGATGCTGAACCGTTCCCTGACCCTGGAACTCCGCGACCGGTGGCCCGACATGGCGACCTATACGCCCCCCGGGTGGGACGCCCCGTTCGTGCCGAGGACCGCGCCGGACGCCCTTGTCAACTGGGCGCCGCTTCCGGCGAGTCTCCCCGGCGACGGTGACACCTACCTCAACTTCAGTTTCATCAATCTGAGCCCCGGCGAGGGAGGTGCCTTCACTGTCGGCACTTTCTTCGACGGCGCGTTGTTCGGAGTGGCCGGTCAAAGCAACACTGGAGGCGGAGCTCCGAGGCTTTACGGAAACTCGGGGCCGTGGTTGTTCCCGGGCGGGAGGCACACCCTAGTCCTGAACATCGACTACCTGGGCGAACTGGATGAAGATGATCTGACCAACAACGTGTTCGGCACCCAGCACGTTTGGGAACCGGCCGTGCTGGCCATGGATGTGCCCGTCAGCCGTTCCGAACCCGAGGCGGCGACCGCCGGCTGGGCGGATATAACCGTCCCCCAGGCGGTTTATTACAACGCCGACGGGATGCGCACCCCGCTTTATGTGCCCGGCGGTGAAGAACAGTTCTGGGGCGCGGTAGCGGTGATGCCTGGTGGCACCTCCGAAATCGATCTGCGTCTGCACCTGCCAAGCACCGGCATCGCGGACGGACTCGACCACTGGCTTACCCGCTCCTCCTGGCCGCCCGGCGAGTCGGATTTCGTGCTGGCCAACTTCAATGTCACCGACGAAAGGCAATTCGATGCGGGGATGATCAACGGGGCGCCTCCTACCGGTGAGCACTACACCGTCATGGCCACTGCCTCGCAGTTCCTCGGCAACGAGCCGAATGGCATTTTCGGGACGTACCCGCTAGGCCCCAACGACATCATCGGTTTGCACGAATTTCACGCTTTTGCCGGCGACCATTACATCGTGGAACTGGACCCGCAGATCGGCGCGTGCGACCTGGGGATCTCCCTGTACGGTCCGGATCTCCCTTACCTGAACAAGAGCAACGTATTCCTGGACGAGGTCAACGGCCCGGTCATGGCGTATGCCGCCGGCCCCGAAGAAGAGGAACTTATCGATTTCCAGATCGAGGTCGGTGGGTACTACTGCCTCGTGGTGTGGAAACGGGGAATCGCCGACCTGCCACAGGAAGAGGAATATGCCCTGGTGATCCAGCGGACTCACATATCCGCGGTGGGTGACGAGGGTGGCCTCCCGACCGTCACGAAGATGGTGGGTGCCTATCCGAACCCGTTCAATCCACAGACCATGATTGTTATGGATCTGGCCGCGGCCGAAAATGTCCGCGTCGAGGTGTTCGACGTGCGCGGCCGGTTGGTCCGGACCCTGGCGGAACAGGTGATGGCTCCAGGACGCCATGAGATACCCTGGAACGGAATGGATGACAGCGGTCGTCGGGTCGCCAGCGGCAACTACCTGCTACGGATGCAGGCGGGGGTGCATCAGGGGGTGACCCGGGTTTCCCTGGTCAAGTGATCCGGCGGGCGAGGGTCGGGACACCTTCCTGACCAACGTCATCGCCCGTTTCTGGCGAAAAGTCCCGGCCTCAAGGGCCGTCTCCGAGGGCATCCTCGTGGTCGGGACTTCTTCTGCTTGGGCAACTATGTCTTCTTCTTTGCATATAGCATGAAAAACTCACTATATTTTGGCGACCATACTCATCCCTGTGCTACTATTTCAGTCTCCAATTATCACCAAAGGGAGATACGTCAGATGTTATCGAAAAATGTATCCCGGTTCGCCCGACCGGGTCTCTTCTTCCTGTTTGCCGCCCTGTTCCTCAACTTGGCCGCCTGCAGCAAATCCGACCCCGTGACACCACCGCCGCCACCGCCGCCGCCGCCGTCAGATCCCGACGGCTGGTTCTGGCAGAATCCGCTGCCCCAGGGCAACAGCCTCCAGGGAGTCTTTTTCACCGACGCCAACGTCGGCACGGCCGTGGGTCAGAACGGCACCATCATCCGCACCACCGACGGCGGCACCACCTGGACCACCCAGGCCAGCGGCACGGCCCAGCATCTCAACGACGTCTTCTTCAGTGACGCCAACACGGGCACCGTGGTCGGCAACGGCGGCATCATTCTGCGCTCTACCGACGGAGGCGCCAACTGGGCGCCCCAGGCCAGCGGTCTGACCGGTTGGCTCGTCGACGTCTGGTTCACTGACACCAACACCGGCACGGCGGTCGGCGCCGGCGGCGCCATTCTGCGCACCACCGACGGCGGTACCAACTGGGCATCCCAGACCAGCGGCACCGCCCAGGTTCTGACCGGCGTCTGCTTCGCCAATGCCAGCACCGGCACCGTGGTCGGCATGGGCGGAACGATCCTGCGCACCACCGACGGCGGAGCCACCTGGACCCCACAAGCCAGCGGCACCACCCAGCACCTCGACGATGTCTGGTTCACCGATGCCAATATCGGCAGTGCGGTCGGCAAGGCGGGCACCATCCTGCGCACCGCCAACGGCGGCACGAGCTGGATATCCCAGACCAGCGGCACCCTCGAGTGGTTGACCGCGATCGAATTTTCCACCGTGGGCGCCGGGACGGCAGTGGGTGGGAACGGCACCATCCTGCGCACCACCAACGGCGGCACGAGTTGGACGGCACAGACCAGCAACACGACCCGATGGTTTCTCGGGGTCAGTTTCACGGACATTGATCACGGAATCACCGTCGGCCGGGAAGGTGTGATCGAGGCCACCACCGACGGCGGGGCCAACTGGGCGAGCAAATCGAGCGGGACCCTGCTTCACCTGAGCGACGTCTGCTTTACCGACGCCAACCACGGGACCGCCGTCGGCGAAGAGAGCACCATCCTGCGCACCAACGACGGGGGCAACACCTGGACGCACCAGACCAGCTCGGTCAGCGATTGGCTGAGCGCCGTCTGCTTCGCCGAAACCGACAGGGGCACCGTGGTCGGGTCAGGCGGCACCATCCTGCGCACCAGCAACGGCGGCGCCACCTGGACCACCCAGACCAGCGGCACGAACAACGATCTGCAGGGTGTCCGGTTTTCCGACGGCCTGACCGGTACGGTCGTCGGGTCAGGCGGCACCATTCTGCGCACCGTCAACGGAGGCGGCCTCTGGACATCCCAGGACAGCGGCACCGACCAGTGGCTGGAAAGCGTTGATTTTTCTGACGCCAATCACGGCACCGTGGTCGGCACCAACGGCACCATCCTGCGCACCACCGACGGCGGCACGACCTGGACGCCCCAGAACAGCGGCAGTTTCGAGTGGCTCACCGACGTCGATTTCACCGATGCGAATACGGGGACCGTGGTGGGTGGCGCCGGCACCATCCTGCACACGACCGACGGCGGCGACACCTGGACGCAAAAGTCGAGCGGCACCACGCAGCACTTCTCCGGGGTCAGCTTTGCCGACGGCATGACGGGAACGGTGGTGGGGGATTTCGGGACGATCCTGCGTACGATCGACGGAGGCGACACCTGGACGCCCCAGACCAGCGGTACACGGGAGCATCTCAACGCGGTGTCGTTCGCCGGGACCCAGACCGGAAATGCGGTGGGCCCCGACGGAACGATCCTGCGCACCAGTGACGGCGGCGGAATCTGATCGGGGCCCAGTTCCGGTCTGCTGCAATGTCTACTTGTCTACTTGTCTACTTGGCCAGCGTGATCTTACCCATGCCGGCTACTTCTCCGGTATCCACACGATACAGATAGGTCCCCGAGGGCATGTCGCGGCCGTTGCGGTCGCGGCCGTTCCAGACCACCGAGCGCTCGCCCGCCGACTGCGGGCCGTTGTGGATCGTCCGCACCATCCGCCCGTGGATGTCGTAGATCGCCACGCGCACCAGCGCGTCGCGCTCCAGGGCGTACTTGATCTCGACCCGCGGGTTGAACGGGTTGGGCGAGGCCGAGGTCAACAGGTTCCCCACCGAAGGCAAACTGCCGTGCGGCGCCGCCGAAACCGGCGGATCCAGGTTCGTGACCGACAGATTCGATCCCGGGAAATGCAGGAAGTCGTGCTGGATGTAGATCTCCGGCAGCTGGGGATCGACGATCGTGATGGTCGCCGGCAGATCCGGCGCCTGGCTGACCACGTACAGCCAGTTGTTCGGGCCGTCGGTGATGGCGGCCGGACTGTCGGTGTGCGGCACGTCGATCAGGTCGAACTCCGTAACGGTCCCCATGGCGGGCGTGAAGACGTCGATGGTGTGCACGCCGCCGGTCTTTTCCCTCAGCACGTAGATCAGTTCGCCGCGGCGGGTCGCGTCCACCCAGTTGCCTTCGGGCAGGGTCACCGCGCCCGTGGTCACGGCCTGGGTTGCCGCATTGATCGTGGCGAACCCGCCGTTGGCGTCGGCCACGAAGAGCTTGCCGTCGAAAAAGTCCGTCACCGCCACCGGGTCAGGCACGTCCGCGCCTGTGATGGCGATATGGTCCGTGAACGTGTAGCCGGTCAGTTCGAGCCGGTCCACGTAGGTGTCGGCACCGTCCTGGTCTCGCAGCAGGAACAGGTCGCCGGTGACCGGAAGGTTGGTCACGTCGACGCAAGTGCCGTCGAGCAGTTCGAGGTCCGCTTCAATGGAGCCCAGCTCGCCGGGAGGACTGATGGCGAGGCCAAATCCCTCGCTGACCGAGTAGATCAAATTGTTGGGACCGTCGGTGATGCCGACGGGTACCCGCAGCGACGCGGTCAGGTAGGTGTGGAGGTCCGGCGCGGGCAGCGCCAGGTCCACGTCGAATCCGTCGACCAGGGTCGGCAGGGTGCCGGTCTGATCCCGCAGGATGAAGATGTTGGCGAAGGGATCGAACGGAATCGAGCCACCGGTAGTGGGCTCGGTGGTCGACGTCAGGGGGCTCCCGAACAGGCTGCCCGCCTCGCCGAAGTCCCCGCTGCCGAACACGATGGGGTTGGCGTCGTCACCCACGAGGATCCCGCGTTCGGGCACTGCGCCACCAAGCTGACCGATGAGATAGCTCTGGATGTTGAACGAGATATCGGTCCCGAACGACGAGCCGTAATCGATGATGACCCGGAAATCATCCAAGCCCTCTTCGACGTTCAGTCCGAACACCAGGGCGTTGCCATCGTTGGCCAGGGACACGAATTCGGACGTTCCCTCGCCACCGAGTTGTTCGAAGCCGCGGTTCGCTTCCGAATAGTCGTCGGGGTCCGCGGCGATGCCGAACAGGGCGTCGGTTTCCGTGGCCACGCCGTCGTCGACGGACCCGCCCAGCTCGTCACCATCGATGATGATTCCCAGAATCGTCGCGTTAGCGGGGAATTCGACCCGCGCGATGAACGAATCGTACGAACCGGCCTGAAGGTCCACGAAAAAACGGAAGTAGATGGACTGGACAAAGTCCACAGGGCCGGTGCCGATCCCGTAGGCCGTCAGGTCCACGCCCTCGGCGCCGTAGGACCTTTCCCGTACCACGACGAGATCAGGGTCAGGCCGTGGGGTAGCAGGGCTGAAGCCGGTGTCTTCCCAGGGCGTCTGAGCTTGGGCTGCTTCAGGCGGGGCCAACAAAACGAGGGCGAGGAACAGGAATGCGGTCACTTTGAAAAGCGATAAAACAGTCGAATTCATGTCAGTCTCCCGATGAAGTCTGGTGCCTTACTATGGGGGCGAGACGAAAAACAGAGTTAATTCTCCCACACAAAAATAACATAAAATTACAATTTTTTGGTAAAAAATTTTACTGGATGCCGAAAATTTTTCCCGCCTGAAGGGACTATCGGGACGTTTCTCCGGATTGGACACTCATTATGGTCAATAATTGTCAAAATAGGCCGGATTCGATCGGCCCAGTTCATCTCCGTCCTTCAAGGCGATCACGCGACAGAAAACCCCCCCGACCGGCAACTGAATCACCAGATGGGTGGCGGAACCTGCCTCGAAAGCCTCCAGTTCCCTGAGATCCAGGTCATAGACCGCCACCCGATATCCCGTCGCTTCGGCGATACCCGGCCAGGACGCCTGGAAGCGGCCTCCGGACAGTAATTCCAACTGGCAGAGGAACGGCGCGGCCGGAGCGCCAATGCCCCGCAGCACGGGTTCCTGATTCGGCAGGACCCGAGAACCGGGACCCCAACCCGATCCAAACATCGATAAACCCACCGCCACAATCACCACCGCGGCCGCCGCGGCCAGCGTCCGGACCCGAAAGGGGGTCCAGAAGGACGGAGCAGGGCGAACCACGTTTTCCCGGGGGGTGATCTCGCTGTCCAGGGCAGCCGCCAGACGCGCGTGGGCGTCGGCCACGTCTGCGCCCTGAGGCACGTCCTGCGGATCCATGAACTCGGCAAAGGATTTCACCACGGCCTGGCAGCGCGGACAGGCATCCAGGTGGGCCCGGCGAGGATCGTCGGTCGTCATCCCCGCCAGTTCTTCCATGTTCAGGCATCGTTCACTCATGGGTCACCTTCCTCGATCGCCGCCCTCAATTTCCGCCGCGCCCTTTGCAATATTCCACGGGCGCCCGAAGCCTCCCCGACTCCCAGAATTCTCGTGATTTCGTCCACCGGCATCTTCTCGAAACACCGCAGCCACAGAGCCTGCTGTTCGATCGGGTCCAGGCGTTGCCGGATCAGCTCCAGCAGTTCCTCCTCGGCCAGCCTGTCTTCCAGGTCCTGGTCCGGGGCGGCCTGCCTTGAGGCCCGGTCATCCGGGTCGGCGCCCTCGTCCACCAGCAGGGCTGGCCGCCGCAGTTCGCTCAGACAGCGGTTCCGGGTGATCGAGAAGATCCAGGAACCGAACTGCGACCGGCCCCCGAAGGAGCCCAGGTTCCGGTAGGCGCTGATCAGCACTTCCTGCGCCATGTCCAGGGCCTGTTCGTGGTCGCGCACGTAACGCAGGCACCAGATGTACACCCTTTCCCGGTATCGCCCCAACAGTTCCGAGGCGGCGCGCCGGCCGGCCGGGCTCTCGGAATCCGCGACGGCCAGCCGGAGCAGGTCCAGGTCGTCGGTTTGGGGGGCCATACGTGCATCCATAGTGTTTGACGCGGGAAAGGGGTGAAAATCACAGCTGAATTCATTTTCCCACTAATTATATCAGATGCACGAAAAAAACAGGAGGCGCCAAACCCCCAAGCGCCTCCTGCCTGATCCCATCACGTCGTGATGGGGGGAAATGTTTCTTTCTTTATTTCACCATCACCAGCTTTCTCACTTCATTTTTTTGGCCCGCCCGGACCGGATGTTGGTACCCGGCGCTGCAAACGATGGGACGCACTGCGGGAGCTGAAATCACAGGGAAAGGAAAAAACTTCAGTTGTGCCTTTGAAATTGTGTTTTTCCTAACCTGGAATGTTCGGGGAACAAGGAAAGAGGTTAGTAGGC
>CBDTUS010000018.1:0-31840 GCA_965363725.1 uncultured bacterium | reverse complement strand
CGAAGTACTTGTAGCGGGAGGAGTCCAGGACGCCGGCCATGCCCATGATCTTGTTGGCCTTCCAGCGCATCTTCTTGAACAGCCGGTAGACGATGGCGTCGAGCGGGTTGGCAATGGAGATCACGAAGGCATCGGGGGCGTATTTCTTGATGCCCTTGGCGACCAGATCGGTGATCTTCAGGTTGGTGGCCAGGAGTTCCTCGCGAGAGGGGAACGAGCCGTCGGGGCGGGCCTTGCGGGGCACGCCGGCGGTGTTGATCACGAAATCGGCGCCTTCAAGCACTTCGTAGGTCTTGCTGCCTTCGAGATTGACGTCCCGGCCGTAGACCGGCGTGGCTTCGGCGATATCCAGGCACTTGCCCTTGGCGAATTCGGGAGGAGCTACGTCGACCAACCCGATGTTGCGGGCCAATCGGCGGGATACGATTTCCGAGACCAGGACGCCGCCAATGTTGCCGCCGCCCACGATTCCGATTTTGTTGATCATGACACCAGGCTCCTTGCTGGAAAGTTCAACCGGGTAAGGGTTATAGTGACCGGAAATAGACCATTCAAACGCCCGGGCAGGTTACCATTCCGCACGGTGGAATTCCAGTAGATTCGCAGGGCCAAATCCCCACAAAATCGCTTCTGTTTTGAAGTTGGAAGATCGGAAAGAGGATCCCGGATGAATGAACGACCAGGCAACCGATGGGATGAACGCTACGACCACCAACGCTTCTTCTACGGCGAGGAGCCCAATTATTTCGTGGCCCGCCGGTTGGAGGGAATGGCCGCCGGTCGCGGGCTATTCCTGGCCGAAGGCGAAGGCCGCAACGCGGTGTATGCCGCCGGGCAGGGGCACGCCGTCACGGCCGTGGACAGCAGCGCGGTCGGCCAGAGCAAGGCCCTCGGTCTGGCCGCCGCCCGCGGGGCTGATCTGGATTACCGGCTGGCCGATCTGCTGGCCGATCCCTGGCACGAGGAATCCTGGGATTTCATTGTGCTCTGTTTCTGCCACCTGCCGCCGGAGGTCATGCCGGAGGTTCACCGCCGGGTGGCGGCCAGCCTCCGGCCCGGCGGCACGCTGGTCCTGAATTCCTTCGCCAAGGCCCAGTTCGGCCGCAAGTCGGGCGGGCCGCCACGCTTGGAATGGCTGCACGACCTGGAGGAACTGATGGGTCAGTTCCCGGGCCTCGATCTCGACGGTGAGGTGAAGGAAGTGGAACTGCGCGAATCGGTGGGGCATCACGGCGCGGCGATGGTCATCGAATTGACGGGTACCAAGGGGTCTGTTTTTCTGCCCAAATAACTGATAGAATAGGGGTTGGTAGGATTGTCACTCGTGGACCCGGAAAGGCACCGGAAATGAAGACATCGTTGATCCTGGCATATGTCCTGGCAATCATCCTGGCTGTGACCGTGGGCAGTCCGGCACTCGCCGGCAAAAACACCGAAGGTTTTGGCCTGGGCCTCATGCTCGGCGAACCCAGCGGTCTGAACGCCAAACTCTGGACGGGACCACGGACGGCGCTGGGAGGGGGCGTGGCCTGGTCGAATCAAGAGCACTCGGGGATCACGGCAAACGTCGATTTTGTCTGGCATGTCCACAACATGGTCGATCTGGACCGGGACATCCTGCCGTTCTACTACGGGGTGGGAGTCAGGTATCGGAGCCGGGACGAGGGGGACGACATCTTCGGCATCCGGATTCCCCTGGGCCTGAACTACCTGTTCGCCAGGTCGTCGTTCGATCTGTTCTTCGAGTTGGCGCCGGTGATCGACGTGGCGCCGGAACAGGATTTCGATTTCAACGTGGTGGTGGGCGGCCGGTATTTCTTTTAGGGTTTCAGCCGAAGGTTCCGGCCACCGCGATCCGTGACCAGTCCTCGAAACTGCCCCCGTCCGGACCCTCCCCGGATCCGGTGATTCCCTGCAGTTCATTCACCGGGATCCAGCGTGCCTGATGGGGCTCGGCCTGGGCGCTGACCAGTTCCATGATCTGGGCGTCGCCAACGGACAAACCGTCCAGGTCCACCTTGAACACCACGCCGAAGTGCACGCTCGACACATCCTCACTGTCCGAGTTGATGAATCCGATGAGCGACAGGGCGTCGGCGCCGGGGTTCAGCCCGGTTTCCTCTTCCATCTCCCGCATCGCGGTGGCCATGACCAGTCCGTTGGTGGCGACGGTGTCCTGGTTCCGGTCCAGGGGTTCGATGTGCCCGCCGAAGCCCACGGACCACAACCCCCCCAGTCGTTTTTCGGTGTGCTTGGTCCGCCGCTGGTAGCACAGCACACGGGTCTGGTCGCCGGTCCCGCGCTGCAGCATCAGGTAGGGAATGACCTGCTTGTAGTGGGAGTTGATTTCCATGTAGTCGCGCTCGGCGAAAAAGAGGTGGCTGGTCAGGTCTTCCAGGTCCACCGCGTCGGGTGCGAGAAATCCCTGGGGGCTGAGCCCGGGAAAAAGATGCTTTCGTTCGACGACGAGAATGACACGCAAGGTCAGGGTCCTTTCCTTTAGGGCAGGAAGCGGCCGACGTTGGCCAGCTTCTGCGGCAGGTATTCATCGATGACGTAGTTCAGTCCGTGTTTGGCCAGCGCCTGCTGCTCCGCGCGCACACCCATCTTGATCATCTGTTCGAGCGCCAGCTGCCAGGCCCGGTAGTGCAGGATGAACGGGTCGTTCTTCAGGGCGTCCTTCGCCCGCTTGATGTCCACGTCCTTCAACGGATGAGTGGGCAGTTCGTAGTCGATGATGTCCTGGGGCGTGATGCCCAGCAGATGGGCCTGCGGCACGCAGAAGTACTCGTTCAGATGCGCGGCGTTGCCGCTGCCCACCTTCAGGGTGCGGTAGATATTGGAGAAGCCGTAGGGGTCCCCATCTACGAACACGTACACCGGCAGCCCATGGCTGTCGGCCAGACGCCGCACGAAACGGCGGCAGGCGCGGGTCGGCACGCCGCCCAGGGAGATCAGGATGCAGTTGGCGGTCTTCCAGTAGTTGTGTTTGACCAGGCGCTGGAACATGCCGGCGGTCTCGATGCACAGGATGAACTGGGCGTCGGTCTCGAATTTCAGGTCCTCGACGGAAATGGGAATGCTGTAGGCGCCGCTGCCGAAGCGGGTGCAGTCGATCCGCAGTTCCTCGCCGGTGTCGCGGTCGTGGTCGATGACGACCAGGCGCCCGGCCACGTCGCCGCCCTTCTCCTCGGGCACGAAGCCCAGCTGTTCGCGGTTCACGCTGAAGAATGCCTCGACGTCCTCCATCACCGTGTCCGATTCGGGCTGTTCCTTGAACCGGGCCTCCGCCCAGTTCTTGGAGACGTAATAGGCCTCCCTCTTGGTGGCGATGTCGTCGGTTTCGATCAGTTCCTTGGACAGGGCCATCATCTTGAGGGTCTGGGCGAAGGTCTTGACGGTGTTCACCGTCAGGGTGCGCTCCTTCTGCTTGCCCTTGAGCTTGAAGTAGCCGGTCCTGGAGCTGTAGGTCACGTTGGCCAGCGACCGCAGGGGGAATTTCATCGAGGGCTTGTCGCCGAGCAGGATCTTCTGCCGGATGATGTTCGATTCGCTGCGAATACGCCGGGACACCGGGCTGAACGAAGCCTTGCGGGTCTCGGTGCCGGTGGTCCGGGTGCGGGGAGGACCGGATTTGGGGGCGGCCGCAACCTTCTTGGCAGGGGCCTTTTTGCCTGTGACGGGCTTTTTGGCCGGTGCCTTCTTCTTTCCGCCGGGCGACCCGAAACTCAGCTCACCCTGATTTGTCGCCGCCTTGGGGGTGACCTTCTTCTTGGCCGCCTTCTTGCCGGTCGTCTTCCTCTTGGCGGTCTTCTTTTTCACGGTCTTCTTCTTGGCCAATGGGCTTCCTTTCGGATTCGCTGGGGACTCAGTCGGCTTTCCTGACCACCAGGAGGTAATTGGAGTTTCCGGCCTTCCACCTGCCGAGGGTCACGACCCGCAACAGCCCCACCAGAAACTGGTAGGGGATATTAAATACCCGGCTCAGGGTTTCGGTGTCGAAGCGCTCCAGGACGATGGCGTGCCCCGCCAGCTGTCGGCGCAGGTTGGCCGGGGTTATCGACCAGTCCATGACCGTCGGGAAAATGGCATGGGGCCGCCGGTAGATGTTCCGGTAGAACCAGCCATGAAACCCGAAGGGCGTGAACTTCGTGACCAGTCCCTTCAGTGACAGGGCGTTGGGCACCGCCAGGACCAACAGTCCGCCGGGCCGCGTCCACGACAGCATGTTGGTCACCGCTCGCCGAGGATCGTCGATGTGTTCAAGCACATAGACGCTGGCCACGACGTTCCACTGACGTCCGGTTTCCCAGGTCTGGACATCACCCAGAAATTTTTTCTGCACGCGCTCGTTCCGGTCGAGCTGGTCCTGGGAAATGTCCAACCCCGTCACGGCAGTGCCTGCGGGGTATTCCCAATGGCTCAGGCGGCCGCAACCGGCCTCGAGAATGGTGAATTCCCCCGATCGCGAGGAGGCCAGGTCCTCGACGATTTCGGTCAAACCGCTGCCGGCAATGACGCTCATTATAGCTTCCGGCTGCGCTCGAGTGTGTCGGTTAGCGTGGTGATGACCTCTTCCTTTTCCGTGTCGGAAATCGCCAGGATTTCCTGCAGCGCCTCCCCGATGTGGGGAATGTATTTCTGGATGTAGCTCTGCTTCTTGAGGGCGTCCTTTTCCCGGGCGCGGCGCTTGACGTGCCGGCCCAGCTGCCGGCCGGCCTCCTGCAGGGCCAGCTTCATTTCCTTGATGATTTCGGGGTAGTGGGCCACGGCCTCCTTCGACTCCGAAGTGAAGGGCACCCACACCGAGGCCATGTGGATCAGGATGACCAGCGGACCGGTGGGCAGGGCGCCCTTGCTCTGCTGCAGCCCGTAGCTGCGCCAGTTGCTGGACAACACCGACTTGTGCACCGCGCAGGCCGAAGCCTGGTACAAGAGGGGCACGCGGTTGGCGAAGCGCATCACCTTGGCCAGTTCGTCGCCGGGAAGCTGGCCACCGTAGGCCAGGCCGACTTCGATCTGGAAGGGATTGCCGCGGTAGACGGCCGCGGGCCGGGTGACCGAAGTGTAGAACTCGGCCTCCACACCGGTCTTGAGCCCCGCCATGACCAGCTCTTCGCCGATGGGAGACAGGCAGTCGGTGGGCGGCGCGGCGATCTTGGTCTCGGCGATGCCATCGAGCAGTTTTTGGATATCCTCGCGCACCAGCCGCTTCGGATTTTTTCGCGGGGGCAGGCCCGCGCTCTCGAGGATCTGCTGGGCGGTCTTGGGCCCGACGCGGCAGAATTCATCCTTCAGGAAGGCGTTGATGTTACGGGACTTGGTCTCCTTGAGCATCCGGGCCAGGATGCCAAGTTCCACGCCGTAGGGGTGGGGCTTGATTTCCACCGATTCGGGGGGCAGCTGCTTGGTGGAGTTCGGGTAGACGAGCGCCTCGCCCTTGGGGTTGCGGTAGGTCAGGTGCAGATGCGGGTTGGCGATGGCCGTCTGCTCGAGGTAGTTGTCCACCGAATGTTGCCCGCGCTTGTAACTGCCGGTCAGGTGGATCTCGATACGCGTTCCGTGGTCCTTTTCCCAGATGGTCTCGTCGCCGGTCAGGATGTTGGGCTCGTTCTTCTTCATGTCGAGCATGATCTGGAAGCGGTGCGCGGGATGCTTCTTCCCCGTGCGGCTGTAGATGGTGACGGGCTGCCCGGTGGTCAACTGGCCGTACATGCCGGCGGCCGAGATGCCGATGCCCTGCTGTCCGCGGCTCTGCTTCAGCGAATGGAATTTCGAGCCGTAGAGAAGCTTGCCGAAGATCTTCGGAATCTGGGCCTTGACGATGCCGGGCCCGTTGTCCTCGATGATGATCTTGTAGCGCTCCTCGTTCTTGGTGCCCGGCTTGGCGGCGGTGGCGGTCTTGCCGTTCTTCCCGTTCTTCCCGTTGGTTTCCGCTGTGGGTTCGTCCTGGCTGCTCAGTTCCAGTCCCAGGTCGACCGGTTTATCGGGACGGATCTCCACTTCGAGCACGGGGGCGATCCCGGCTTCTTCACAGGCGTCCAGGCTGTTGTCCACCGCTTCCTTGATGGTCGTCAGCAGCGCCTTCGCCGGCGAGTCGAACCCCAGCAGATGGCGGTTCTTGGTGAAGAACTCGCTGATGGAGATCTCGCGCTGGGTGGCGGCCATGGTCTGGGCGTTTTTTTCGGTGCGCTTCTTCTGGGGTGAGGCCATTCACGGATCCTTCCGAATGTTGGCAAATCCCTTGATACCGGCGTTTGCGCGGGAACTGCGGAAACGAAACAGTAAAATACGACAGGCCCCCGGGTCAACTAGCGATATAGGGCGCGCAGCGATCCGAACGAGGTTTTCTCCGTTTGGGCGATGATGTCGCTGGTGAACTTGATGGTGAAAAAGCCCGCGCCCGATTCGTCGGGGTTTCGCCAGCAGTCCACGCCCAGATAGACGGTGATTTCCCCGTCGGTCTCGTTGCGATAGGTCATTCGTTCGGGGATACCGGCGTTGTGGTTGTTGACGAAATCCAGACACGTCGGATTCTGTCCGCAGCCGTCGAACAGCCACAGGACGATGTCCAGGGAGAGGGCCTGCTCGGTGATCTCGATCTGGATTTCGCTGAAGTCCAGGCCCCCGAACTGGTTGTCCACCGGAGCGGGCAGGGTCAGGGTGTACCATTTTTCGCCGCCCCGCACGATGACCGGGCTGCACCCGTAGGATTGGACGAAGTCGGCCAACCCGAACAGGTTGCTGCTGAAAATCGATTCGCCCTGTGCGATGTCCACGGGCGCGGCGATGAGGCAGGCCACCGGCGAGACGCCGACATAGCGGCTGGAATATTCCAGGGTGTAAGGTCCCGCGTCGACGCCGGCCCCATCGATGATCAGGTAGTAGGTGCCCCCGGTCAAGGTGGCCGAAACCTCGGTGTTGGCGCCGATCATACAGGAATCGGTGTCGCACCCGCTCAACAGGAACAGGTCGTGGTCGATCTCGTCGTCCACGTTGGTCAGTCCGGCCCAGAACTGAAGGGTGTCGCCGGCCGCCACGTCCAGCTGGTAGATGTGCTCGGGCCCCTGCTGGGTCCAGGGAGCGCAGGGATAGCCGTCGATCTGACTGGGCGCTCCGGTGGTGTCGTCCATCAGGCTGCCGTTGTTCCCGATGTTCAAGAGCAGCACCGACAGGGGCGTGCAGTCGAAGGGGGCCCGCTGGTAGATGAAATCTGGGTCCGGGGCCTTGGTGTCTCCGCCGGTTGCCACGTGCAGGACGTCCGCCGCCAGCGGGCCCGCGCCCAGAAGTGAACAGGCGCAAATCAGCCATGAATTCCACAACAGAAAGCGAATCAATGACATATCTGGATTTTCCCGTCGGCTGCTCAGGGGGTCCGTACTCTGTGCCCGGCCTGCGGGCGCCACGGGTCTCAATTTAGCATATCCGGGGCCGGGAAGCGAATTCGGGCCCACTTTCCTACTCAAGGAAAATCACTTTTCAAATTTGGAGGCCGGGCCCCGAGGCATCATATTTCTAAACGGATTCGCCCGTGGGCCGACACCTGTTTTGTCCACCCAAATTCCTTTGCCTCGCCAAGGAGCTCGGAAATGAAAGTCAACTTCGTCGACCTCAAGGCCCAGTACAAAACCATCAAACCCGAAGTGGACCAGGCGATCGCCGGGGTGGTGGAAAGCTGCGCCTTCGTGAATTCACGCTCCTTCGAGGCTGATTTTTCCGCGTACATCGGCACCGACCATTGCGTTGGCTGCGGCAACGGGACCGATGCCCTCTTCATGGCGATGCAGGGCCTTGGACTGGGCCGCGGCGACGAGGTCATCACCGCCGCCAACACCTTCATCGCCACCGCCGAAGGCATCGGCTGGACAGGTGCCACTCCGGTGTTTGTCGATTGCGACCCGGTGACCTACAACATCGATCCGGCGAAGATCGAAGCGGCGATCACGGACAGGACCAAGGCCATCGTTCCGGTCCATCTGTACGGCCAGCCGGTGGACATGGACCCCATCCTGGACATTGCCGCCCGGCACAACCTGACGATCATCGAAGATGCGGCTCAGGCCCACGGCGCGACCTACAAGGGCAAGAAAATCGGCAACTTCGGCAAAGCGGCCTGTTTCAGCTTCTATCCCGGCAAGAACCTGGGAGCCTACGGTGACGCCGGGGCCATCTGCACCGATGACGAGGAACTGGCGACCCGCCTCCGCAAGCTCAGCGACCACGGCAGCAACGTGAAGTACCAGCACGATTTCGAAGGCGTCAACAGCCGCCTGGACGGAATCCAGGGCGCGGTGCTCTCGGTCAAGCTGCGCCACCTGGACCAGTGGACCGACCGCCGCATCGAGGTGGCCCGCCGTTACAGCGAGGGCCTGAAGGATGTCTGCGTGACTCCGTCAACCGTCGGTGACGTGCGCCATGTCTTCCACCTCTACGTGATCCAGGTGAACAATCGCGATGAATTGATGACCCACTTGCAGGAACAGGACATCGCCAGCGGCATCCACTACCCGGTACCCCTGCCCGCCACCCCCGCCTATGCCCACTTGGGGTACAAAGCGGAACAGTTCCCGGTGGCCTATGGAATTGCGGGAAAAATCGTCAGCCTGCCCATGCACGGCGACTTGACGGACGATGATGTCGACTTGGTGATCGACGAGGTCAAAAAGGTGGCCAAATAGCTCCAGATCTGCTATTATTGCAGCCTGTTGGTTCAGTCGGGGTCTGGTTCAACCGGGCCCCGGTGAATTTTGGGGGCCTCGGCCCCATCAAATGGGCCCCCAGCGGGGAATTTTGCGGCTGGAATGTTTGACAATATGGGAAAGAAAACTAATTTGATCTATGCTCGCCATACCGCCAGGTCTTCGTGGGGGTCCATCCGGCAAAATTGGTAAAGATATTAGGGTTGCGAACGATATAACCATCGGGGTCGGGGTGCGTTTCTGTGTCCTGTGATTCCCCATTGTGGAGGGGTTCCAGCCTGGTGCCGGAATCGGGATGAGAGCCCCATACACTAATTTGGAGAAGTTGCGTGTCCAAGATCTTCGATGCCTACCGCAAAAAAGTCGGCGGCCTGGCGGACCTTTCCCTGGAAATCGGGAAAGCCGGGGCCATCTCGCTGTATCCTACTCCGGAAGGAACCCAGAGGGACGACTTCAACAAGCTGTCCAACCGTCTGCTCGGACAGCGCCTGGAAAATCGGGGCGCCGTGCTGGCTTTCGGTTCTTCGGCCAGGGGTGAAGGCGCCAGTTTCGTTTCCTACAACACGGCCCTGTATCTGGCGACCGTCTACCACCAGAAAGTGGTCTGGATCGACGCCAACTTCAAGGATCCGCAGGTCAGGCTTCTGGGCCAGGAACGAGACACCTTCAGCCAATTTCTCCAGCACCCCGAAAAGGTGGACGACCTGGTGGTGGCGGACAATCCGCTGCTGATGTCCGGCGGCCGCAACCTGCAGGATGTTCGCGGTCTCCTCGCTGATCACAACTACGGGACCCTGCTCGAAAACCTGGCCCGTCGTTTCGATTTCGTCATCCTGGATCTGCCTCCCATCCTGAACTCGACCGATACGGCCCTGATGGCCGCGGGCGCCGACGGTTTCCTGCTTGTCATCGAGCAGAAATACCTCAAAGTGGAAGTGATCAACCACGGTATCCAGGGATTGAAGGACAAGGGTGTCCAAATGTTGGGCACCGTCATCAACCGCAGGACCTATGACTTGCCCAAAGTCATCTACGATCGGCTCTAGGTGGAAATGATGATGCGACGAAACAACACACGAATTCCAGGATTGATCTTCGGTCTGGCCCTGCTGGCTGTCATGGCCGGCTGTGGGGGCTCCTCCCAGGTGACCCGGTCGAATTTCGTCGAGTTCACACCCGAGCAGAAGCAGGAGATCGAGGCGAATTCCAGCAGCGAGTACCGGATCCAGGAGGGGGATATTCTCAAGGTAGCCTTTTCCTACCAGGAGGACCTGAACCAGAGCAATGTCGTGGTCCTTCATGACGGATCGGTCAACCTGGTCGGCGTGGACCGGATCGAGGTGGCCGGCCTGACCATGACCGATGCCGATTCCCTGGTGACGTCGGCCTACGCGAAGGACTACGTGGAGCCGAATCTGTCCCTGATCATCCAGGAGACCCAGGGCCGCCAGGTCTATGTGCTGGGCGAGGTTGGAAATCCGGGCATGCACCGGCTTCCGGTCGGGGGCATCGACATGCTGGGGGCGATTTCCGTGGCGGGGGGATTTTCCGATGACGCCGCCAAGTCCGGCACCGTGCTGGTCCGGGTGACCGAAGAGGGATATCTGGTCCAGGAAGTGAACATGGACGACTTCGCCACCCTGGCAGCGTCCGGCCTGGCCACGGTCGCCATCCAGCCCTATGACGTCATCTACGTTCCACGTTCACGCATCGGGGATTTCGCCTACTTCTCCAAATCGGTCATAACCGGGATCGCCCAGATCACCAGGATTGCCGTCGACCTCAGGTACTTGTCGGGCGGCAACATCGGAAGGCTGTTCTAAAGGTCATGTTGGGCATCACACCAGACTCCGCTCTTCCCGTGAAAGCCACCCCTTCGGCGGTTTCAATGCGGGACATTGTGTTCACCTTGTTCCGGCGCCGCTGGATCATCCTGGTCATCGCCCTGCCGATCATGATTCTCGGCGGGTTGAGCCTGTTCCGCCAGACGGGTACCTATACGGCGGTGTCGAGGGTGGTCGTGGAGCTGGTCAAGGTCGATCTGCCCCAGTGGAACACCTCCGGCCGGAATGTCGATTACGACCGCGAACTCAGCACGCTGTTCAACATCGCCATGAGTGTTCCGGTAGCCGAGATGGCTGCCGCGTCCCTGGTGGATTCGATTCCGGTGATTGTTCAGCTGGATCCCCGCGTCCGGGGGATGAATTCCCAGGGGGCCCTGAAGGGTTATCTCCTGGAGGGGCTGAACGTCTCGGTGGTCGGGGAATCGAGCATCCTGGAATTCCAGTTCCGGTCGGTGCATCCGAAAATCTCCCTGATGGCCGTCGGTGCCCTGCGCGACGCCTTCATCGAATACCAGGTCCACGGCCGCAAGAACGTGGCCGCGATCGTCTACTACGATGAACAGATCAACACTGTCCGCAGTGAAATCGATTCCCTGATGACGGAGCGGAAAGTCATCCTGCAGGACTCCGGATATTCCGATCTCAAGGAGGAGATGCGCCACGAAGTCAGCCAGGTGACCCAGGTGGAAAATCAGCTCCACAGGGTAATCGCGGAAAGGCGGACCCTGGAGGCGCAGTACGAGGGCCTCAAGGGCTACCTGACCGGGGATCCTCGTAATTTCCCATTCGGCGTGGACGCCAGCGGGGGCGGGACCCTGGTTTACTGGAGAACCATGGTCAGCCAGCACGAAGACAAATTGAACACCCTCCTTTCGGTTCATACCGAAGGCAGTCTTCCCGTCCGGAGACAGCGGGAGCTCGTGGACCGCGCCCTGGAACGCCTGCGCCAGGAGGAGGTGTCCTACGTGGACAGCATTCACCTGGACCTCATGACCATCAGGGAAACCGAAGCGGCCCTGCGGGACCAGATCGCGGAAATGCGCTCCCGGAACAGCCGGACACCCCAGATTTACCAGGAGGTCTCGCTGCTGGACGTGGAGATCGATGCCATGCGGCAGCTGCTGGAGGATATCCAGGGCAAGATGGGCGAGGTTCGCCTCAGCCAGATGGCCGACGAAAGGGTGAGCACCGTCGGCGTGCTGACCGATCCCGAACTGGCCGTGGTCATTTCCGGCGGAAAGACCATGGTCTATTTCACCATGATCATCGTGTTCGCCCTGGCCCTCGGCATCGTCGCGGCCCTGATCATGGAGAGCATGGATCACCGGGTTTACGTTCCGAAGGATGTGGAGGAAAAACTCAATTTGCCGGTGTTTGCCAGCGTGACGCGGGAAGACTGAGGTGGAAATCAAGAAGAGAAGGACCCTCGCTTCCCAGGGCTTCGATGCCCGGTCACTGTCGAGTATCATGGCGGGTATCGGTTATCTTCTTGTCTTTGCCGTCGCGATGTACGGCAGCAATTTCCTGCTGACCCGGCTGGGCCTCCAGGTCTTCCTGTTCGTATTGATCGGCAGCACCTTCGGCCTCATCTACGGTCTCATTTCCTTCCGCAACCTGGCCATCCCGTTCTACATCCTGATTCTTTCGGTGGGAGCCCTGCGCTTCATCTGGTCCATCAAGGCCCCCCTGCTGCCGGATCTTTATTTCGACCGGATAACCTTGATCTGGCTGACGACCGTTTTCATGATCGTGTATTTCGCCAACCGCTGGCAAATGAAGCGGCCCTGGACCCTGGACTGGTTTATCCTGGCCCATGGCTCCTACATCCTCCTGAGGATTTACATGGGGGATATGGTGCACTTCCATACGTGGACCATGAGTGTTCTTACGCCCTACCTCGTCTACATTTTTGCCAAGAATATCATCCAGACCCAGTCCCAGATCAGGATTCTCATGATGATCCTGCTGGCCCTGTCCATCTACTACACCATCACCTCGATCGCGGAAAAATTCTCCATCCCCTGGCTGCTGTATCCGCGGGAGATGATCTGGCCCCACCCCGAATTCCATGGACGGTCCTGCGGGCCGTTCCGGAACTCCGGGATTTTCGGCAACGCCGTCGGCATGCTGCTGCCGGTCCATTTGTATTTCATCGCCACCGTCAACAGGAGGGCGCTGAAGATTCTTCTGGCGCTCAGCATGGCCCTGGGTTTCGCCGCCCTGTACTTCACCTATACGCGGGGGTCCTGGCTGTCCGGCATCGCCTGCCTGGTGACGGTCGCGTTCTTCAACAGGCGATCCTACCTGAAGACCCTGGTGCCCCTGCTGGTCATCGTTCCGTTTTTCTCCCTGTTCTTTCTCAATGTGGGCCAGGACAAGTTCATGAAGGAGCGGGTGGAGAACGACGATACCATCGGTTCCCGGGTGGGAACCATGATCACGACCCTGCGGGTCTGGCAGGACTATCCGATCCTGGGCTGCGGGTCCTACGAGTTCCGGGAATATCGGGAAAACTATATCGAACCCATTGACGTGCCTATTCTGGGAACGATCCGTTTTTCCCAGTTCCGGCACAATTCGGCGCACGATATGTTTCTGGGCCCCTTGGCGGAAGATGGGTTGATAGGGATGGGCCTGCAGCTCACCATCTATTTCCTGATCATCCGGGCCATGTTGATCAAGCTCAAATACAGGAAATACGGGGACCACGTCGCGACCTACGTCATTCCGATTTTCCTGGGGATTGCCGCCAGCTATCTTGTCGGCGGAGTGACCATCAGTTATCGCCATTCCTCGATCCTGGGGGCCCTTTTCTACATGTGCGCCGGTATTGCCTACGGTTATCAGCCGGAGGCTGCGGATGATAAAAAGATCAGTGCGGACCACACCCAAGGTGGAAGTTGATTATGTACCTCGATCATTTCGGTCTGGCCGTGAATCCTTTCGGGTTGTCCCCGAAACTGGATTTCCTTTACAAGTCGGTGACCTTCGAAGAAAGCATGGCCCACCTGATCTACGGGTTGGACAACCAGGAAGCCATCGTCCTGATAACCGGGGCCATTGGGACCGGCAAGACCATGGCCCTCCAATCGTTCCTGATGCACCTGGGACCCCGCTTCGAATTCGCCCTGGTCACCAACACCCGCCTGACAGCCATCGAACTGATGAAGCTCATTCTGGAAGATCTGGGGGTGGATTTCCCCGTCGGTTGCGACAAGTCCGACCTGTTGATCCTGTTCAAGGGCCGGCTCCTGGAGGCGGCCAAGGCGGGTAAGCAGATTCTCATCGTCGTGGACGAGGCCCAGAATCTTTCTTCAGAAGTGCTGGAAGAAATCCGGCTGCTGACCAACCTGGGGCAGGGAGAGAGCCAGCCGGTCACCATCATCCTCGTCGGTCAGCCAGAGTTGGACGCCAAGGTCAAAAGCCCCGATCTGGCCCAGCTGCGGCAGCGAATCCGGGTCCACTACAACCTCGATCCCCTGTCCCGGAAGGAAATCGAGGAATACGTCGACCACCGCATGGCCGTTGGGGGCTGCACCCGGAAGGTGTTTACCGCCGAGGCTATCGATCTGATCTACCAGGCCTCCCGCGGAGTTCCCCGGCTGGTCAATACCTTGGCGGGCGAAGCCCTGCTGTCGGCTTTTGTAGACGGTCATGACAAGGTGCAGGCCGGGGACGTGGAGAGCGACAAGGATCTCAGCTTCGAGACGGGGCCGGCCCCGATTCCTGTTGCTGCGGCCGCCGCCCCTCCGGCTTCTGCCCCTGCCTCTGCTCCTGTGCCTGCCCCTGCGCCAGCACCTCCGCCGGCGCCCCTGCCTACGCCTGAGCCTGAGCCGGCCCAGTCGGCCCGCAGCGAGGTTCCAGGAGGGCCCGAAATCGCCATACCCGACCGACGAAATGGTGGAGGTTCGTGGCGTGTCGCGGGTGGCTGGATCATTGCCGCGGTGATAGTGGCGGCTTTGGGCGCCTTGTACTTTACGGGCGTTTTCCAAAGCGTTCTTACGTCCCTCAAAGCGAAATATCCCGGGGAAAATCAACAGGTCGTTCAGGCGCCTGCTGAAGCCGTGGAGCGCCAGACGGACCTGGTGGGAAAAATGGAAAACGTGGCAGATACCGAAGAAATGGAAGAGGCCCAGGACGCGGGAAACTCTGATCCGGTGGAAATGGTCGTAGCGGAGGACAAGGAGGATGATCCCGAACCACCGCCCGCCCAACCGGAACCTGCCGAGACGAAACCCCCCGTGGTCGCGGAAGTGGAAAACGAAGAAACGGTGGAGCCGGTGATATCAACCCCGCCCGCAGCGGCCCCCAGGAGGGAGGCCATCTCCGAGCCCCTGGTTGCCAAGACCTACATCCACATCAGTTCCTTCAAGACTCCGGAACGTGCGGATTCCCTGAAAAACAGGATGATCGATCTGGAGTTGAGTGCGGAGACCAGGACCCAGGAAGTTCGGGGCGTCGATTGGTACCGAGTCTATCTGGGACCCTACGCCTCCAGGGAAGAGGCCTACCGGGACGCCATCAGGTTTGAACGGGAGGGCCTCATTGCCTACTACCGGCTGACCGCCCTCATGCCTGTCCAGCGCGACTAGGCGTAGCCCAGCTCGCGGTTGAGCCGGCCGCCGATCTTCTCGAAAATCGCCAGGTCAGCGGCGGTCAAGGTGGCTCTCCACTTCTCGTCCGGCTTGATTTCCCCGAGCCCCTTCAGACGCATGTTGTTCCCGGTCAGGTGGAGGCCCGACGCACCGTAGGACTCCGGCAATAGCGAGGGGTCGAGGCCCAGGAATTGGCAAGCCTTGGACAGCCACTCCTGGGGATGGTTGCAGAGGTCCTCGTATCTCAGGGTCATGATGTTCCCGGCAGGAAGATATTTTGTGGTGCGGATGACGCTTTCCTGGGTGATGGACCACCATTTGGCGGAGGTGGCGACGTCATGGCCCGAGTGCCGCATGATGGAATTGGTGACCCCGCGGCCGTCGCGAATGAGCCAGATGGTCTTGACGTCGATATCTTCGGCATAGCGGTCGAAAAAGAGGACGCGATTGTTGTTCTTGGCGCTGTCCAGGTAGACGGAGGCGCCGGCCTTTTCCAGGAGCGTTCCGATGACGGCGCTGTTGCGCTTCACCACTCTTTTGATGGTGTCCCGCGCGCCGGGCAGGGCGGCGATGGCGACCCGGCGGGCCGTCTCGAACAAGGGGCTGCGGATATAGGCGCGCAGGACGGGCTTGGAGAGTTTGTCTGCGCCGATGAAGGCCGTATCGGGGAAATCGACGGAAAAATCGATGCCTTTGGCATGGACGCTGGCCGCCAGATCAGCCATGAAGGGGCATTCGGCCAGTTTTTCCCCGCAGGAGCAGTAATCGCCTTCACCGTCCCGAAACCTGCGCTCCTGGTTGTCGAGAAATTCACCCAGGGTGCTCAGCCGGGGATGATGCGCCAGCAGCATGGAAAGAAGCGTGGAGCCGGAGTAGCTGGGCGAGATGATGAAGGCGCAATTCATGGTCAGTCGACTGTCCTCGGATGGTACATGGGAAAAGGTCCGGGCCGAATGGGCTGCACCCGGTCCGACCTAGGAAAACTTACTCATCAGGGCGGGAAACACAATCCCAAAATGATGGGAGAACGGGCATTCCCCTTGCCGGGGCGGGGGGCAAATCCTAAGGTGGAAACCGGTCCGGCCAAAAAAATCTATCTCGCATGATGGTGATGCCTTAACCTAGCGCGGTTGCCCGAAACCCTGGACGGTGGAATATTTTGCGGATTGCCCAAGTCGTTGAGACCCTGAATGCCGGGGGCGCTGAAGGGCTGGCGGTGGATATCGCCAACTCGCTGGCCGCCCGGGGGCATCAATCCCATTTGATCGTCATGGAAGGCGATGGACCTTTCCGCCAGAGAATCAGCGAGGCGGTCCATTTCACGGATCTGGGTTTTCCCTGCCGGACGGGCTCATTCCTGGCCAATTCCCTGTATTTCCAAAAAACCTACGGAGCCCTGGCGAAGACCCTCAGGGAGAGCCAGGTGGACGTTGTCCAGACCCATCTGCCCAAAGCGAATTTTCTCGGCCTGTTCCTGGGGAAGAACGGTGTGGCCCGGGTCTTTCCCACCGTCCACAACAATCGCGAATTCGACTACGGGGATCACGCCAACCCGATGAAGGAGTTTCTGCGCAAGAGGGCCTATCGGCAGATGCTCTCCTGGTGCCAGGCCATGATCGCGGTATCGGAACAGGTCCGGACGGCCATGATCGGGGAATTGAAAGTCACCGGCGGAAAATCCGAACGGCTGGTGGTCATTCCCAACGGCGTGCCGGTGCCTCCCCTCCTCGAACGGCGGAAGCGCCAACTGGTGCGGCAGAGGTGGTCCGTGGGGGACCAGGAGGTCCTGCTGGTCGCGGTCGGCAGGCTGACCCGGCAGAAGAATTTCGCCTCCCTGGTCGAGGCACTGGCCATGATTCCGGACACGGCCGGCCCCTGGAAATGCCTCATTGCCGGGGATGGGGAACTGCACGACACCTTGGCCGCGGACATTGCCGCGCGGGGGCTTGGCGAACGGATTGTCCTGGCGGGTCACGTGTCCGAAATCGGATTCCTCCTGGGAGCGGCCGACGTCTTTTGCCTGTCTTCCCTCTTTGAGGGGCTGCCCCTGGTGCTGCTGGAGGCCATGGCGGCGGGCCTACCGGTTTGCGCCTACGGGATCGACGGGGTGGTCGATGTTGTCCAGGACGGCGTCCAGGCCCGTCTGGCCAGGCCCGAGGATCCGGCGGACCTGGCCCGGGCCCTCCAGATCCTGCTGGCCGAACCCGAGGTGCGGCGGGAAATGGGCACCGCGGGGCGTGCTCTGGTCCAAGCGGATTTCAATTTTGAACGGGTCGTGGACCAGCTCGAGGAGTTGTTCAAGGCATGACCTCACCTTCCGACCGAATTCATGTGGTCAATGTCATCGGTTCCTTCCAGACAGGGGGAGCCGAAAAGATGCTGGTGAATTTTCTGGGGGCCGTGGACAAGGAAAAGTTCAGGCACACCGTTCTGTGCCTGACGCGTCGCGGGGAACTGGCGGAAGACCTTGGGCAGGTGGATGTCGATGTCCGGGTTTTCCGCGTCCGCATCCGAACCCTGCCCAGGGATCTGCGGCGGCTGGCCGGCTGGTTCCGGGACCACCGGGCCGACGTGGTCCATTCGCACATGTTCTATGCCTCACTGTGGGCGCGGATCGCGGCCCTGTGGGCGGGGGTTCCCGTCCTCATCACGACCGAACACAGCCAGGAACACTGGAAAAAATGGTGGCAAGTCAGGGCAGACCGATTCCTGAGCGGCAAGACCTTCCATCACATCGCGGTGTCCCAGGATGTGCGGAACATCAGGCTCGAGCGGGATGGTGTCGCCCCCGGACAGATCACCATGATCCCCAACGGTGTCCCCATTCCGGAGGTGATGGGGGATTCCGCGGTGCGCCAAAAGGTGCGGGCGGAATTCGACCTGCCTTCGGACGTGCCCGTGGTCGGGACCGTCGGGCGCATGATCGATGTCAAAGGCTACCCCCTCATGCTCCAGGCGCTGGCCCTGGCCCGCAAATCCTATCCTTCGTTGCATTGGCTTCAGGTGGGAGACGGCCCGGATCGGGAGAAGATCATGACGCTGGCCGAAGAAATGGGCCTGTCCGAAGCGGTGACCTTTGCCGGGAAGAGAAACGACGTTTCCGACCTCCTCGAGGCCATGGACATCTGGGCCATGAGCAGCACGCACGAGGGACTGCCCGTGGCCCTCCTGGAGGCGATGGCCGCTGGCAAGACCATTGTCGCCACGAATGTGGGGGGTATTCCCGATGTGGTGAACCATGAAGTCAGCGCCATCCTGGTCGCTCCGCAAGATGCCCGGGAACTTGCCGCAGGGCTGGTCCGGGTCCTGGACGACCGCCCCCTTGCGCAAAAACTCGCTGCAGGAGCGCGGGTGAAGGCGGAAATGGAATACGGGATCGAAGCGGTCGCCCGCAGGATCGAAGGCATTTACCTGGAGGGTCTGGCGGCGCGCACCTGATTTCCGGGACCGCCCGCAGGGTGGGGATTGACCAGGTGGGACCGAAGTTCTATGCTTCGCTTTCGAATAGAGATTTTCCCTGTACGGAAGGCTCCAGATTGAAAATCTGGTTCGACGCCGACAATGGCCCCCACGTCCTGATCATGCGTCCTTTGGCCGGTGAATTGGCCCAGCGAGGCCACGAAGTGGTTTTTACCGCCCGGGACCGCACCAGCACCTGTGAGTTGCTGGACCTGTACGGTTTTTCCTACCTCAAGGTGGGGGCGGAGTACGGCAAGGGGATGTCCGGCAAGGTCCGCGGCACCCTGGGCCGGGCCCTGGCCCTGACCCGGGCCATGAAGGGCGTTCGGCCTTCAGTCAGTTTCGGTCACGGATCCCGTTCCCTGCCCCTGGCGGCGAAGCTCCTGGGTGTGCCCACGGTGACCATGTACGACTACGAGTGGGTCGATCCCCGTCTCTTCAATTGGTTTTGCCGGAGTATTCTCCTGCCCGAGGCCATCACCGGGCCGCGGTGCGCCGCCGCGGGCATCGCGGTGGACAAAGTGGTCAGCTATCCCGGATTCAAGGAAGAGCTCTATCTGGGAGGCGGCGATTTCGACGACTCCATCGCCGCCGACCTGAAACTCCGCGACACCGCCGTCAAGGTCCTGCTGCGGCCCCCGGCCACCACCGCCCACTACCACAACCCCGCGGCGGAAGTCATCCTGGACGCCATTCTGGCCCAGCTGGCCACCGTGAACGATGTCCAGCTCGTGTTCCTGCCCCGCACGTCGGATCAGCTGGGACTGCCGAAAAAGGCAGGCATCGCGGAAATCATCGTTCCGGCGAAAGTCTATGACGGGCCCAGCCTGGTGGCCGCCGTGGACATGGTGATCAGCGGCGGCGGAACAATGACGCGCGAAGCGGCCATCATGGGTGTGCCTTCCTACAGCTTTTTCCGGGGAACCAGCGGCATGGTGGACGAGGCCCTGGCGAACGCCGGCCGGCTGGTCCTGATCGAGGATGCGGACCAGGTCTGTGACCTGCTCGAGGTGGCGCCCAAAAAAGGGACCACGATCCAACCGGATCCCGGTCCCCTGGTGCAATTCATCTGCGACGCCATTGAAGGGGCCGCCTCCTAGCGAACAGCCGGTCACTTCCCGGCCAGAAATTCCTCAACTGCGGCCACGATTCGCGGGGCGGTCGCCCCGTCCCACAGCTCGGGGACACGGCCCTGTTTCCAATTTCCCTCCAGGATCCGGGCGATCTGGCCGGGCAGGGATTCGAGGGTGGCCAGTTCGTTGGTGCCCTGCGAAATGGTGATGGGCCGCTCGGTGTTGGGGCGCAGGGTGAGACAGGGGATGCCCAGGTAGGTGGTTTCCTCCTGCAGGCCGCCGGAATCGGTCAGCATCATCCGGGAGTGGATCACCAGATTCAGGAAATCGTAGTAACCCAGGGGGTCGGCCAGGATCAGGCGGGAATCCACCAATCCGCAACGGGCGCCCAGGTCGTGGGTGACCATGACCGCGCGCGTGCGGGGATGGACCGGGAAGACCAGGGGCAAATCGACCGCGGTCAGGATGTCGAAGATCCGGGCCAGGTTCTCCGGGTCGTCCACGTTGGCCGGGCGGTGGAGAGTCACCACGCCGAATTGGCCGGGTTCCAGACCCAATTCCTCGTAGGTCTTCAGGGTGCGGGCCCTGGTCACGGACCGGACCAGGCTGTCGATCATGATGTTCCCCACCAGCTTGATACGCTCCTCGGCCACGCCCTCCCGGCGGAGGTTTTCGTCCGCGTCCTCCGAAGGGGTGAACAGCAGGTCGGCGATGGCATCGGTCATCAGACGGTTGATCTCCTCGGGCATGGTCATGTCCCGGCTGCGCAGGCCGGCTTCCACGTGGGCCACGGGGATATGCAGCTTGGCCGCCGTGACGCTGGTGGCCATGGTGGCGTTGACGTCCCCGACCACCATGACCAGGTCCGGATTTTCGGCCTGGCACAGGGTCTCGAACTTGACCATCACCCCGGCGGTCTGCTCGGCGTGTGATCCGCCGCCGACACCCAGATGGACATCGGGGGTGGGCAGGCCCAGATCCTCAAAAAAAACATCCGACATGTTCTTGTCGTAGTGCTGGCCGGTGTGGATGAGCACCGGTTGCAGGGAATCCGGGCGTGCGGCCATGGCCCGCCACAAAGGGGCCACCTTCATGAAATTCGGTCGGGCTGCGGCAATGAGGAAGATCTTCTTCGGCACGGGAGTCCTTCCAGGTTCGGGCACAGTGCGCCGGGAAATCTAGGAATCGACCAGGAGAATAGCCAATTTATCGATATTATTCGCCAACTTTGATCGTTGCAGCGGGAAAATAGGTTACCACACTGGACACCGGAAATCGGAACCCTGATAATTGCCCGATACAAGGGAATCGTGACCAGGAGCATTCATGTCCAATAAAATCGTGGTGCTGGGACCCGTGCCGCCCCCGCTGGGGGGTGTGTCTCTCCACATCATCCGATATGTCGAACTGCTGAGAACCACCGGTTGGGAAGCTCTCGCCGTCTCCTATACGGGCACCACGAGCACCGGGCGATGGGCCAAGTACCGCGAAATAATTGAGATGTTCGCCTCCATCTACTTGCGGATCAATCCTGGCACCTGGGACGTGCTGCATCTGCACTACGGCGGACTGGGATATTTCCTGGCGATCGCCCCCCTGCTGAAGATCTCTCCCGGCCGCAAGGTGATCACCTTCCATTCCGTCCGCGTGATCCAGGACCTGGAAAACCGGCCCGGTTGGATACGCCGGCTGACCCTGTCGTTGTTGAACGAATTCGATCTGTTCGTGGTGGTCCGCCAGGGGATCGGCGACCAGTTGCGGGCATTCGGGCTGACCCGTCCCGAAATCACCATCATGCCGGCCTTCCTGCCCCCCTCGGCAAAGGAGTCCACCCAGGACAACCTGCCCTACGATATCACCAGGAAGATGCAGGACCTGCAGGAGGACGGCGTGGTCCAGGTCTGCTGCGCGGCCTACTACCTGGGGCCGGGATACGGTCGGGATGATCTGTACGGGGTGGAGGAATTTCTTCAGGTTCTGAAGGAGATCGAAGACGACCTTGAGTCCCCGCTGGCGGTGTGGGTCCTGGTGTCCAACGGCCCCGATTCGAAAGAGCGCCGGGCAGCCGACCAAACCGTCAGGGATCTGGCGGCGCAGATGAAATCCGTGAAGGTGGAGTTGCACTACGGAATACCCCTGGTGCCCGTGATGGCCCGCTGCCAGGGATTTCTCAGGCCCTCGCGGGAAGACGGCGACAGCGTGGCCCTGCGGGAAGCCCTGGGATTGGGCCTGAAGGGTTTGGCGAGCGACGTGGTCCAGCGGCCCGCCGGGACCGAGACCTTCTCCCTGGATTCCCGACCTGAATCCAGGGCCAGTCTCAAGAACTTCCTGGCCGATCTCCAGGTCGAGGAAACCAAAAAAACTCCAGCGGGCAACGATGCCGACTGGACACCCTATCTTCGTTTTGCCGCCAAGGTCCTCGGCCCAGGCCGAACCGTCAACCGGGTCTTGAAATCAGGTCTGATCCACTTCCCGGTCTTAGTCCTGCTGCTGGCGGTTATCTTCGGCTTCTTCGGCATGCTCATGAAAACCCCGCTGTGGGATCCCATCGATTTCCAGATTCTGGCCGACGCCCATGCCCTGGTGCAGGACCCGGGTCCCATGTTCAGGCATATCGGGTTCTATTTCAGTCAGCCCGTCCTGCAGTTGGCCTTCCTGGCGGAGTACCGGGTCTTCGGAATCAATCCGGCGGGCTACATCGCAGTCAATCTGTTGATCCACACCCTCAGTTCTTTCATGGTCTACATGCTGGTCAACCTGCTGTTTCCCCGCCGGAACATGGCGGTGCTTTCCGCGGTGCTGTTCGCCTTCGGGGTGGGGAGTTACAGCAAGATATTCATGGCGGTCAACCAGCTCGAACCGCTGCTGCTGGCCAGCCTGCACCTGATGGTGCTCTACTCCTTCATCCGGAACGACCACCGCCGGGGAGGAGCCTTGAGGTCCCCTTTCTTCATCCTGGGGATGGTGCTTTTTCTGCTCACCGGCCTGACGCGGAACGCCTCGTTCTCGCTGATCGGGAGTCTGTTGGCCTACAAGGTATTCTTCAACCGGGGGCGGGGGATTCGCGGGATATTTTCCCCGGACATCCTGGTCCTGGCGGGGGTGGGAATCGTCTACTACTGGGCCCAGGGGCAATGGGGTTACCAGCAGCAGTCGCTCTTTTCGGATGCGACCATTGTCCGAAGCTTTTCCCCGGAATCTCTGAAAACCGTCTTCCGGTATCTGACCCTGATGTTCTTCCCCATGCAGAACACGCGCCTGATCGATGATGTGCCGTTCTTCGTCACCTGGTTGTGGGAAGCCCGGACCCCCATCCGGTTTTTCATCGCCCTGGCCATCCTCTCCTACAGTTTCTTCGGGTTCGTGTTCGGGAGCAAGGCGGTGCGTTTCTTCATCGCCTGGACCTTCATCACCCTGCTTCCTTTCACGGGGATCACGGCCTCGGGATCGTGGCTCAATCTCAATCATCTGTATCTGACTTCACTGGGTTTCTGTGTGGTTCTGGCCGCGGGAGCCAATGGGACCAGCAATCTGCTCGGACGCCGCAAATGGCGACGTTTCCTTCCCTACCTCATCCCCCTGGGCTTCGTTCTGATTTCCCTGGTCCTGACCACCAAGTTCAACGAACGGAACCTCTACCGCGCGGGCACGGAAGAAGTGAGGGAAATGCAGAAGAATTTGGAAAAAATCACCCTGAATGGGGAGCGGGATCCTCAGCTTCCCTGACTGCCAGGGCCCGTTCCAGATTCGCCAGCCCCCCGAAGATCCAGGCCACCGACCAGCGCATATAGAGCATCCGGTTCTCGTAGTTCCGGTGGATCTGGTATTTGAATCCCCCGTTGGGGAGGGCCATGTGGGCCAGAATCCAATCGGCGGTTTTGAGGGCCTGTTCCGTCCGGCCGAACCGCAGAAGGGTCAGCAATGCCTGACCGCAGCAGGTGGCGTCGATGGGATAGGTGGACCGGTCGTAGTACCTGGGGATGCCCTCGTCGGTGAAGAAGTTGGCGAGGTAGTAGGCCAGGCCTTTTTCCAGGGCCTCATCGAAGGCCGTGTCGCCGGACAGTTCCCGGTATTCGTGCAGGCAGTCGAGGTTGTAGCAGGTATGGAAATGGTCGGCCCAGGAACGTGCGTCCCCGATGGAGTAGGGCCAGCTGCCCGATTCGTTCTGGCGTGACACGACGTAACGGATGGTCGATCTTGCCTCCTCGGACCAGGCCGGGTCGCCGCCCAGGGAAACGGCCTGGGCCAACAGTCGGGCTCCCTTCATGGTCGCGTTGAGGACTTCCTGGTGGTCGGTCGGGGAATAGGACCAGCAAAAGGTATCCCCATCGGTGGTCCGGTTCAGATCCCGCAGGACGAAGGGCACCGCTTCGAGAATCAGGTCCCGGGCCCGCTCCAAGCCATAGAAATGCCAGATGGTGAACAGGGCATGGGTGATGAACCCGGTGGCCACGACGGTCGGATGGCCCGCAGGAAAGTCGGCGTATCGGGCCTGCCAGTGGAAGTCGTAACCCCAGCAGGATCCGCTGAAACCCGGGGTGCGCAGACGGTCGAGTTCGCCGACCAGCCGAGCGACCTCCTGGCCCCGGGTTTTTTCTCCGGCGGCCATGTCCCGCCAGGTCAGGCCCTGGGCGCACAAGGCCAGGGTCACGGGGTTGTAACCCTTGGCGATGCCGAGCAGGGGCCGTATCTGGAAAGGGAGCCTCTTGAGGATCTGCTGAAATCCCCAGCGGGGCAGCCGGGCCCGATCGAGAACCGGCAGGCGAAACAGGGGAGAGGCGAGGCCGTCGTAGGGATCGTAACCCCGATAGTCCTCGTCCCTGATGAGGGACTCGGTCCTGTCCAGGGAAGAAACCAGGTCAGCCATCGGTGGGGCCCAACTCCGCCAGGTCCACGGTTTCGGTCAGGCCTGAGGCCAAGGCTTCCACGATCCTGATGGCCGCCAGCGTGGTGGCCAGCTGGGACAACACCGGGATGGGACTCTCACCCTTTTGGACTCCATCCAGGAAGGCCTTCACTTCCTCGCTGTGGCCCTTTCCGGAACAGCGTTTGGTCGATTTTCCGCGGCCAGAGAAGAGGGTAACCTTCTGGAAATTGTCCAGGACGGCGCTGCGGCCGGACCCCAGGACCTCGAGTTGTTCCTTGGGCATGTTCGGGGCGCCTTCGGCGAAGTAGCCGATGCTGCCGACGGATCCGTCGGCGAATTTCAGGGAAATGACCAGGTTGTCGTCCGGCCGGACCTCGCTGCTGTCACAGGAGAGGCCCATCGCCGATACGGCCACCGGATCGGCACCGCAAACGAATTGCATCAGATCGATGAAGTGGCAGACCTCGCCCAAAATCCGGCCGCCGCCCTGGACCGGGTCCTGGGTCCAGTGGTCGCGGGGGATGTGGCCGGCACTGATGCGGTACATCATGGACAGGGGGCCGTCGTGGTTTCCGAAATGCCGTTTCACCTGGCCGGCAGCCTGGGAGAAACGGCGGTTGAATCCCACCTGTAGCACGGGCAGGCCGCCGTTCTGGGCCTGTTTCTGTACCTGGTCATGAATGGCTCGCAGCTGGTCGAGGGTCAGGCACAGGGGTTTTTCCACGAAAACGTGTTTGCCCGCTTCGAGGGCGGCCAGCGCCAACGGGCCGTGCTGGTCGTGCCGGGTGGCGATCACCAGCGCCTGGGTGTCGGGGTCGGCGACGACGGCGTCGGCGGAATCCACCGCTTCGGCGAAGCCCTGCCGCCGGCCGACATCCGCAGCCGTCAAGCCGGTGCGGGTGAAGATGGGCCCCAGGACGGTGCGGGAGTCATCGCGGAAGGTCGGCAGCAGAAAGGTCTGGGCAAAGGACCCGGCGCCGGCAAAACCGACGCGGATCTTGCCTTCGGTCCTGATCCCCGGGTTGAGCGTGACCTTCTCCACCGGAGCGGGTGGGGTGTCGGGGTATTCCACCAAGATGCCGCAGTAAGGTTCGCTGCGTCCGGCAATCAGGTCGTAGGCCCGCGGGGAATCCTCGAACTTGTAGCGGTGGGTCACCAGGGCCACCGGGTCGAAAACGCCGTCGGCCATCAGGTCCAGGACGGCTTCCAGGTTGCGGCCTTCTGTCCAGCGGACAAACCCGTAGGGATAGTCCAGACCGCCTTCTTCATAGGAGGGATCGTAGCGGCCCGGGCCGTAGGAACAGGAAACGCTGAAACCGATCTCTTTTTCGTAGTAGTCCGCGCGGGGAAGATCCATGCCCACGGCGCCTACCACGACGACCCGACCGCGCTGCCGACATACCTTGCCTGCAGTGACCACGGGTTCGCTGCTCGCGGTGGCTGCGCAGATGAGGACCAGGTCGGCGCCAGGACCGCGGGAAAAGTCGGCGATCATGGCCTCGACCGGATCGGAGCCCAGGCGCGCCACCACGTCCGCCCGGCCCACTGTGCGGGCGCGGTCCACGGCGTCAGCCGAGATGTCGGCCGCGAACACCCGGCAGCCGTTGGCCTTGAGAATCTGGCAGGCCATCAGTCCGATAGGACCCAGGCCGATAACCACGGCGTTTTCCCCCAGGGTGGGGCTGGCCAGGCGAACTCCCTGCAGGGCAATGGCCGCCAGGGTGGTCATTGAGGCCGCCTCGGCCGAAACACCCGCGGGGATCCTGGCGGTCAGGTTGACGGGAACGACCACTTCATCGGCGTGATTGGCGTAGCCGCCACCTGCACAGGCCACCAGGTCGCCGGGCCGGACCTTGTCGACACCTTCACCCACCTCGAGGACCTCGCCGGCCAGGCTGTATCCCAGGGGCTGGGCACCTTCCAGTTTGTCCCGCACCTTCTGGATGGTGTTGCGGAGCCCCAATTGACCGACCATGCCGATGACCTGCTTGACCTGATCCGGCTTGGCCCGGGCCTTGCCGAGAAGGGATTTTTTCCCGGTGACCACCTTGTTCCCTTCGGTGCCCGGGCTGATGGCGGAATACAGGGTCCTGACCCGCACGAAACCGGGAGCCAACAGGGGGGCGGGGGCTTCCATCACCACAACGGAGCCGTCCTTCATGGTCTGAGCGAGAATCTTCAAGGCAGGGTCCTCCAGTTATCCGGGGCGATTACCTTCACTGCAATTATCGTCCAGCGGGCCGCAACAGTGAAGCGCCAAGATGTGGTGATCAATTCGGCAAAGCGGCGATGAACATGTCGACCGCATGGTCAAAACCATGGTGATTCTGGACGTGGTCGTGGCAGCGCCGGGACATGGCGGAGTACCGGTCGGGGTCCTCCAGCAATGCTTCCATTTGCCGGGCCAACCCGGACGGGTTCGGGTCCACGATTCCGAGATCCCGGCCGGTGACCGCACCGTCCGGATCGATTTTCAGGGTGCAGGCGGGGAGGCCCCGCGACCAGGCGTAGAGGTAGCCGTTGGGGAAGCCTTCCCAGTCGGAGGTGTTGAGGAAGATCCGGGCTCGCTCGTAGACCCCGCCGACCTGGTCCGGAGCGACAAAACCCTCGAAGGTCACGTTGGGCAAGGTGGCGAGTTCGTCCATGAGTTTCCTGGAATAGCCGAGGTCCGGCCCCGGCCCGCCGACGACGAGGAAGGTCCGTCCGGGCAGCAGGCGGGCGATCTCGATGAGCTGATCGGCGCGTTTCTGGATCTTGAACGAGGCCACCCAGCAAATGTCGAAGGGGGCGTCGAGTCCCGGGCCGGCATATGGGGGCACCTGAATGCCGTTGGGCACTTCGATTCCTTCTATCGTGAAATTTTCCTTCAACAGGATCTGTTGTTCGTGGGACTGCACGGTCACCCGGTTGGCCTTGTTGAGGCTGGTCTCATACAGGCGACCGAACATCGGGGGCAGGCTTTCGAGCTCGCCCCGCAGGCAGTGGGGCCGGTTGGCCACCATGAACGTATAGCGGGCGCCCAGCAGCCGTGCGTACAGCATGACGAAAAAGGAAAGGTACCGGGTGGAGCGCAAAACGAAATGATCGGCCCGGGCGGCGCGCATCGCCTTGAACAGGCGCCAGAGATTGGCCAGGCTTCGGGTCAGGCTGCGGTCGTAGGCCACCTTGTTGGAACGGAAGACATCGAACCCGTCGATGTGTTCGTGGAATTCCTGTCCGTAGTCCCCGACGACGAAGCTCACCGGATAGCCCCGGCCGCGAAGCCCCGTAGCCAGCTGGATGATCTGGAACCCGGCGCCGCCAGCCTCCTCCGCGATCCCGGGTCGGAGATTGGGGTAGACTTCCATGCTTACGAAGCAGATGACGGGGAGACTCATGCCTCACTAACCTGGGGAATGGAAAGGGTTTGTAGGATGGGAAACCAATGAAGAATTATACCACATCCTCATGATTTTTCAACCCTTATCAGGCGGGGAGCCGGGTGGGGAGGTTCCCGGCTCGCTTGAAGTCCCATCGGCCATACCCTATTGTTTCGGCGCAGGTCATTTTGAATATTTTCGTCTCCGGGGACCGACCCCGGGAAATTTTTCCGGGGCTTTCCAGGTCATGTCCTATGCCGTCGCCGCTGTCTCGTTCCTGAACACGATTCCCCTGATCGACTGGTTCGAACAGACCGGGGACCCGCGTGTCGCTTTGAGCCGCGCCCTGCCCAGTCTGCTGGCGGACACGCTGAATGACGGTCGGGCCGACGTGGCCCTGCTGCCGGTGGTGGAGATCTTTCGCGGCGCCAGTGGGGGCATGTTGTCGGCCACGGGCATCGCCTGCCGCGGCCAGGTGGACAGCGTGAAGTTGTTCCACCGGGGTGACCCTGCCGATTTGATGACGGTGGCCGTGGACCGGGGATCCCGGACCTCGGTGGCCCTGCTGCGCATCCTGCTTGCGGAACAGTTCAGCATTCGGCCCACCTTCACCGAAACGGAACCCGTGTGCGGTTGGCGCCCCGAGGTCGGGCAGGGAACGCTGGTCATCGGGGATCGCTGTTTCGAGTACGAGAGGGACCTGCGGGAAACCGGAACCACCGATGTCTTCGGTTACGATCTGGGCCAGGCCTGGTTGGATCTGACCGGCCTGCCGTTTGTCTTCGCGGCCTGGGCAGTGGCTCCGGATTTTACCGATCGTTTCTCAGAACAGGCTCTCGGGGAACTGGCCGGCCTGTTGACCACCGCCCGCGATCACGGCATGGCCCGCCTCGGGGAAATCGCCGCCCGTGAAGCGGCCGCCGGCCGCCTCGGGCACCGGGGAGAGGCGACACCCGCGGCCTTGGACTATTATTTCCGTCACTCCCTGCGTTACGTTCTCGGGGACGACGAAATGGCCGGCCTGCACCGGTTTCACCAATACTGCGTTCAGTACGGGGTCGTTCCGGACGGTTCGGCCCCTTCGATCATAGCGAGGTAGATCTTGCCTTCATTTTCCGGACCCGCGGACCATGGCCCCATGGATCCCCAGAAGTACCAGGAACTGGTGGACCTCAAGCAGAAGGAGCTGGGGAATCCCGAACCTGTTCTGATGGAAGTCGAACCCTACCGGGTGCCCACCACCACCTCGGAGCTGGCCGCCGAGCTGCTGGACGAGGCCCTGTCCCGGCGCCTGACCGGCGGCGAGCTGATCATCCTTTTCGAGGAGGCCTCCCTGCACGACCTGGGACACACGGCCCATCAGCTTCGCCTGCAGAGAACCGACCCGACCACGGTCACCTACATCATCGACCGCAACGTCACCTACACCAACCTGTGTTACGCGGACTGCGGTTTCTGCGCCTTCAACCGTCACCAGGGCGACGGCGACGACTACCTGCTCAGTCTGGACGAGATCCTGGAGAAGTGCCGCACCGTCGAAGCGGCCGGCGGACGCCAGATCCTGTTGCAGGGCGGGCACCATCCCAAGAAACGCCTGGAGTACTACGAAGAGATGCTGCGCGGCATCAAGGAGAGCTGGCCGGCGATCTGGATCCATGGTTTTTCACCCAGCGAGATCCAGCACTTTGCGCGCCTGAACGGCCTGGACACCATGGTGGTGCTGGACAAGCTCAAGGCTGCCGGGCTGGATTCGATTCCCGGGGGCGGGGCGGAGATCCTCAGCGACCGCGTGCGGCGGATCCTCGCTCCGGGCAAGGCCATGGCCGGCGAATGGATCGACATCATGGAAAAAGCCCACCTGGTGGGGCTGCCGACCACGGTCACCATGATGTTCGCCCACGTCGAGACCTACGCCGAGCGGGTCGAGCATTTCCTCAGGGTGAGGGAGAGCCAGGACAGGACCGGCGGCTACACCGCCTTCATCCCCTGGACCTTCCAGCCCAACGGCACCCCGCTGATGAACGATCCGGCCCTGCGCCGGCAGGTCGAATCGATCGGTTACCTGGGTTCGACGGACTACCTGCGTACCCTGGCCATCTCGCGCATCGCGCTGGACAACTTCGCCAACCTGCAGAGCTCATGGGTCACCCAGGGCAAGGCCGTCGGCCAGCTCACGCTCTACTACGGGGCCAACGACCTGGGCAGCCTGATGATGGAGGAGAGCGTGGTATCGGCGGCCGGAGTCAGTCATCCGCTGACCCGCACGGATCTCGAGGAGATGATCGTCGGTGCGGGGTTTGTCCCGGCGCTCCGGGACAACGGCTACAAAATCCTGTCCTGAATCCGTCTACTTGCTCAAACGATTGGAAACCCATTCCCGGGTCTTGAAGAAGGCCTTGTGGTAGAAATCCAGGATGGCGGTCCGGGGTGCGAAATAGGGCAGATAGACGGGCGTCAGGGTGTTTAGCACGGCATGGATAATCAATCTTCCACCAATGAGGACAATGGCGTGGGCTGAAATGATCCCGACGAGCCCAAAACTCTTCATGCCGAAATAAAGTGCCGCCGGCAGGATCACCAGCATGACGATGTTGACCTTCAGAGTCACGTCGTTCCGGTCCAGCGCCCTCAAGATCAAGGTGGGATTCAGCAGGTGGAACAGCATAGCGATGGCGCTGATCCGGAAAATGGGCACCGCGTCGATGTACTGATCGGTATACATGAAGACCACCAGGGGCTGGGCCACCACGATGAAGAACAAGGTGACGGGAATCCCCACGGCGAACATGGCGCCCAGGACCTCGTTCCAGAGTTGCCTGATGCCCTCCCAGTTCCCTTCCTTTTCCAGCTTCGCAAAACGGACCAGGGCGACCGGGGCTAGGGACTGGGTGAAAAACATGAGGATCGGAATCTGCTTCAGACCCTGGGCGTACACCGCGTAGGTCTCGATGTCGTAGAATTTGCTGACAACCACTTCGTGCATGCGCAACATGATCGTTCCCAGCATGCCGGCCAGTCCCAGCACCACCCCATATCGCACCTGCTTCCAGATGCCGAAGAAGTAGCGCTGTGAACGGAATCCCTTCTGTATGAAATGGACATAGAGCAACCCCAGGGCCAGGCTGATCACACGGGATCCGATCAGGGCCAACACGATGATCTTCAGGTCCCGGGTCAGGTAGGCCGCGACCAGGGTGGCGATGCTGGCCAGAACCTGCCGGGATACGTCGTAGACCGCGGCGGCGGTGACATGCTCGCGGGCGACCATGTAGATCTGGGTCGAGATGTTCAGCAGCATCAGGACCGAATAGGCCGCCAGATACCAATAGAATCGTTCGATGACCGGGAGGCCCAGCAGGCTGGACAGTTCACTTCTGAAGATTCCGATCAGCGCGTAACCGAAGCCGAAGAAGACCAGATTCAGCAACAGGCTGTTCAGGAAATACCCGCCGGAGTTTTTCTGGTCCCGGGGAATGAAGTAGTATTGCGACTGGTTGATGCCGAACTGGAAAATGGCCTGGATCAGGATTTCGACCAGGAAGAACTGGTTGTAGGTCCCGATATCGGCCTTGGTCAGGATGCGCACGAGGAAGACGGGCAGGATGATCCGGATTCCGAACCCGATGACCTTGGCCATGAAGAGGACTGAAGATTGACGCAGCATTCGTTTCTCTGGTGGTTGAACCCGATTTCAGGCTCCGGAGCCGGCCCGATCGGAAGTTATATCCCAATGCCCGTCGGATGCAACTTCAATAACTATCGCCGAATCAGGGTGCGGGTTGAAGGGAGATGATTTAAACTTGCTTGACCTGAATGACACGGGCTCGGGATTTTTTGCATCGGCCAAAGGAAGTAACATGGCGCGCAGGGTATTTATGTTGGGTTTGGACGACGGTTCCTCGGAAGGGATCGTAATGAGAGTCAAAGATGAGGCCTTTTAAAGG
>CBDTUS010000017.1:0-32689 GCA_965363725.1 uncultured bacterium | reverse complement strand
GGTCTGACGGTGGGCACGGGCGGCGACCCTGAACGCTCCACCCATTACAGCCCCAGCCAGGCCTTCTATTATTTCAAGAACGTGTTCCAGTCCCATCGGACTCTGATTTTCACCTTCGACAAGACGCAGGATGCCTCCGCCGGCAACCGGGTCCACGGGATGGCGGTCTGGCAACGCCGCCGGCCCGACTCCGAAAAGATCCAGGAGATGAAACTGGTCTGCGTGCTGGCGAAGCAGGGTGACCGGTGGTGGCTGGCGGAGATCAACAAGATCAGGTAGGGAGGCCGCCGATGCCCTGGCTGCGGGTCCGGGTTCTACTGACCACGGGAGTTCTCTGTCTGGCTGGACAGGGGACTTTGTTGTATCTGGCAGGCACCGGGTCGGGGGCCCCCCGCCTGCCGTGGCCCCTGCTGTTCCTGGCCCTTTCCGTCCTGCAGATCCTGGTGGTTCTGCGCTCCTGGAAACTGGTCGCACGGCCCGATGATCGCACTCTTTCGGTCCTGGTTTCCCGTGTCCTCACCCTGGCCGCCGCCCTGGTCCTGCTGATGATCGGGCTCGGATTCCTGTCCGTTGGCGGGCCTGACAAACTGCCGGCCTCTCTGAGGTACGATCCCACCCGCCAACTGGACGAGGCCCGGGGCATGGTCATTGCCCTGGTCCCCGGCCTTAACCTTCTGGATGAACGCCTGTCTGCCGAGGAATTCGACCCCATGGTTTCCCCTGGCGGGACCTCCGTCGTAGGTGGGGGAGGATTCCGCAATCTGCAGGATATTTCATCCTTCTGGCAGGACGCGTATCCCCATGCAAGGGTCTTCCCATTGGGGGCGGTATTGTGGGACGGGCCGGAACGTATCGCCTGGAGCGAGGGGGCCGACCCGCTGCCGAGGTTACCGGGCACCGAAGTGCAGGGCGTAGACGGAACCTCACACCGGGCCTTGGTCCACCACCGTGGGCGTTGGTATCTGCGCGAAATGCGCAGGCTCACCGGGGGGGGCTGGTTGGAGCTCCAAATTTCCCTGGACCGGAAATCTGCCAACGGATCAACCCGGGGATTCCCCACGGGGATCGACCTGCGGGTTCACGAGGGCGGCCTGGTTAGTTCCACGACCGACCGTCAAGGACAGCCGGTCATGGACATCGTGCTTTTGGACAGCATGCCGGAGGTGGCTGTTCGTCTTTCGGTGGCGGATGATCACTGGGCCGGAGGGTCCATAGGTCGGCGATCAAGGTTCCTGTTGATCGGCCTGATCGCCTGGACGGTGCTTCTTGCGGCCGGCGCCCGGGTTTTCGCCGGGCCCCTGGTTTTCGTGGCGGCCCTCTGGGTCGGCCGGGCCTACCTCGTCGCCGCGGAGCTGCTGCGATGGGTGACCTCGGCCTTTCCGGGGCAGCCCTTTCCCGCGGACCCGGGCTCCCTGTTCAGCCTGGTGGACCCCGCCTATTTCGCCACCCCGTTCGCCTTCGGTTGGTTCGCCTCGGTGGCCGACGCCCTGCTGACGGCGCTGCTGGTCGCCGTGACATCGTGGCGCCTGCTGCAGGTTCTGGGCGTGATCCGGGGAACCGCCTACTCGCGGCTGCGCACTCCCTGGCCCGTGCGTGGACCGGCCCTGGGCCCGATCTTCGGACTGTCCGCCGGACTTGTCCTGCTGTGGCTGCGTTTCTTCTCGGGCCTGCTGGCGGAGAACGCCAACGCCCGTCTGGTGGGCACGGGGGTGTCCCTGTCTTCCCTTTCCTTCTGGGGCCTGCAGATTTCCCTCATGCTGATGGCCTTCGGTTTAACCGCCCTGGTGGCGGGGCTGGCCGCACGCCGCACCTGGCCCCGACGGGAGGAAGTCCCGGGATGGGTCGGCGGCGCCATCGCCGCGGGTGTGGCCACCTATCTGGTGAGCTTCCTGGGGGGTGACCTGTGGTGGGCCAGCCGGTTGTTGGCCGCCGTGGTGGTCATGGTCCTGTGGTCGGTGGCTCCGGCGCTGTTGGCCCGTCCAAAATTTTCACGGCGATTCGCCTGGCCGATGATCCTTCTGGTGACCGTCGTCTGGAACTACGCTTCCCTGCGGGAAGTCTACGACCAGGCCCAGCGCTCCTGGCTCCAGCGCCGGGGAGCGGTCATCACCCAGGCGGATCAGGAATGGACCCGGATCCTGCTGGGCAGCGTCCTGGAGGAAATGGTCGAGCAGGACGAGGAAACCTTCCCTGGTGCGGGCGAGCGATCCGAGGTCTGGCGGGATGAACCGGCCTGGGCCCTGTGGCGGGATTCCGCCTTGAGGGATCTCGGTTATTCCTGCCTGGTCCAGCTGGTGGACGACGAAGGGGACGAAGAAAGTTTTTTCGCCCAGGGATTCCTGCGCACCTACCAGTACGAGATCGTGTCCCGTTCGGCCTGGGTCGGGATGGACGGCCTCGCTGTGGCCGACGACCGGGACATCATTTTCCAGACCGAACGGCGGATCTATACCGGGGGGCAGGAGGAAGTCGTCGCCGCCGAAGTTGCCCGGACCGAGGGCAGGGGCTGGATCCGCGTCGAACTGCCGGTCCGGTCCTGGCACATCCCGACCTTGCTGCGTGAACTGGGCGGCGGTCCGGATCTGAGGGCCGCTGGCTACCGGCCCCGGGCCGAAGTGGATCGGCCCCTTCTTCTTCTTCGGGCCGACGACACCGGTTGGCTGGAAGCCGGCCACGCAGGTTTTCCCGGCCCCGAAACCGATCGAGTGGTGGAGGACTTGCGTGCAGGCCGCCGTACCCTGGCGGAAATTCCCCTGGGGGGGCGCACCTGGCTCTGTCAATGGAACTATCTGCCACCGGAAGCGGCGCGGACGGCGGGCGAAGGATTCCTGCTGGGCCTGCAGCAATCCGGTTTCCGCGACGACCTGCTGGACCTGTCCCGTCTCATGCTCCTGAACCTGGCCCTCCTGTTCCTGTTGTTCGGAGCCATCCAGACCCACAGGTGGTTGGTGGCGGATCGCACACGGCCCGAAGCAGAGCCCTGGCGTCCCGGATTCCAGGAACGGTTTCTGGCGGGATATCTGCTGCTGGGATTGGTCCTGTTGCTGGTGGTCGGCACCTCGGTGGACAAGGTGGGTCACAATCGGGTGCGCGGCGAGGCCCGAGCCCAGACACGGTCGGGCCTGGCGCTGGCGGTGGAACAGCTGCGCGGCCTGCTGGTGGAGCAGGCCCGTTCCCTGGCGGCCAGCGAATATATCGGCGACCTGCTCGAAGGCCAGCTGTCGGGCAACCGGCCCGTGGGCCCCATGGACGTGCGGCAGGGCATGGTGTTTGGACCGGATGGGCAACTCCTGTTGGATGAAACCCTCAGCAACCTGAACGAGGCCCAGGCCCGCGACCTTCTGGCCGCCGGCCGCGAGGCGCCCCTGGTGATGATCAGGGATTCGGGAGAGCTGTACGTCGGGACGGTGATCCCCATCGAACTGGAGGATTTCCTGCCCGGTGCAACGGACGGTCCCGGGGACAACCTCGGGCATTCGGGGACCGGGACCCAGGGGTCATTTTTCTACCGGCAGGTCCTGGATGCGGGATTGGTGGGCAGTCTGGCAGATCTGGTCAACGGGGAGGCCATGGTGCGTTTCGATGGCCAACCGGTGGTGGCCAGCCAACCGGCGACCGTTTTTTCCGGCGAGGCTGCCCTGCTGGCCGTCCCGGCAGCTATGGGTCCTCTGTTGGACCATCCCGGCGGGCAGGCCGTCTTTGCCGCCCCCGGACGGCCCTTCGCCTTCACCGGGGCCCAGCCTCTGCCTGCCTTCGGGCGGAACCAGCGGGGGGAACTGCGGCCGCGGCGGCTGCCGGCGGTCCTGGCGCTCACGTTCCCGGACCGGGAGCGGGAATACGCCGCCCAGCGTCGGGAAACGGTGCTGTTTCTGACGGGGCTGGCCAACCTGATCCTGTTGACGGCCCTGATGCTGGCCCTGCTCATGTCCTGGAACATCTTCCGGCCCCTGCGCCTGCTGTTGACGGCCACCCGGTCCTTGGCCCAGGGGGATTTCCGGGCGCCGCTGCCGGATCCCAGCTCCGATGAAATCGGTCGGCTGGCCGGTGCCTTCAGCCTCATGCGCGATGAACTGCAAACGGCCCGGGACACCCTGGCCGCCCGGGAACAGTTTTTGACCACGGTCCTGAACCGGGTGACCGTCGGCGTGGCGGTCCTGGGCACCGAAGGAGAAATCGTGGCGCTCAACCCTGCGGGGCGGGACATCCTGGAGGGATTCCTGCCGGGCGCAGACGACGGTGAGAGCGCCTCGAGGCTGCTGGCGGGATTCCGCCAACTGGCCGCCGGTGCCAACCGGGTGGGCGGAGAATTGTCCAGTGAGGACGGCCGCCGCACCCTGCGCGGGGCGATGGCGCCGCTGGACCTGCCGGACGGCCGCACCGACACCATGCTCGTCTTCGAAGACGTCACCGAGTTCCTGGACAACAAGAAGATGGCCATCAACGCCGAGCTGGCCCGCCAGGTGGCCCACGAGATCAAGAACCCCCTGACACCCATCCAGCTGTCGGTGCAGCTGCTGGGCCAGGCCTGGAACGACCAGCATCCCCAGCTGGACCGGATCGTCACCGAAACGGTGGACCGGGTGCTGAACCAGGTCACCCTGCTGCGGAGCATCGCCGGAGAATTCAGCCTGCTCGGTCGGCCGGGGGAACTGGAAACCGAAGAGGTGGATCTGCAGGCCATGGTGGCCGAGGTCCTGGCCGGATACGGCGTCGGGCCCGATATCCGCACCGAGGAAAAGGAAGTGGCCCGGGCGGCGGGGATTTCCCTGCCCGCGGTGGATATGGCCCCCGATCCGCTGCCCCTGGTCCAGGCCCACCGGGAATCCCTGCAGAAGATCCTTGGGAATCTCATGCAGAATTCCCTGGATGCGGCCCGGCCCGAAGAACGGTTAACCCTCGGCATCACCTGGCGGGTCACCGGCGATCGGGTCACCCTGGTTTGGACCGACAACGGTTCCGGTTTGCCCGCCGAGGTGGCCGATCGACTGTTTGACCCGTATTTTTCAACCAAGAGCAAAGGTACGGGATTGGGCCTGGCGATCAGCCGGAATCTGGCGGATCGGATGGGCGGCGACATCACGTTGGCCAACCGCGACGACGGCCCCGGCGCCGTCGCGGAACTGACCCTCCCTGTTGGCACACCGGTGGAAAGGGATCCCGAAGATTCATGAATGTTCATTCGCGAACCGGACAGGTCGCCGGCCTGGTCCTGACGGTATTGGTCCATGCCGCACTTATGTCGCCTGCGATCGGGCGTCCGGTCGAAGAGCCCGAAGTGCGGATCGCCCGGCTGCACTATGAAGGCGGGGGGGACTGGTATTGCGATCCCAGCAGCCTCCCCAACTGGCTGACCGAGTTCAGGGAAAGGACAGGTATTCCCACCGCGGCCACGGATGTGGTGGTGACCCTGGACAGCGAGGATCTGTACCGCTACCCCTTCCTGTATCTTTCCGGCCACGGGCGCATTGCCCTGGATGACCGGGAGCGGGGGGAACTGCGCCGATACCTGGATGCCGGCGGCTTCCTATACGCCGACGACAACTACGGGCTGGATCCTTCGTTCCGCGAAATGGTCGCCCAGCTGTTCCCGGACAACGAGTTGGAACCGATCGGGGGCAACCATCCGATCTATCATTCGTTTTATAAATTGTCCGGATTGCCGAAGATCCATAGACACGATGGGGAACCGGCGCGGGGTTACGGCGTTTTCAGGAACGGGCGTCTGGTTCTCTATTATTCCTATTCCTCGGACATCGGTGACGGGCTCGAGGACCCGGCTGTCCACGGCGACCCCCCTGAAGTCCGTGAGGCGGCGGCAAAGATGGCCGTCAACATCCTGATGTACGCACTGACCCATCCCTGACCGGAAAGACAGCATGGCCACCGAGAAGCAGTACTCCTCCTTCCAGACCCGGCTCGGGCGCCTGTTGGCGCTCACGCGCAGGCGTGCCCTGGGTTTCGGGTTGGTGCGGGCTCTGACGGTTGGCGGGGGTTCCCTGTTGTTGGCGACCTGGGTTGCCGGAGGGGAAAAGGGGCCGGCGGTCTTTTTCGCCTGGGGCCTGACCATGTCCCTGGTGCTGGTGTTGGTCTTGGCCGTGGGGAAATTCCTGGTGGAGCCCCTGCGGCCGTGGCGCCGTCGACGGGACCTCGTCCGCAACATCGAGGGTCGCGGGGATTTCGCCAACATCCTGGTGTCCGCCGAGGAGGCGGCCCGGCTGCCCGACCGTTGGGGCGGCAACCATCCCGTCCGAATGGAGCTGCGCCGGCGGCTGTTCGGGCGTGCCGATACGATTCTCGATACCCTGGATCCGGACCAGGTTCTGGTCCTGCCCGGATTTCGTACCTGGAGTCTGGGCCTGCTGGCCGTGGGGTGTCTGGGACTGTTGCTGGCAGTGACTGGTCCAGAGGATCTATGGCGGGGAGCGAAACGGCTGGCGAAACCCTGGCCCGATCCGGTCACGGTTTCACTGGTCGGTCTCTACGGAGTGAGTGATCGTGATTTTGTGATTGCGGGCCAGGACATGCAGCTGGCGGCCCTGGATTTCGCAGACGACCCAGAGCCGCCCGCCTGTGAGATCCGCATCGGCAGCGGTCTGTGGCAGGGGTTGGATACCCGGACCGAAAGCGTCTACGCGGCGGCCCCCGGTCTGCCGGAACCCTACCGCAAGTGGACCGCCCTGTTCCCGGAAGTGCGGGAAGATTTTTCCTGGAGATTCGTGCGGGGAGCCATGGTCACGGAGGTTGGACAGGTGGCCGTGCGTCATCATCCCCTGCTGACCGGGTTGTCGGCGCGGGTGAGTCCGCCCGCCTACACCCGGCTCCCGATCCAGGACATGGCCCGCGTGCCCACCTGGTTCGAAGTGCCCGCTGGAAGCATGGTGCAGCTGGTCGGGACCGTGAACCATCCCGTGGATCGGGGCCACATCGTGACCGCCTCCGGGGATTCCCTGGCCATGGCCGTGGATTCCCTGATCGTCAGCGGCACCCTGCACATCGCCGAAGCGGCGGCCTTTACCGTGACGCTGCAGGACTCCTTCGGACTGCGAAATATTTCGCCGCTTCTGTATGAAGTGGCTGCCGCTGAAGACGCCGCACCGGCCGTGCGTCTGGTGCGGGCCGACGATGACGGGATCCTGCCGGTTTCCGGGGAATTCACGCTCGAGGTCGAGGCCGCCGACGACTACGGGCTGGCCGGTTTGGACCTCCTGGTGCGGACCGAGGCCGCCGGTGAGGCCCCTGCGGACAAGGCCGATGGGAATTGGACCGGCGGTCGTTTCTGGCGGTCCGCCCAGGCGGCCGTCACCCTTTCCACCGCGGCCGGTCCTCTCGGGGTAAAAACCAACGATGCGGGGACCGATGGGTCGAATCTGCGGGTTCGCTTTCTTCTGGAAATCACCGCCGCCAATCTGGATCTGGTGGCGGGCGATGCCCTTGAACTGGTCGTCGATGCGGTGGACAACCGAAAGCCGGGACCGCCTGCCCGGACACGGTCTCGGGTGGTCAGGCTGGTCCTGCCCTCGGCCGCCGACGTGTTGGCGCGCCAGGCGGAGACCAGCGAGGAGCGTCGCAGTGAGCTGGAGGAAATGCGTCGCCGCAGCGGCGAACTCGATGCGGACCTTGACCGGCTGACCCGGGAACTGATGAAGAATCCCCTCCCCGATTGGGCGCGTCAGCAGGAGATGGAGGCCGCCATCGAGCGGCAAAAGACCCTCCAGGAAGAGTTGGCCCGGGTGGCGCGGCAGCTCCAGGAGGAACTGGACCGCCTGGCCGCGAGCCAGCTCACCTCCGAGGCCCAGCAGGACAAGGCCGAAGAGGTTTCCGAACTGCTCTCCCAGTCGGGGAGCGAACGGCTCAACGATCTTCTGAAGAAAATGGAAGAGGCCTCGGGTCAGGTGTCGCCCGACGAGGTGGCCCGCGCGATGCAGGAAGTGGCCCGCAACCAGAAGGACATGGCACGTCGCCTGGACGCCGCCCTGGCCATGATGAAACGCATGGCCCAGGAGCAGCAGCTGGAAGGTCTGGCTTCGCTGTTGGAACAGATGATCCGCAAGCAGCAGGAACTCGCGGACCTCAGCCGTCAGCTGGAAAAGGAACAGGCCGCCGCCCAGGAGAGTGAAGAAAGCCAGGAAGGTGGAGAAAACCAGGAAGGCCAAGAGGGAGAAGAGGGTCAGGAAGGCCAGGAGGGTAAAGAAGGCCAGGAGGGTGAACAGGGCCAGGAAGGTGAAGAAGGTCAGGAAGGCCAGGAAGGTCAGGAAGGCCAACAGGAGCAGGGAGAAGAAGGGGCGACCGACCAGGAAACTCCCTCCGCCGAAGAGCTGGCCCGACGCCAGGAAGCCTTGACCGAAGAGCTGAAGGAATTGACCGAAAAGTTGGAGGAGGCCCTGGAGGAACTCCGGAAGCAGAATGCCGAAAATCCCGACGCCGCGGGCCAGGATCAGATGGAGACGGCCCTCGAGGAAGCCCTCGAAAAGCTGGAGCAGCAGCAGAGCGAAAGCAAGATGAGCGAAGCCTCGGAGCAGCTCATGAAGATGGACCCCGGCCAGGCGGCCAAGATGCAGGAACAGGCCCTGCGCGATCTGGGCGCCCTGTACCACGTCATGATCCAGTCCCAGGAAGCCATGCAGATGGCCATGAAGATGGAACAGGTTTCGTCGCTGCGGGGACTGGCGGCCGATCTGCTGGCCCTGTCCACCCGGCAGGAGGAGATCGCGGCGGTGATCCCGCCTGACCTGCGGGACCTGCGCTCCCTGGAACTCACGCGGGCCCAGCACCGCGTACAGAAGGCGACCGTCGTTGTCCGGGACAATCTGGCGCAACTGATGGATGAAGCGCCCAATCGCATCATGAAGCTATTGAAGAAGCTGGACGGATTGATCGAGGAAATGGGCCGCAGCCTGCGCGGCATGGAGGAGAACCGTTCCCAGGTCGCCCGGGTCCATGCCCGGGAAAGTCTGGCGGCGTCCAACCGCCTGGTGATCAGCCTGTTGACCGAGGCCCAGATGGCCGGCGGCAGCGGGGGAGGATCCAGCAGCCAATCCATGCCCTCGATGAGCGAGCAGCTCAAACAGATGGCCCAGCAGCAGGCCGGGTTGAACGGCGCCACCCAGGAACTGCGCCGCATGCTGGCCAACCGGGGCATGAGCCAGGAAATGCGCTCCCAGATGAAACGCCTGGGAGAAGAGCAGGCGGGGCTGGCCGGCAAGATGGCCGAAATGGCCGAAGAGGAGCGCCAGGCAGAGAGGCCCGAAGGCGAAAGGGTCCTGGGGGACCTGGGGGAAATGGGCCGCAACATGGAAACGATCAGTCGCGAACTGGATGACGGGCTGGTCAGCGAAGAAACCCTCGTCAGGCAAGAAAGAATCCTTAGCCGCATGCTGGACGCCAGGAATTCCGTGCGTCGCCGCGACTACACCACGCGGCGGGAAAGCCAGACGGCCACCCGACTGTTCGATCCCCAGGACGGCCGCGACGGCACCGACGGTGAGGATCTGGATCAACCTTTCCGTCTGCGCTATCAGCCCCTGGAAAAAGCGCCGCTGGAATACCGCGACCTCGTGCGCCGCTACTTCACGGCCCTGGATTCCCTGCGGCGTCTGGACAATCTGCCCGCGCCCGAATCCGGGTCCCCCGACGGGAGGGACATGCCGTGAGCTGTTCCTGCACCATCAGGCGCTGGCCACTTCTGCTGCTCGTGGCGATGGGGTTTTTCCTGGGCTTGTCCTCGGATCGGGCCGCCGGCCAGACCGAAAAGGATCCCCGGTCCCAACCGGCCGATCCGCAGCCCGACCGTCTGAAAATCCCTCCGAAACTTCAGCAGCAGACCGTGCCGATGAATCGGGATTCGCTCCTGAATTTGCGCCGCCGGTTGATCGAACTGGACCGTCTGTTGTCCCTGGGCAGCCTGAGCCGGGCGGAATCCCTCCTGGAAGACCTGTCCAAACACAATGAACTCAAGCGGGAACTCATGACCCGCCGCATCAAGCTGGCGCAACTCAAGGAAGATCATGAGGAGGCCATTCTTCTGTGCCGGGAGGCCCTCCAGGTCCAGACCAGGAATCCGGGATTGTGGCGGTCGTTGGCCTCCTCCCAGCTGGCCGTGGACCAGCCCGACAGCGCCCTGCAGTCCATAGGGCGGTTCATCGCCACCAATCCCAACGGGCGCAGCGCCACCATGGTGAGCGTCGATCTGCTTCAGCAGGCCGACCGGCAGGCGATGGCCGTCGCGCTCATCGACTCCATGCGGGTCATCCTTCAAGAGGACAGGCTCCTGGGCCGCCAGCGCGCCGTGGGGCTGCTGCTTATGGACCAGCAGACCGAGGCCGCCGACGAGATCGCGGCCGAACTTCAGGCGAACCCTTTCAATATTTCGCTGCTGAGAACCGAGCTCCTGGAAGGTCCCTACCGGCCGGCCGATCACGCGCCGTTCCTGGAACGATTGATCGAACATGCTGGAAAGCCGCAGGCGCAGGGTGCGGAAGCCCTGCTGGCGGCCAACCTCCTGGTGGCCGCTGGGGAAACCGACAAGGCCCTGAAACTGGTGGAGCCCCTGATGGTCGGGCGAGGGTCCATCACCTCGGTGCTGCAGAATTCAGTCCTGCTGGTCAGGGAATTGGAACTGATTGGCGATGGGCCCCAGCTCCAGCCCGCGGTGGACTATCTCCTGGCGGTGCTGGAAACCCTTTCCGGACCGGCGAATCCGGATCTGGTCCTCCGACGGCGGGCGTCCGACCAGCTGGCCCAGGTCTGCGAATTGGCCCTGGACATGGGTGCACTGGGCGATGACCCGCACCTAGCGGCCGACCGTTTCGGCGAACTGCTCGGCCTGGTGCGCCAGGTGAATCCATCCAGCGAATACCTGTATTCCTCTCAGATCCGGTTGGCGGCCTACACCCGCGATGTCCTGCACGAACCGGAGGTGGCCGCGCGCCGCCTGGAGCGCCTGCTGCTCGACCTTGATCTGCCGACGACCGGTGTGGCCCTGGTCCGCCTGACCCTGGGCGAGTGCTACCTGGCGGCGGGGGACACCGCGCGCGGTCGGGTCGTCCTGGACAACCTGGGCCGGGATCCCCGGTTCCGGCAAGCCGGCGGTCATGCGCACTATCACCTGGCCCGGCTCGATCTGGCCCAGGGCCAGTTCGGCACCGCGCGCGACCGTTTTGCGGTCGTCGCCCTGGACAACCCCGGAGCTCCCTACGCCAACGATGCTCTCGACCTGGGCCTGGCCATCGCCGAGGAGATGGACAACCCCAGCGGGGGACCGACGATTTTGGCTGCCTATGGCGAAAGTGTCTATTTCGACCTGACGGCGCAGCCCGACCAGCGCCTGGAAGCCCTGGAAAGATTCGTCGCCCAGGTGCCGGCGCAACTGGACCTCGAGGAGCCCCAGCACCTGCTGGAGAGGGCCCGGTTCGAACTGGCCCTCCTGTACCGGGAGAATGGCCGGACCGACGAGGCGTTGGCCCTGCTGGATCAGGTCGTGCTGGAACATCCGGACGGGCGCTATCCCGCCCGGGCGCTGGAGGCGCGGGGCCGGATCCTGCAGGACGTCGGGCGTGACATGGAGGCCCGGCTGGCCTGGGAGCGTCTTCTGGCCCAGTATCCCGGATATCTCTTCATCGATGACGTGCGCGACGAACTGAGGACCCTACCATGACGCGGAAACTGATCCTGATCATTGGCCTGGCAGCGATGCTAGCCGCCGGCCCGGCCTTCGCAGAACGCTTCCTGCTGGTGCCCATGGACCTGACCCAGACCAACCATCTGCGGGCCTACGGGGTGGCGTTCCACAGCCTGCAGGCGGGCGAGAAGGTCAACTGGCTGCTGAACTACCGCGGGGGCAGTTTCCTGATAAAGGACAACCAGCGGCTGCGCCTGGACGCCCGTCTTCTGGGGGTGGATTTCGAGGAGATCGGCGACGCCGAGGTGGCGGCCATCCGGCAGACGGTGGCCCAGGAGAACATGGATGAGGTTTTACTCGAAAAGCCTCCCCGAATAGCCGTTTACAGCCCTCCGCACATGCAACCCTGGGACGATGCGGTGACCCTGGCGCTGACCTACGCCGAGGTTCCCTACGACGTGATCTACGATGTCGAAGTCTTGTCGGGCCAGCTGGGCGACTACGACTGGCTACACCTTCACCATGAGGATTTCACCGGGCAATACGGAAAGTTCTATGCCAATTTCGGGCTCGAACCCTGGTACCTGGAACAGAAACATTTTCACCAGGAACTGGCGAGCGAGCTGGGCTATGAAAACGTCTGGCAGCTGAAGCACGCCGTGGCGGCCACCATCCAGGAATACGTTCAGGGCGGTGGGTTCCTGTTCGCCATGTGCAGTGCCACCGACACCATCGACATCGCCCTGGCCTGGCTGCAAACCGATATCGTGCCCGCGCCATTCGACAACACGCCCTACGATCCGGCCTACCGCAGCCAGGTCGACTTCTCGCAGACCTTCGCGTTCCAGGATTTCAAGCTGCGGACCAACCCCATGGTCTACGAGTTTTCGGACCTCGACACCAGCAACTACGCCATGATGCGCGGCGCGATGGCCGACTACTTTACCCTGTTCGCATTTGCGGCCAAGTACGATCCGGTGCCGGCGATGCTCACCCAGAACCACGTCAACGTGATCAACGGGTTTTTGGGTCAGACCACCGGCTACGGGCGCCGGCATCTCAAGCGTTCGGTGACGGTGCTGGCCGCGGTCGATGGCACCGATGAGGTCAAGTACATCCACGGCAAGCGCGGCATGGGGACCTGGACGTTCCTCGGCGGCCACGATCCCGAAGACTACCAGCACCGGGTCGGGGATCCCCCGACCGACCTGGACCTCTACCCGACGTCGCCGGGCTACCGTCTGATCCTTAACAACATCCTCTTCCCGGCGGCGCGGAAGAAACCCCAGAAAACCTGACCTGTGTCTTCTTGGCAGCTCCTCTTCTGGCCCGCTTAACCCTTATTGGTTGATTTTGCCTACAAATTTGCTAGGATTTATGGACCAACGGATCTGCCAGGCCCAGTGACGGTATCGAGAGTACGGAGTCGACTATGGATTTTCCTGCCTGCAAGAAATGCAACGACGGCCTTTTGCTGCCCCTGTCCGACTACGGCCGGGATGGGGCGCCCATCCGCTACAAGGCCTGGGTCTGCCACAATCCCGAGTGCGGGTTCAGCATCCGCATCGACAACGGGGAAATCAGTCTGGGAAAAACCCTGCGCGAGTCCGTCAAGTAGGCCGGCCTGCCCGGCACCAACTTCCGCAAATCATTCCGCCAGTTCAACGGTTTCCGGCTTGGCACGCCCGGACCAGAGGAACCGTCCGATCAGCAGGAGCCCCACCAGCGACCCCGCAGCCAGGCCCCAGTCCTGCATGGTGACGGTCTGGGATTCGGCCAGTTCTCCCTCGCTGTTCAGCATGAAAAACAGGGAAATGGAATTGTGGACTGCATGGGCGGTCCAGCAGGCGGTGACCGAACCGGTGGCTTCGTAGATGAAGGCCAGGACCAACCCCACGCCGACCAGACCGAACAGGAACCAGGGTTCCCCGTGGACGATGCCGAACACCAGGGACGAGATGATGGCCGCCGGGACGGCTCCCCACATGGACGAAGCCAAACGATGGAGTAAACCCCGGAAGACGATTTCTTCGGCCAGGGGGGCCACCACTACGACGGTGACCACGGCCAGAAGGATTCCCGGGGTGGTGGTCGGCAGATGCTCCCGGAAGAAACTTTCCCACTGGGGATCGGCCGGGTGCAGCCGCAGGGAAAGTTCGGCCAGCAGCGAAGTGGGGATCACCGAGCAGACCGCCATGAGGGCGGATGCGGCCAGGATCAGCGGGTGGGGGGCCGTCAGGCTGAAATCCCGCCGCAACGAGAAGCCCTGCCGCTGCACCAGGATGCCCATCGGTAGCAACACCCCGGCCACGGCGCCGGCCAGCACGGGCAGGAACAGGTCTTCCCGGGCCAGATAGATGAGGATCTGGAAAAAGAAGTTGCCGGCCATCAGCAGGACGGCCAGGCCCATGATTTGGCCCCGGCTCCATGTTTCCCACATTCCCGGCGGTTGGATAGGCGCAGGGCTGTTGTTATCATTCAGGTCGTACATGTTCTCCAAGATCGCCGCTGGGCCGCCCGGGATCAACCGCGGGACCGCAGGGGTCGGTTCGCCGGGGACATCCCAGGGCAAACAGGTTAGTATCGGTCCCCGGGAACAACCAATGAAAGGTGCCGCCGTGCCGCAGCAGGTCGACCGACACATCCAGGCCGTGATATTCGATCTGGACAATACCCTGACCGATTTCATGAAGGCCAAGGAAAATTCCATCACCGCCGCGGTCGACGCCATGATCGACGTGGGTCTGCCCCTTTCGCGCGAGGAAGCGACCGAAAAGATTTTCGCCATCTACAAGGACAAGGGTATTGAACACCAGCGGGTGTTCAACATCTTCCTGGAGCAGACCGTGGGCCGGGTCGACCACCGGATGCTGGCCGCCGGCGTGGTGTCCTACCGCCGGGGCCGGGAGGGTTCCCTGGTGCCCTATCCCCACGCCAAGATGGTCCTGAACCGCCTGCTCAAGGAGGGTTACAAGCTCGCCGTGGTCAGCGACGCACCAGGGTTCGAGGCCTGGCTGCGCCTGACCGCCCTGGGCCTTCAGCACACCTTCGATCTGGTGCTGACCTTCGACGAGACCGGCAGTCACAAGCCCGATCCCGCAGGATTTCTGATGGCGCTGGAAAGGCTAGGGGTGGAGGCCGAGAACGCCGTGGTGATCGGGGACTGGAAGGAGCGCGATATTCTCGGGGGCCGCAACGCCGGACTGCATACGGTCTATGCCCGGTACGGGGACCAGTACTCCAAATACGCCGACAAGATCGAAAGCGAACCGACGGAACCGGATTTCGTGGCTGATGATCTGCTGCAGCTCCTGGACGTGCTGGACCATCTGAACGGCCCCGACCACCCGGGAAAGGAAACCTGACATGCGTGTTTGCACGGCCAGGCAGATGGCGGCCATCGACCGCGAGACCATCGACGGCGGGGTGCCCGGCGCTCACCTCATGGAAAATGCCGGCCGGGCCATGACCGAAGTGTTGCTGGATTGGCTGGCGGAGTCCGGGACCGCCGATCAGGACCACCACGGAGCTTGCGGCCATGAGCACGACGAACACGCGGGTGAAGGGGATGGCCCGGCTGTCCTGATCCTCTGCGGCAAGGGCAACAACGGCGGTGATGGCCTGGTCATGGCCCGCCTGCTGGCCGAGCAGGATTGCACCGTCGGCGTGATGCTGCTGGGCGAACCGGAGGCGCTGAGCCCCGACGCCAGGCTGAACCATGACCGGCTGCCCGACTCCGTGACCGTGATCGTGGCTCCACCGGACCTATGGCCGGACACGTTCAGGGATCTGGCCGACGACGCCGACGTGGTGGTGGACGCCGTATTCGGCACGGGGATCAAGCCCCCTTTGCGGGACACCTATGCCAGTTTGTTCAGGGCCGTCAACGACGCGGGTATGCCCTGTGTGGCGGTCGACATTCCTTCCGGCGTTTCGAGCGACGACGGCCGGGTGGACCCCGTCGCGGTGGCCGCCGACCTGACCTTGACGGTGGGCCTACCCAAGCTCGGGCTGCTGCTTGCCCCGGGTCGTGACTTTGTCGGTGACCTCGAGGTGGTGGATATCGGGTTCGACGAGGACGCTTGCCTGCGGAACACCGACAACCTCCACTGGCTCGAGCGCCGGGAGTATCTGGAGCTTCTGCCGCCGCGTCCTGGGACCAGCCACAAGTACCAGTGCGGCCGTTTGCTGATCGCCGCCGGTTCCCGGAATTTCGGTGGCGCGGCCCACCTGGCGGGAATGGGAGCGCTGCGGTCGGGCGCCGGCCTGGTTTCGTTGGCGGTGCCGATGTGCCTGGAGACCGCTTCGCGGGTCCTGTTGCCCGAAGCCTTGACTTGGGCCGTGGCCGAAACGGACGCCGGGACCATCGCTCCCTGGCCGGAGGCGGTCCGGGATGAATTGCTGACTGGCCAGAACGCCCTGGCGCTGGGGCCGGGAATGGGCGACGACCCGGCCACCGACCAGTGGGTATGTCGGATCCTGGCGGACCTGACCCTGCCTGTAGTAGTGGACGCGGACGCCCTGAACGCTTTCGCCCGCACGGGCCAAGAGCCGGCCTTCGGGTCGGACCAGGTCGTTCTGACGCCCCACGTCGGCGAACTGGCGCGGTTGACGGGCCTGACCACGGCGGAGGTCACCAATCGCCGCCTTTCCTTGGCCGGGGAGTTGGCCGCCCGGTGGCAGGTGGTGTTGATGCTGAAGGGATCCCCGACGGTGATCGGCGCCCCCGACGGCCGCGTGTTCATCAATCCCACCGGGGACGACGCCCTGGCGCGCGGCGGATCGGGAGACGTGCTGACCGGACTGGTGGGCGGGCTTTTGGCCCAAGGGGTCGATGCCCTGGAGGCCGCCCTGCTGGGCGCCTACCTGCACGGCAGGGCCGGGACCATGGCTGCGCGCGGCCGCAGCAACCGGTCGGTGCTGGTTCGGGAGATCGCAAACGCCCTGGGCCCGGTTTTCGAGGAAATGGAAAAGGAAGCGAGCGCCACGGCCCCTTTGCGGGAGAAGATCTGGCCTACCGATCCTGCCGGACAGGACTAGCGGCATGAAGATCCTCGGCATCGAAACCTCCTGTGACGACACCAGCGTGGCCTTGTACGACAGCGAAGCCGGGGTGGCGGAAAATCTCGTTTCTTCCCAGGTCGATCTTCATGATCATTTCGGAGGTGTGGTGCCCGAACTGGCCAGCCGCGCCCACCTGGTCAACTTGTTGCCCCTGGTGGATTTCCTTCTGGCGCGCCAGGACATGAAATTGAAGGATCTCGACGGGGTGGCCGTCACCGCCGGGCCCGGGCTGATCGGCGCCCTGTTGGTGGGCCTGTCCACCGGCAAGGCCCTGTGCGCGGCCGCCGACCTGCCGCTGGTGGGCATCCATCACATCGAAGGACACATCCTGGCCAACGCCCTGACCGCGGACATGGTTCTTCCGGCGGTGGTCCTGGTGGTGTCGGGTGGGCATACGGAAATTGTCTACATGCCCGAAACAGGAAAGTACGAACTGATGGGGGGGACCCTGGACGACGCCGCCGGGGAGGCCTTCGACAAGACCGCCAAGCTCCTGGGCCTGCCCTATCCAGGCGGCCCGCAAATCGACCGCATGGCTCGTCAGGGCAAGGTGGGTCGGTTCCGGTTTCCCCGGCCACTGCAGAACGACCCCCGCATAGTGTTCAGTTTCAGCGGGCTGAAAACCGCCGTCCGCGTCGTGGTCGACAAATTGCCCCGGCCTTTGGACGACCAGACGGTGGCCGACGTCAGCTACGAGGTCCAGGAGGCCATCGTGGATTCCCTCTGTCACCGCCTGTTCCGGGCCGCGCGGCGCAAGCACGTCCAGGCGGTCTATCTGGCCGGCGGGGTGGCGGCCAACAGCCGGCTGCGCGAGCGGGTGGCCGCCGAGGCCCAAAACCTGGGCCTCCACTTCCTGCCGCTCGAGCCGGTCTACTGCACCGACAACGCCGCTATGATCGCCTACGCCGGCTGGTGCCATTTTTCCGCCGGGAGGCGTGACGGCCTGGACCTGGACAGCTTTCCCCGCCAACCTCTGGCATCCTGGCGCTGACCCCGCAAAAACCTCTCAACTGGTAAAAAAAGCGCAAGCTTGACCCTGATCTGCCGATACATGAAATGAATCATGGCGGGGCTGTGTGCCCTGATCACGTAGAAAAGGGTGGAAATGACCACAAAAGCACGCATTCTGGTTGCGGACGACGAACCGCACATCAGGCGGATCCTGCAGTTCCTGCTGGAACAGGAGGGGTTCGAGGTCCAGATGGCCGAAGACGGGGAAGAGGCCTGGAAGGCGGTCGCCAGCTTCCAGCCGGACCTGGTTCTTCTGGACGTCATGATGCCCCGCATGGACGGGTTCGCCGTGCTGGAAATCATCCGCGCCGGCTTCGAGACCGCGCGGCTCCCGGTGATCCTGCTGACGGCCAAGGGCGAGGAGCAGGACAAGGTCAAGGGCCTGGCCGGCGGGGCGAACGACTACATCGTCAAACCCTTCAACCACGATGAGCTGCTCCTGCGCGTCAGCAACCTGCTGGAGGCGACGCGACGGGAACGCGAGGCCAATCCCCTGACCGGCCTGCCCGGCAATCGCGCCATCGACCGCGAGATCCAGACCCGGATCACCCACGAGCAGGAATTCGGTTTCATGTACATCGACATGGACCGCTTCAAGAGCTTCAACGACAAGTACGGTTATTCGCGGGGCGACCGCGCCATTTCGTTCCTGGCCGGCGTCCTGGTCGGCATCACCCAGAAATACGGCAGCGGACGCGAATTCGTGGGCCACGTAGGTGGTGACGATTTCGTCGTGGTGGCGGACTCGCAGGACACCGAAAAACTGGCCCGGCGGGTCATCCAGGAATTCGACGATGGGAAAAAAGACCTGCACGACGAAAACGATATCAAGAACGGATATCTGGAGATCGAAAGCCGCAGCGGCCAGGTGGAGAGGTTCCCCCTGATCACCCTGACCCTGGCCCTGGTCCGTGACTGCAAGGGTCGGTTCAAGCATACCGCGGAATTGAGCGACACCTTGGTCGAACTCAAGCGATTCGGAAAGACCAAGCCCCACAGCGTGGTGGTCATGGAACGAAGACTGTCCGGCAGCAAGCCCGAACTCATCACCATCAACGCCGATCAGGCCGCGGCCGAAGACCTGCCCGGCGACGCGCCATCCTGATCGAGTGCGTACCATGAACCGAATTACCGACAGCGCCACCGCGATGTCCCGGACCACCGATCCGGTCGAACGGGTCATGTCCCTGATCATGTCCTTCGATGGCCTGCCCGAATTGTCGGACGTTGCTCGCTGCTTTCTGGAGGAATGGATCCATCTGCCCGGCGTCACCGCAGCGGCCGTGGCGACCGATCCCGTCGGCCGGGTCTTTCTGGACAAGGCGGCCAGCAACCGCGGGGATTCCTGGCTGGTGACGACCGAAGAACTGGCCAAACGGTTCGCCGAACCCCAGTGGATGGACATGGCGGGCCGGTGGTCGGACCTGACCCCGCTTTGGCGGGATTCCGTGATTGCGGGCCAACGGGTGCTGGATGGCACGGGGGAGATGCCTTGCGGAACACCCTGGGGATTGTCGGGCCACGGATTTTCGCCGGTGGACTGCCCGGGCTGGATGCTGGCACCGGTGGCGGTTCGCAATGATGTGAAATTCGCCCTGGTCCTGGGCCTGGAGGATGAGCCCGACCAGTTGCCGCAGGTCAGAGAGACCTTCGATCGCCTCATGAAGGCTTTTCTCCCGGTGGCCGCGGTGTGGATGGAAGCCCTCACCCTGAACGACCACCTGCGCCGTGCCGACGAGGAAAACCGTGCATTGACTAGGCTCAACCGACTCCAGGGTCGGTTCGTCGCCATGGCCAGTCACGAATTCAAGGCTCCCTTGACCTCGATCACGGCCTACACCGACGTTCTCGACCAGCAGCTGAAGGAATCCGATTTTCCCCATGCCCGGGAATTTCTCGGGGTCATCAGTACCGAGGCGGGGCGTCTGCTGCGTATGGTGAACCGGATCCTGGATTTCACCCGCATGGAACACGGTTCGCGCCTCCTTTCCCTGAAACCTGTGGACTTGGAGCCCTTGGTGCGGGAAACGGTCCAGTCCCTGCAGCCCACCATTGCGCGCAAGACCATGACCGTCCATATCCAGGCCCCGGCCGGTCTGCCGCGGGCGACGGTGGATCCCGACCTGATCAAACAGGTGCTGCTCAACCTGCTGCACAACGCGGTGAAATTTTCACCAACCGGCGGCGAGGTCACCGTCCTGATCAAGGAAGAAGAATCGGCGCTGAGCGTGCGCGTCCTGGACGATGGACCGGGCATTCCCCCCGAGGATATCCAGCGCGTTTTCCGCGAATACTACCGGGCCGATGGCCGCACTTCCGAGGAGGAAGGGACCGGTCTCGGTCTGACCATCGCCCGCCATATCATCAACCTCCATGGAGGACACATCGAAGTCGCTCGGCGGCCAGAAGGCGGTTCGGATTTCCATTTCCTGGTTCCCAAGGAAATGAGCTCGATGGCCCCGCTGGGTGACGTGCTGAAGGTTCCGGTCGAACCGGAAGAGGGCGCGCGGTTGGTGGAAAACCTCCTGTTCCTCCTGGCGGAAATGACCGGTTCCCGCACCGTGGTCATGCTCCTGCGGGACGGCCAAGGGGCGCTGGTGCCGGTGGGCGCGCTGGGGCTCGATCTGGAAACCACCCGGCCGTTGCCCCTGCTCGAAAACCGGAACTGGACCCGCTTTCTGGAAAACGGGGAGACGGTCAACGATCCCGGATCCCTGCTCGGGGATCTGGGCTGGTGCCCCGAGAAGGTCCGATCCGGCAACTGCCGAATGTATTCTCCGATCGGGTCTGGGGAATCTGTCCTGGGCCTGGTCATCCTGGGCCGGCGAGACGGCCTGGAAAACTACGACCAGTCTGATCTGACGCAGATGGCGGTCCTGTCGGACATCGTGAAATCCGCCCTGGACCATCTGGAAACCGACCTGGCCAAGGTCACCACCGGAGTGAAACTGCTGTTGAGGATCCGGCGCAACCGGGTGCCGACGGCCACGGCCCAGGCCCTGGTCATGATGGAAAACCTGGGGACCAGGCTGGGCCTGAAACGGCCGGAGATCAAACGTCTGCAACTGGCCGCGGTCCTGCACGACGCGGGCATGGCCCACGTGGAGGACGAGATCGTCCTCGGCGAAACGGATCTGTCCCTGGACGAACGGGACGAAGTGAATCGCCATGTGGAGGAGGCCGTGGAGCTGCTGGGTCCCCTGTTGTCGGACCCGGCACTCGCCAGGATCATTCGGCATCATCATGAGAGAGTCGACGGATCCGGATATCCGGACGGGATTAAGGGCCAGGACATTCCCCTTGGATCACGCCTGCTGGCGGTGGTCGACACCTGGTTCTCCCTGACCAGCCTGCGCCCCTTCCGCGCCGGTTACTCTCCCGCGGAAGCCCATGCGGAAATCCTGGCCAATTCAGGGACCCAGTTCGACCACCGGATCGTCGTCGAATTCACCAACGTCCTTCATGAAGAAGGCATCCTGACCGGGGCCCCCATCCGGTCCGGTTCCTGAGGAGTGGCCATGAATGATTCCCCGCGGGTTTTGATCGTAGACGATGAAAAACCCATTTCCATCCTGCTCGCCCAGACCTTCGAGCAGGAGGGATACGAGGTGACCAACGCCTACGATGGGATCGACTGCATGAACAAGATGGCCGCCTTCCGGCCGGACGTCGTGATCATGGACATCATGATGCCCAAGCTCGATGGGGTGGATACCACCCGCCTCATCCGCCGGAACCGGAGCTACGCCGACGTCATCGTGGTCGCCCTGTCGGCCAAGTCCGACGAAGAGACCCGTGTTCGCATGAAGGAGGCCGGCGCCAACCTGTTCATGCGCAAACCATTCGTCATCGCCAAACTCCTGGCCCGGGTCTCCCGCATGCTGGAGATCCGTTCCGAGTCGCATTGAGGTAATGCAATGCCGCTGATGCCCGCCCCCAGCCTGCTGGCCGTCTCCTTCACCGGAGTCGTGGCCGCCGTGACGGTGCCGGCGCCGGTGGTGGTCGTGCTGGTGTTGCTGACCGGTGTCGGGGTATGGGCCGCCATGATGTGGCTGAGGATCAAGGCCGGCCGCAGGAAGTTGGAGGCCAAGGCGCGGATCCTGAGCAACCGGAGCCGCAAACTGGAAAACATCCTGGCCGTCGCGGCGCGGATCAACGCGACTCGCCACCTGCCGGAGCTGGTGGACAAGATCGTCGCGGCGGTAGGCGAGGTGACCGGATTCCGACGCGTGGTCCTATACCTCTGGTCTGATACCACCAAAGCCTTCGAGGCGCGGAGTTTCGCCGGCATCGATTCCCAGGAGCAGGCCCGTTTGTCCGGCGGGCAGGTGCTGCCCTCGGACTTCGAAATCTTGACGCGCGAAGACGCCCGCTATCTGGGCTGTTACCTGATCGACCCCAGCGGGGCCGCGGGCCCGGGTGAAGCCGGGGCCCTGGATCTCCTGCCTGATTCCACGAAATGGAAACCGGGGCAGCGGCTGATCGCGCCCTTGGCCTCCGGTTCGGGTGAGGTCCTGGGCTACCTGGATCTGGACATTCCCGAAAGCGGCCTGGTTCCCGCACCGGCCGAGATCAGGCAAGTGGAATTCCTGACCCGGCAGGCCACCACGGCCATCGAATCGGCCGAGGTCTACGACCATCTGGCCCAGAAAAACGCGGACCTGTCCGCGGCTTCGGAAAAACTCAACAGCCTGTCGGAAATGAAGAAGAATTTCGTGGCCAACGTCAGCCACGAACTGCGGACGCCACTGACCTCGATTTCCGCCTACACCGAGCTGGTGCAGAACAACCTGGGAACTCTGGCGCCGGAGTCTCTGGACGAGTTCCTCGAGGTGATCCACGGCGAGAGCCTGAAGCTGACGGGGATCATCAACGACATCCTGGACCTGAGCCAGATGGAGAACAGCCGGCCTTCGGTAAAGCAGGTGGACACCGACGTGGTCGCCCTGGTGGGGCACCTCAAGGATTCCTGGGAGAGCCGTGCCCGCAAGATGGACATCAAGTTCTCGGTGGAGGCGGGCAGCGAACACATCAGCCTGCCCGTGGACCCATTGCTGATCCAGCAGATGCTGACCCATCTGGTGGGCAACGCCTTCAAGTTCACCCCCCAGAGCGGGCAGGTGACCGTGGGGATCCACGAGCGGGGGACGGCGGTGTGCCTGACCGTGCAGGACACCGGGATCGGGATCCCTTCCGACAAACTCGGGGACATTTTCGAGAGCTTCTATCAGGTGGACTCCTCGGCGACGCGCCAGCACAACGGGCAGGGAGTGGGCCTGGCCATTTGCAAGGATATCGTGGTTCACCACGACGGCAGGATCTGGGCGGAAAACGTGGAGCCCGTCGGGACACGGATCACCGTTCTGCTGCCGCGCCGGCCGGCCGTCCTGCAGCCCGCGGATCCTGCCTCGCTGACGGGACTTCCTTTCGAGGCCGGGGAGTTCGTGCAGCGTCTGATGCACTGGGTCAGCGAAAGCCTCGGTATCCAGGTAGCGACCTTGATGGTGCCCGACCGGGACGGCCAGAACTTGACCATCCGCGCTGCCATCGGCCTGCCGGAATCCGTGGTGCAGAGCGCCCGGGTGCGGCGGGGTGCGGGGTTCGCCGGCTATGTCTGGGACTCACGCGAGACCCTGCTGGTCGACGACCTGACCCGGGACGACCGGTTCAGCCGGGAACTGAACGAGCCCCGCTATTCCACTCCGTCGTTGCTGTGCACTCCCCTGGTGGGCGGCGATGAAGTGGTGGGGGTCATCTCGGTGAACAACAAGATCGACGGCACTCCCCTGGACGAGGACGACAAGGTTTTCCTCGAATCCCTGGCTCCCCGGATTACGCGCATGTTGACCCGCTACGAGAACTGGCAGGACGGCGCGCGGGGATTCGAGGCCATCCGGGACACCTTGCGCTCCACGACCGCCCTGGGACACATGCGCCATGAGAGCTTGTTGGAGGTATGCCAGGAGATCTGCCTGGCGTCGGCCCGACGCATCATGCTGCCGGGCGACGAGCTGGAACATCTGGCCTTTTCGCTGCAGTTCTACGATGTGGGCCTGGACAGCGTCCCCGCTCAGGTGCTGGGCAAGCCGGGACGGCTGGACCAGGAGGAACGGAAGCACGTCGAAAAGCACGTGGACGCGGGTTTGGGGATCCTGGAATCCCTCCAGCTGGACGCCAAGGTGAAGCAGCTCATCCTGCACCACCACGAGAATTTCGATGGGACCGGCTATCCGGTGGGCCTGGCTGGAGAGGCCATCCCAATGGGGTCGCGCCTGATCCGGCTGGCCGACACCCTGTCTTCCCTGCTCAGCCCCAGGCCCTGGCGCCCGGCCTTGAATCTGGATGAAGCCACCGCCGTGATCCGCGGCGGGATCGGCCGCGAATTCTGTCCGCGCATGGCCGAGGTTTTTCTGACCGAAACCGAGGTCCGGCGCGATCGCATCCTGGATCTGCAGACCCGCGACGGAGCCCTGGCCGATGTGAACCGACTGGCACGGGACCGGGTCGTTCCGGTGCCGGCCTTGACCTGACACTCGCAGCGGGAGGATCAACCTTGTACAAGGTCCTGGTAGCCGACGACGAACACAACATCCGCAACATCCTCGATTTCAGCCTGCACGCCGAAGGCTTCCAGGTCATCGCCGCCCTGAACGGCGAAGACGCCTTTCGTCTGGCGGTGGAAACCGCTCCTGACCTGATCATCCTGGATGTGATGATGCCGGGGCAGGGCGGCATGGAAACCTGCAGCGCCCTGAAGGCCGACCAGCGGACAGCGGCGATACCGGTCATCCTTCTGACTGCCCTGTCGGGCAAGGATGACCGAACAGCCGGCCTCAAGGCCGGCGCCGATGCCTACATCACCAAACCCTTCAGTCCCCAGAAAGTCATCGACGCGGTGCAGGGACTGCTCGGCGTCACCAGCGACTGACCCCGCGCCCGCACCCGGCCCCCTCGACCATGGACGGACACGCCGCCAGGAGTTAGACTCCGGCGGTGATGTCGCCGCGGCGATCGGTCTGCCGCCCCCGCCGGGATTCTCCTGGATACCGGTCCTTCCTTTCAAGGGTCAGAGACGTACTTGTGCCAGCTTGCTGAAATCGTCCTGCCGGTGCCCCTGGACCAGGTGTTTTCCTACCGCTTCGTTCCGCCGGCCGAGAGCCCGGAATCCCGCCTGAAGGTGGGGGACCTCGTGGTCGTGCCTTTCGGACGACGGCGCGAGGTAACGGGGCTGGTTGTGGGCGTATCCGGCCTGGACCCCGAGGTGAGGACCGTCGTGGGAGTCCGGCTGCGGGATGTCACGAGGGTCCTGGCGCCCGAATACCGGGTCACGGGGGACCGTTTGCGGCTGGCCCGCTGGATGGCGGGCTACTATGCCCTGCCCCTGGGGGAAATCGTCCCCTTGTTTCATCCTCCCAGCCCGGGAACCCGCGCCCGCCCCAAGGCGGGCGCAGCCACGCAGGACGCCTACCCGGTGGTGGACCCCGACAACATCGTTCTGACCGCGGACCAGGAAAGGGCCGTCGCGGTGGCGGACCGATTGGTCAAGTCCGGTTCCTTCGGCGCGCTCCTGTTGCACGGGGTGACCGGGAGCGGCAAGACCGAGGTCTATCTCACGGTCATTTCCCGGACCCTGGACGCCGGCCGCGGGGCCATCTACCTGCTGCCGGAAATCGCCCTGACCCCGCAGACGCTCTCTCGCATCGCGGCCCGGTTCGGCGACCGCGTGGCGACCATCCACAGCGGGCTGTCGGCGGGGCAACGCTGCCTGGTGCACGAACAGGCCGCCCGGGGGGAGATCCAGGTGGTGGTCGGGCCGCGGTCGGCCCTGTTTGCCCCGGTGCGGGACCTGGGGGTGATCATCGTCGACGAGGAACACGAGACTTCCTACAAGCAGGATGAAAAACCGCGGTACCACGCCCGCCACGCGGCCTTGATCCGGGGGCGGGAGAACAACGCCATCGTCCTGCTGGGCTCGGCTACCCCTGATCTGGAGTCCATGGTCAACGCCCTGGACGGGCGTTTCGATCTGCTGGAGCTGCCCGACCGCCTGGGGGGAACCCTGCCCATGGTCGAAGTCGTCGACATGCGGGGTGGCGGCCAGATGGAAGGCTTTACTCCGGCGTTGACCGCGGCAGTGTCCGAAACCCTGGACCGGGATCGCCAGGTCATCCTTTACTACAACCGCCGGGGATTCGCCCGTGTCCTGCAGTGCACCGAGTGCGGCGAGGTCGTCATGTGCCCGCACTGCGATATCGGGGTGACCTATCACCTGCGCCCGCGCCGACTCCTGTGCCACTACTGCGGTTTCACCCAGGGCGTGCCAAAGACCTGCCCCGATTGCGGAGCCGGGGAATTTCTGCCATCCGGCGGCGGCACCGAAAAGGTGGAGCTCAATCTCCAGGCCCATTTTCCCGAGGCCCGGATCCTGCGGCTGGACCATGACACCACCCGCCGACGCGGCAGTCACCGCCGCATCTTGACCGCATTTGCCCAGGGTGAGGCGGACATCCTGGTGGGCACCCAGATGGTGGCCAAGGGGCATCATTTTCCCCGGGTGGGTCTGGTGGGGGTCCTGGCGGCGGACGACGGCCTGGGACTGCCGGACTACCGGGCCTCCGAGCGCTCCTTCCAACTGCTGACCCAAGTGGCCGGCCGCTCGGGACGCACGGAAGCCGGCCGGGTCATTTTCCAGACCTGGCGCCCCGAGGATCCTGTCATCCAGGCGGCCGCAGCCCACGACTACGCCGCGTTTCTTGCCGCGGAAATGCCCCTGCGCAAGGGGTTGGGCTACCCGCCCTTCCGCAGGCTACTGCGGCTGGGGATCAGCGGCCGCCGGCTTGGTCAGACCGAGGAGGGGGCCCGCCAGCTGGCCGACGTCATCCGCTCCCGGTTGGCCGGGCCCAAGGTTGATGTCCTGGGTCCGGCCCCCGCCGTTTTTCCCCGCCTGAAGGACCGTTACCGGTACCAGATCCTGGTCAAGGGTACCCTGGGAAAAGGCAAAAAGGAGTGGCTGGCGGCCTGTTTGCGACATTTCAAGGAAGAATTCCGGACCCTCGACGTGACCCATGACGTGGACCCGGTCTCGATGTATTGATTCTGAAAGAATACCATCATCGTCCTAAATGATAAAAAATAAATAAATCAGACAAGAATGATAATTGGAATGCCGATAATGAATCTGATATATTCATATGATGGAAATGCCAAGGGACGCCGGACTTCGGTCGGTCGGCCCGAATTTTGGTGTCCCGCTACGCGGGCAGGAGAGGATTCCGATGCTGCGACCCCATTTGAGCTCCGCCACCTCCATGAACCGATGGGCCCTGCTGGGTGCGTTGGTGCTGGTGATCGCCATGCCCCTGCTCGCGAGCGGACAGGACGCGCCGGATATCCCCGCCATCAGGCGTCAGATCGATGCGAACGGATGGAGTTTCGAGGTCGACGACCATTTCTCCAAAACCCTGACCCCGGAAGCCAGGGCCAACCTGCGGGGCTACCGACCGCCTCCGGGTTACCAGAAGGAACTGGAAAGAAACCTGAAGATCTTTCCGATCGACAAGGATCCCCTGCCGACCACCCTGGATTGGCGCGACGTGGGCGGCATCACCCCGGTGAAGAATCAGGCATCCTGCGGATCCTGCTGGGCGTTTGCGGCCACCGCCGAACTGGAAGCCTACATCAAGATCTATTACGGGATCGAGACCGATCTATCGGAGCAGCAGTCGGTTTCCTGCAACCCCTGGGGCGCCGGTTGCGACGGGGGCTGGGCGACGGCTTCCTATTACGTGTTCGAGAACTACGGTGCGATCCTGGAAAACTGTTCCCCTTACTTGCAGATGGATCCTCCCCAGGCGCCCTGCCTCCAGAACGATTACCTGAAGTACGGGACGATCACCGGGTACAACTACATCAGCAACAATGTTGAGCAGATCAAGGCCGCCCTGCAGTACGGGCCGGTCTGCACCGCGATCGACGCGGGGCCCGCCTTCGAGGGCTACTCCAGCGGCTGTTACGACGTGCCCGGGTACGGGACCAATCACCTGGTGCTGATCGTCGGCTACGATGACCGCAGCTGTGACGGCGCCGGGGCCTGGATCATCAAGAACAGCTGGGGAACGGACTTCGGTGAGGGCGGCTATATCACCGTGGCTTACGGCGCGGGCTCCACGGGTACGAGCGTGACCCAGCTGGTGTATGCCGAACCTCCGGTTTCCATCGTGATCAACGGTGAACTCGAGCAGACGACCCTGTACGGGGACCAGACGGTGGATGTCCGCTGGACCACCAACGGCGGTTCTGTCGGGTCGGTGGACCTCTGGCTGGGCGTCGACGGGGACTGCCACGACATCCTGGTGGCCGAAGATGTTCCCAACACGGGCACCTATTCGTGGATGGTTCCGAACCTCGGCACCAATTACGCCAGCCTGGTGGTCTTCCCCAGCGACGGGATCGAGACCGGGTACGACTATACCGATTCTCCCCTGAGGATCATCGGCCACAAGACGCGTTACGTTTCTCCGGCCGGCAGCAACACGCCTCCCTTTGAAACCCCGGCCACTGCGGCACACACCATCGGGGACGCCGTGACCGCCTGCACCGGCACCGATACGGTCCTGGTGGCGGGCGGCGATTACGTCGGGAACGTGGCCGTCACCTCCACGGTGAAGATCCGCGGGTCCTGGGACCCATCCTTCAACGTCCAGGACATGGCCAGCCATCCCACGCGCCTGCAGGGCGGGAACTCCGCCATGAGATTCTCCAGCGGCTCCGAGGATTTCGGCAGCGTGGAACAGATCATTTTCCACGATTGCTCCGGCGGCTACTCCAGCGACCCGATCAACGGTCAGCACGGCGGGGCCATCAAGATCCTGGAAGCCTCGCCCACCATCCGGGACTGCGTGTTCGAGAACAACCGGGCCGCGTCCGGCACGGGCACCGGATACGGCGGCGCCATCTGTATCATCGGCGGGAACCCGACGGTGGAGAACTGCGAATTCGTGGGTAACACCGCCAGCCGCGGCGGCGCCATCGGCCTGTTCGGGGCTGCCGACGCCACCGTCAGCGATTGCCAATTCACCGGCAACAGTTGCAGTGCCAATCTGGAAGGTAACATGGGCGGCGCCATCTACCTGGAGGAGGCCACCCTGACCGTCCTGGGCGGCAGCGTGACCGGCGGACAGGACATCCATCAGGGCGGGGCCGTGGCCATGAGCGGCGGACGGGTGGTCCTGGACGGGGTCCTGGTGCAGGGGAACATTACTCACGGCGGCGGCGGGGCGATTCATGCGGTCGGCGGCGTCCTGGAACTACGGGGCTCGGCCATCCTGGATAACCAGGGAGGCACCGGCAGCGGCGGCGGCATCGAGGCCTCGGGGACCCATCTGGACTTCCGCAACAGCAGGATCAGCGGCAATTCGACGACCAACATCGGCGGCGGCCTCTGCGCCTTTTCCGCCACGGGCGTGGTGGAGAACTGCCAGGTCGACGGCAACACCGCCGCGAGCGTGGGCGGCCTGTTCCTGATGGGCGTGGATGATCTCCTGGTGCGGAACAATCTGGTTTTCGGAAATGATTCCGGCGGCCTGTTGACCTCGGGCGCCGGCACGGTCGAGGACTACAACAACGTGTGGAACAATGCCGGGGGAGACAACCTTTCGGTCACCCCCGGGGTCCATGACTTCAGCCTGGATCCCCTGTTCGTGGCCGCGGCGGCGGGCGATTTCGGCCTTGGCTGTCATTCGCCCTGTATCGACGCCGGGCATGACGATCCCCTGTGCACCGACCCCGACGGGTCGCGGGCGGACATCGGTCTGTTGGGCGGCCCGGGAGCCGATTTTGTGGCCCCGGCGGCGGTGACGGGCCTGGACCTGGCCGACCTGGGAGGCGGGGCGTTCCGGTTGACCTGGGACGCCAACACCGATCCCGACATCCAGAGCTACGTGGTGTACCGGGACTCGGCGGAAGTTTTCATTCCCGGTCCGTCCAAGACACTGGCCACTGTGACCCATCCGGTGGTTACCTTCGAGGACACCCCGCCGGAGGGCGACTGGTATTACCTGGTGGCCGCCCTGGACAGCGGCGGTTACGGTGGAGGCTATTCCGCTCGGGTGTCAGTGTCCGGGGAAGTGTCGGCGGTGCAGGACGGTTTGCCCGCGGCCCTGGCCATCGCGCAGATTGCACCCAATCCGTTCAACCCCCGGACAACCATCCATTTCAACGTGGCCCAACCGGGCCAGGTGCAGATGGGCATCTATGATCTGCGGGGGCACCTGGTGATGGATCTGGTGGCAGAATCGCTGGCGCCCGGCCGCCACCAGGCGGTGTGGGATGGTCGCGACAGGAACGGTCGCGTGTCAGCGGCGGGAGTCTATTTCGTCCGGGTGACGCAGGCGGGCCGATCGCTGACGGAGAAGATGGTCCTGGCCAAGTAGATCAGTCCAGCCATTTGGTGATCTCGGCGACGATCACGCGGCCGTCGATGTCCATTTTACCGATCCGCTCGGGAAGCACCCACCGGAGGCCTTCCCGGGCGGATTGTTTTTTGTCCCCCGCCAGGAGCGCTTCGAGGTCCGGAACACCCGGGCAACGGTAGGTGACGGGAAGACCGCAGGCTTCCAGCAGTTCGATGACCTGGACGGCGGAGGCCACGGGACAGGTGCCCCGTTCGGCGGCCACGCGGAAAACCACCGCCATGCCTACGGCGACTGCTTCGCCGTGGCTCAGGGGCTGGTCGGTATCCCGGCTCCAGGATTCCAGAGCGTGGCCCAGGGTGTGCCCCAGGTTCAGGGCGCGTCGGGGACCCTTTTCCCGGAAGTCCCGGTTGACCACCCGGGCCTTGACCGTGGCGGCCTGGCCGATCCACTGGCGCCAGGGCAGGGCGCCGATGATCCCCGGGATGGGTCGGTCCGGGTCACCGTTTCCGAGGACCGCCGCCAGCCGCTCGCGCGAGTGGTGCAGGTGGGCAAACAGCCGGGGGTCGCCGATGATGGCCGTCTTGATCATCTCGGCCAACCCGTTGCGCCAATCCCGGCGGGTGAGGGTGGCCAGGAAACCGATGTCGGACAGGATCCCGCTGGCGGGGTGGAAGACACCGACCGGATTCTTGACACCCGCCGCATTCAACGCGGTCTTGCCGCCGATTGCCGCATCGACCATGGCCAGCAGAGTGGTGGGGATGGCCACGAAGTTCACGCCCCGGCGCCAGGTGGCTGCCGCCATTCCGGCCAGGTCCAGCACGGCGCCTCCGCCGACGGCCACGATGGTTCCGTCCCGGGAAACCCCCTTCTCGCCGAGCCAGGTGTAGACCTCGTCCAAGCGGGTCATGGTCTTGGCCGCTTCGCCGCCGGTGATGGTCAGGGCATCATGTCCATGGGGGTCGCAGCCTTCCTGGATATGTTCCAGCCAGTGGGGATGCAATTCCACCACGGCGCTGTCCATGAGGTAGATGGGCGGGGGATGGGGGACGAAACGCCCCAGATCCAGGCAGGCCAAGGGGCCCAGGATGTAGCGGCTGGACCGTCCGTCCAGCAGCATATCGAGGATCAGGGTGTCGTCCCGTTTCATAGGGAAATCCCATGGTTGGGGTGTCGTTTTGGACAGTCCGGCCGAGGGCGAACCACTTGTCGTGCAATGATTTTCATAATCAACAATAGGCGGAAATGGACCCCCGTTTTTCTTGTTTCATCCGGGTAAGATAGCTACTTTTCGGATGCCGGGGGAGTTGATTTTACACCCTCGGGGCTTCGATTACCACCTACGCCAGGAATTTTCAATAAAGGAGTGTTGCCGATGGCAGGTCAGATGGTTGAAATCCGCTGGCATGCGAGGGGCGGGCAGGGCGCCAAGACGGCCGCCATGTTCCTCGCCGAGGCTGTCCTGACCAAGGGCAAGTACGGCCAGGGATTCCCCGAATACGGTCCGGAACGGCGCGGCGCCCCCATGCGGGGATTCACCCGGATTTCCGAGAACCCCATTCGCAGGCATTGCATGATCGAAAAGCCGGGAATCGTGATCGTCCTGGATCCCACCCTGCTGGACAGCCCCGCCGCCGGGGTCACCGCGGGCACGGACAACAATACGGTCTTCCTGGTCAACACCACCGAGAGCCCTGATTTCATCGGCAAGAAGCTGGGTGTCAAGGGCGCCACGGTCCACACCGTCGACGCCACCGGAATCGCCCTGGACTCCATCGGGCGTCCCATTCCGAACATGCCCATGATCGGCGCACTGCTGGCCGTGGACGACATGATGACGGTCGACGAACTCAAGGGCGCCCTGGTCGAGCAGCTGGGCAGCAAGTTCTCCCAGATCATCATCGACGGGAACCTGGCCGCCGTCGAGCGCGCCAACAAGGAGTTGGTGTCCGCATGAGTTTCATCAAGAACGACGACCTGCACGAAGGCGGGATCATCCGGGAGGCCGGCAACGCGGCCACCTACAAGACGGGGGACTGGCGCACGTTCGTGCCCGAGTTTATCGAACAGAACTGCATCCAGTGCATGTTCTGCTGGATCTACTGTCCCGACAGCGCCATCGATATCGACACGTCGGGTGACAAGCCGATCATGAAGGGCATCATCCTGGATCACTGCAAGGGCTGCGGCATCTGCGCCCACGAATGCCCGCCCGTGAAGAAGGGCAAAGCCGCCCTCGTCATGGTCAGGGAAGAAAAATAGGCGTACTGCCGGAAAGGATCTGAGTCATGGAACAGAAACTCGTGGCACTGTCCGGCAATGAAGCCGTGGCCTACGCTTTCAAGCAGGCCAAGCCTCATGTCGCCGCTGCCTTCCCCATCACTCCGCAGACGGAGATGATGCACAAATACGCCGAATTCGTCGCCAATGGCGAATCGAGCACGGAGATGATCCTGGTCGAGAGCGAGCATTCAGCCATGAGCGCCGCCGTGGGTAGCGCGGCGGCCGGCGCCCGCACTTTCACCGCCACCAGCAGCGCGGGCTTCGCCTTGATTTGGGAAGTGGTTTACATCGCTGCTTCGCT
>CBDTUS010000016.1:0-32773 GCA_965363725.1 uncultured bacterium | reverse complement strand
CGTCGATGCCGATGATCATGTTCACGTAGTTCATCACGTCCTTGCGGATGGCCTGGGGCTCGTCCATGTAGGCGTTGAACATCTCGGTCATGATGCGCTCGCGGTACAGGCCGCGCGCGGTCTTGAGATCCTCGAGGTACTTGGCGCGGTCGTTGTTGTCGGTCACGTAGTCCAGGATGATGCGCTCCACGGTGTCGAACACCTGGTAGGCGAACATGCAGCAGCCTTCGTTTGTCTCGCTGCTTTCGACCATCAGCTGGATGGCCCGGCCCAGGTTCCTCTGGCCCAAACCCTTCTGTCCGAAGCGGTTGGTGATGTCGGTGTCCTGACTGAGCATGGCGATCACCTCGGCCAGGGCCTTGATGCTCTTTTCGCCCGCCACTTCGCCGGCCGCCAGTTTCATGGTCTCGATGGGAGTCAGCTTCTCGCTGCGCGGCAGCCGCGAGAGGATCACCGCCACGCTGGCCGCGTAGTTCAGGTTGGGGTCCTGGTGCAGTTCCTCACGGGTCAGCGTGGTCTTGGTCTCGCTGCCGATGGCGTACTGCGTGAGCTGCTCCTGAAGCCGGTAGTTGGTGTTGTGGGAGACGTAGCTGATCCGGCAGCGGTCCACGATGGGAGCCTCTTCCTTCTCGGCCAAAAAGCGGTTGAACTCGCTGTTGTTGCTGGTGGCGACGATCAGGGTGTCGATCGGCCACTTGAAGCCGTCGATCTCGATGGTGCGGTTCTGGATCACGCCCAGGTAGACCTGCACCAGGTCCTTCTTGTTCTTGAAGAGCTCGTCGGAAAAATGGATGCCGCCGCCGGCCACGCGCGCCAGGGCGCCGCGCCGCAGGTCGAAGCGGTAGGGGTTGTTGGTGTCGGTGATGTGCAGCAGCCGCTGGATCGATTCTTCGCCCAGCAGGTCGACGGCGCTCGAAGTGATCTTGTCCTTGGCGGGGTACTTGCCCGTGACAGTGCCCAGGCTTTCGGTCAGGGGCACCGGGAAGACTTCCACGTGATTGAGCATGTTGTCCAGGTTGCCGTCGCAGGCGGTGTGGATGTCGCTCCAGATGTAGCTGGTGCAGGCGCCGAGCGGGCGGTAGTTGTCGTAGAGGTTTTCGACCTGCTCCTCGCCCAACCCGATCTTCGTGGTCAGGAAACTGCGGTTCTCGGCCTCGGTCTCGAAGAGATTCATCGCCAGAATGGCAGGATCCTCGTAAGTCTGACTTTCGATGGATGTTATCTTGCCGTATGAACCGATATTATCCAGTCCGGTGAAGCGGAAACTGTATTTTCGGTTGCGGTCTTCTCTCAAGAATTCGCGGTACAACCGGCTGACGTACTCCACGAAATAGGTCTTGCCGTTCCCGGGCTCGCCCACCAGCACGTAGGCCATTTCGGCCGAGGATCCGCCTTCGGAAGCATCCTTCACGTAGGAAACGAAGCTGTTGATTTCGTCATACAAGCCGACGATATGCTTCTTTCCCTTACGGAAAATCTTGAAATCATACGTGGTCTTGCCGTTGACGACGACCTTTTCGATCTCGCTGTCCAGGATCATCCTGCTGATGCCCTGGAACGAGTTCTCGAACACCCGTTCGTCGTTCTTCAACGCCAGCAAGTGGTGATTCAGCGTGGTTTTCTTGACTGCAGCCATGATCGACCCCCGTTTGGACCTCTGTAATGCCTTCACCGGTGGACGCGGTACAAAGGCGTCCGGACCTGAGCCTCCGCAAGGTGTGTGCCGGATTTCCCGGGGATGTTCAGGGGATGAAATTCACAGGTGAGAGACGCAATCCCGAATGATCGGCCAGGAAAGAGTGCCCTTCCATGAATGAACAGAAAGATGCTTCGGACTGCCACCTATTTGAGACGAATGACTCCTGTGGGATATCCTGAAAAGTGAAAATTTATGGTCGAAATACAAAGCTTGTTGTGCTACAATAAGATCCGCCCAAACAAAGAGGGGCTGCTCATCGCCCGGCAGCTCCTCTTTGACCATGTCGACCCCCGGTTTCGCCCAGCCGGGGTTTATTTTTGGGAGAGGGGATATCCGACGTACCGAGTAACCTCGCCGTACCCGGGGTATTCGTAGGTCCAGACCCCGAATTCGATCACAACGCCGTCGACTTCCAGTTGCATCCTGTCTCTCGGTGGGTCCGTTTGGCATCTGGCGATCAGATCTTGAATGTGGGACTGGAAAAACGGCAGCAGGTTGTCCGGTTCCTGGGAAACGGGAGAGTCCGGCTTGACGCCGTTCCGGTGTTCCTTGCCGTTGATGTCCCTGACGACAAGCTTCAGCCAGGAGGTCTTCCCACCATAAGACAATCCGGTGACCATGTAGATGGTCTCTTCCCCGGCCGCGACGCTCCGGTGGAACTCATCGACATCCTCCGGGGAAAAATCCTCGGGAAGGCTGGTGGTGCCGCCGCGGAATTCATTGCTGTACAAGGTGAGGGAGTCCCCCCGGGTGGAGAGTCCGGCAAACTTCCGGGTATTGAATCCGTCACTGCCCAGCTGGGAAATCGAACCGGACAAAACCAAAAGGAGGACCAGAACCAGGGACACGATCAGGATCCGATGGCGCCGGCTGCGGCCCGACTTGGTGGTGAGCATCCGCTCTTTCATCAGGATGCGGTTCAGACGCCGGTATTCACCCGAGTCGGGGGTGATCACTTTGGCGTCCTTGATCCATTTGTCCAAATTTTCTTTCATGACTCCGACCAGTTCCGATCAGGGTTCTGGTTGCTTCACTCATCCTCGTTGAAATAATCCACCAGGTGCCAACCCGATTCTCGGGCATCGGTTTCCCGGACCATCCTCCGTCCGACCTCGGACAGGCCGCTCTCCAGGCCTCTTTCGGTGAACCACTTGAGCATGTGCCGTCGGCCGCGCACCAAATGCTTTTTCACGTTGCTTTCACTGGTCTTCATGACCAGGGCGATTTCCCGGACGGTCAGGTCGAGCCAGTAGTGGAAAACCAAAGCATCATGCTTGTCCGGGCTCAGGGTCAGCATGCAATACCGCAGGATCTCCATGTCCTGCCCGCGCATGGCCACCTGGTCAGGCATTTCCGGCTGGTTGATGTGCCGAATGTTGGATTCGAACACCCTCTCAGCCGGGTGGGACCGTCGGCGGTAATACCGTTTGACCGTCCGCCGTGCGATGTGGAACAGCCAGGCGCCGAACGAATATCCCTGCCAGATGAACTTGTCCAGGTTGTCGAGCGCCTCGAGGAACACGTCCCCGGTCAGGTCGCCGGTCAGCTCGTAGTCTCCCGTTTTCCAGTAGACGTACCGAAAAATCACATCGTGGTACTTCTCGTAGAAATACTTGAACTGCTCGGTGTCTACCCGGGTGAGTTGAAGAAATTTCTTTTCGATATCCAGTTCGGCATATTTCCCCACCCCACCGGGACCGAGTTCCTTGACGAGGAACTCTTCGGTGCCGCCTTCCCGCCCATCGCGGCGGGAGCTGTCACCGTCATCCATGGAGTAAAGGTCACGAGGGGACATTTTGGTTACACCCCAAACCCGATTTTCCTCAAATAATTGGCAAGGTGTTGTCCTGGAAGTATAACACAGACCGGGGGTCCATCCCATTGGAAGGGATCCCGGGGGCTGCTGGGGCCTATTCGTACTCTTTGGGCACCGCGCAGATGAACACGAAGGGCTCGTCGCCCGTATTGCGGAACTGGTGGGTCTCATGGGGCGGCACGAAGGCGAATTCGCCTGCTCCCAAGGGATTGGCCTTGCCCTCGCCGTCCAGCAGGGCGCCCTGACCTGAAAGAATGAAGTTCAGGTGCTCCACCTCGTGGTTGTGGTTGGGCGAATGGCCACCGGGTTCAAGGGTGAAGACCCGGAAAGAGAAGTTGGGCACGCCGTCACCGCTACCCAGCACGAGCTGTTTGGTGATGCCCTGGACACCCTCCATCTGCACGGAGGTTTTGGCGACGTCGTCGAGTTTGCGGATGATCAAGATATTCCTCCTGGGGACTGGACTGCCGGAGTCTGATATGATAATCCCGGCAGGCCACAGACGCATTCGGGAAAGGACTATTCAGTGACGATCGCGCTGGTCATCAACGATACCGTGAACATTCCTCTGAGCGAGCTGGTCTATACCGCCAGTCGGTCGTCGGGGCCCGGGGGTCAGCACGTCAACACGACGGACACCCGGATCCAGGTACGGTGGAACGTGAAAGAATCCTCGGCCCTGTATGAGGATGAAAGAGCGCTGGTCCTGAAGAACCTGGCCACCAGGTTGACCGAGTCCGGCGATCTGATCCTGGCGGCCGATACCCACCGCAGCCAGCGCCGCAATCGCGAAGAGGTTACCCAGCGCCTGGCCAACCTGGTGCGCGAAGCCCTGATCCCGCCCAAGCCGCGAAAGAAAACCAAGCCGACCCGTGCCGCGAAGGAACGGCGGTTGGATGACAAGCGCAAGAAATCCCGGACCAAGAAGGACCGGGGCCGGAAATTTGACGGCGGCGACTGATTCTAGAATTCCATCCGTGCCGAGATATTCAGGCTACGCCCCGGAGCGGTGACGGTCACGTCCTCGATCTCGGTGAGGGTGGTGTTGGGTGGGGCGGTCTGGCCGCCGGCCGCAGCTCCGGTGAACACGAACATCAGCAGAACCACGCCGGCAAGGGACCTCATCATCATCCTCCCACTCATCCACATCAAACCGCCCGGACCCAATATGCCGGGTCGCCTGACGGATATCAACCCATTGAATTGCTAGGACTTATGGGTTTTCCCGACCAGGAAGAGGTTGCTCATCAGACGGCCGGTCATGAACGCCGTGGCGGCGGCAGCCGCTCCCACCCAGCCGCCCAGGCGGATGGTCACAAACAGCACGGTGAGGATGCCGACGACCTCGATCACCGAAGCCCAGGTGATCGGTCCGGTATGGCGTCGGGACACCAGCAGGGAACGCTGGAACGAGAGCAGCACCGAGAGCATGGGCATCAGGGTGAGGATGCGGATGGGTGTCAGGGCGAAGGCGGCCAGTTCGGTCGAGAGGCCGGAAACCGACCGCAGCCAGATATCCGAAAGAGGAGTCCAGGCGATCAGGGCCAGGCCGATGGTGGCGCCGAGTCCCAACAGGACCGCGAAATTGCGGAGGGGCGGGAAGTTGTCCGGGTTGCGGCCCAGCATGGTGATGGCGGCTTCCTGGTAACTGAGACCCGGGGAGCGGAAGATGAAGACCAGGGAGTTGACCACCGGCAGGACGGCCAGCGATTCGAGCGGGAAACGGGCCTGCCCCATGAAAAAAGTGACCATGGGCTGCACGGCCAGGGCAATGGTGGAGGTCAGGGCCAACGGCAGGTAGAAATCGACAATTCCTCGGTAGCTGAGAACGCTGTCCGAGGGTTTGCCGAGACATTCGCGCACGGTGGGCGCGGCCATGAGGCGGCTGGCGACGGCCTCGGCGCACACTCCGCTGGTCAGGGCGGCGGCGCCCACCCAGGCACCGGACATGTTGCCGGCGGCGCGGCAGGCCAGGGCGGTGATCACCATGGCCACCAGCCGGATCAACGTTCCCCAGGCCACCAGCCGGGTCCGTCCGCTGCGGATCAACAGGCCCTGGTAAAACCGCCGGTACCCGATGGCCGCGGGCCAGGGCAGCAGAATATAGAGGGAGACCCGGGTCAGCCGGGCGACTTCGGGGTCCAAGCCCATCCAGGTGTCCGTCAGCAAAGTCCACAGGGGGGTGAACAGCAGGATGAGCATGGCCGCGGTGATGCCCGTATTAAGCAGCCACATGAAATTGCGCAGGCGGCGGTAGATGCCGGCCGAGTCGACCAGGGCGGTCGAGGCGCTCATCATCATGATGACCGGCGCCTCGACGAGAATGGCCAGGGCGAAGGCCACGCCGTAGGCTGCCAGGTTGTGCTTGGGTTCGGCCAGCCGCGCGATGACGGCCGCCAGGAAGGGGCCCTCCAGGGACATCATCAGCCAGGTGGCCTGCAGGGGCACCCAGAAGCGGAAAAGTTCGGGCATGCGCACGGGGGGAGTCATCGCCAGAAGGTAGCCCGCGGGGGGGGGTTGTCCAGCAGGCGATAGGCCGCCCTGGATAAACCTCCCGGGAGGGGGATGGCGGAGGCTGGAGGATTATTTTTGAAGGGCCAATATTGAAATTGCGAGCAATATTCAAAATCCTGTGACGTGCCCATGACAAATCACCTACTGTAATTATCGGAGTTTCAGGTATTTACCCCTCATCTGTCCAATTATGTAACCTGATTAATTAAACTAGTTTAAAACGAAATTGAAAAACAAAAACCCTTTTTCATTATAAGGCTAGACAATTTATAGGTGTTTGCCGAAAGTTATCAAAGATTTCACGGGTAGAATGTGTCGCCCATTTACTCAAGGAGACGGATCAATGAAGAAGCATCTGATTATTCTGCTGGTTCTGGCCGCGGGAGCCCTGGTTCTGGCTGGTTGTTCCGAGGATTGTGATACTCCTCCGACACCCACCATTCCCACCCTGGCTTTTGCCGGTTCCGACAAGTGCATGGAGTGCCACCAGGATCACTACGATCGCTGGGTCGATTCGGGTCATCCCTACAAGCTGACCAAGATCGAGGGCGAAAGCCCCGACCTCAGCTTCCCCATGAATTCGGCCTTCCCCAACGATCCCGTCGAGCCGCCCGCCGGCTACACGTGGAGCGACATCAGCTACACCATCGGCGGTTACGGTTGGAAGATGCGCTGGATCGACAACGACGGCTACATCGTCACCGGCCAGCCGAATAACCAGTACAACTTCGAGAACCAGACCTGGTCGGACTACCATTCCGATGAAGCGGCCGGCACCAAGAAGTATAATTGCGGCGTGTGCCATACCACGGGCTGGGTCGATTCCGACGACGGCGACGCCACCAACAACCAGGACGGTCTCGCAGGCCTGACCGGCACCTTCTTCGCCGGTGGCATCCACTGCGAGCAGTGCCACGGCATGGGCAGCCGCCACGCCGCCGCGCCCAGCGACTTCGCCATGGTCAAGGACACCTCCTCCGCGGCTTGCGGCTCCTGCCATACCCGTGATCCCGAGAACCGGATCGCCGCGAGCGGCGGGTTCATCAAGCACCACGAGCAGTACGACGAGTGGCTGCACTCGCCCCACAACAGCGCGGTCGGCTGCAACGACTGCCATGATCCCCACAGCTCGGTCAAGCTGGACGACATGATGCCCGGCAACGGCACCACGACCTCCTGCACCGACTGCCATATGGATTATGCCGGAGCGAACCTGAAGCACATGGACATTGGCTGCGTGAACTGCCACATGCCCAAGGCCTCCAAGTCGGCCATTGCGGTGACCGACTACCAGGGCGACATCCGGACGCACATCTTCAGCATCAACACCGCCGCGGTCGGCAAGACCGATGGCATGTTCAACGCCGACGGCAATCTGGTGAAGATGGATGAAGGCGGCCAGTCCATGGTCACCCTGGACTTCGCCTGCTACGGGTGCCACGGCGACGGCAACGACGGTGGCGGTAGCGGGTCGGATAAGACCCTGCAGGAGCTGTCGGACTTCGTGACTGGCGCCGACGGCTCGGGCCGCGGCATCCACGATCCGGAGCCGATCCCGCTGGCCCAACGCTAGATTCCGCTGATTCGGTCGATTGACAGGAGCCGCGCCCTTGGGTGCGGCTCCTTTTTGCAACCCGCCGGTGGGTCTGGCCGTAATTAGCCTCGAAATGGGAGAGCTTGCCGTCCCTACCTTCCCGGGCGGCTGAAATGAAAGGTTAGGCAATGAATAAGATGGGATTCCGGGTGGTTTTGACCGCCCTGGTGATGGTGATGCTTGCGGCGCCTGTGTTGGCCGGCGAGGAAGTGGACAAGGACGGGGTGCTTCATATCATGAACGGCGCCAAGCCCAGCGAGGGCAACGTGACCGTGGATCTGGAGGAGGTCTGGCGCCACGGCGGCGAGGACGACGAGGAATTCTTCGGGATGATCAGCCAGTGCGTGGTGGGCGACGACGGCACCATCTATCTGCTGGACACGCGCATGTCCGAAATCCCGGTTTATGATACGGCCGGCGAGCGCCTCGATACCTTGAGCCGGGAAGGCGATGGTCCCGGGGAAACGAGAACCCCTTCGGACCTGTTGTTCATGCCTGACGGCAACCTGGGCATGGTGCAGGTGTTCCCGGGCAAGATCACCAAGATCTCCACCGACGGCACTCCGGCCGGCACACTGGAGATCGGCGACGCCACGACGGGTGGCTTTCTGCAGATGTTCGGCTGCATTTCGGGCGGGAATCAGGTCATAGTGACGGCGGAGAAGATCAACCCCGAGAACGGGGGATTGGCCCACCGCAGGAACAATTTCGTCGCGGCCTTCGATGATGAAGGCAACGAGACCACCCGTTTCTTCACGAACGAATACTTCTGGGACTTCACCAACTTCACCTTCGATGAATCCGGGATGAACCGGGTCGATTTCCGCAAGGTGGCTGCCGGCAAGGACGGGCGCGTCTACGTGGCCGTCGAGCGGGACGACTACGTGATCAACGTCTACACAGCCGACGGCACGCTTGAGCGCGTGATCGAACGCGAATTCGACAGCGTGGCGCGCGATGACGACGAGATCACACGGGTCCGGGAGGTCATGGAAGCCGCCCTGGCACAGATCCCCAACGCGAAGATCGTGCCGGCCACCCAGGAGCCCGACATCGGCAGCCTGAGGTTCGGAACCGATGGCAACTTGTGGGTGGCCTCCAGCCGCAGCGGCCGCGATCAGCCCGAGGGTGTCCTGACGACCTGGGATATCTTTTCTCCCGATGGGCACTTCATCAAAACCGTGAGCGCCAAAATCGAGGGGGACGGCGAAAACGACATCCTGATCTGGACCCCCGACGGCAACGCGGTGATGGTGACCGGCTTCGTCGAAGCCATCCAGGCACTGCAGAGCGGAGGCGCCGGCAGTGGCGGCGAAGAAGAGGAAGAGGCCGAGCCCATGGAGGTCATCTACCTGAAGGTGGCCGGAACCTAATTGGCGAGGAACGATTCGCCCCTTCAGGGAACAATAGGGAACCACCGGCAACGGGGACGTTGTCGGTGGTTTTTTCATTGGACATTTGATTGGCAGGGGGCCTGATTTGATCCAAGCAAAGAAATTTTCAAGGTCCGAAATTTCACTCCTGTGAACCGAAAGGATCCTCCGTGGCCGACCTCATCAAGCCTCACGGCAGCGACCACCTGATGCCCCTGTTGCTGGAAGGCGACGCCCGCGAGGCGGAGCTCGAACGCGCGGAATCTCTGCGCAAGGTTTTTCTCTCCAGCCGCGAGACCGGCGATCTGATCATGCTCGGCATCGGCGGATTCACGCCCCTGACCGGGTTCATGGGCAAGGCCGACTGGGAAGGCGTCTGCAGGGAGATGAAGCTCGCCGGCGGCGTGTTCTGGCCGATCCCCATAACTTTGAGCACCGACGCCGGTGTGGCCGAGTCCATTGGCGAGGGTGAAGAGGTGGCTCTGGTCGCTGAAGACGGTGTCATCATGGCGACCATGAAGGTGGAAGAAAAGTATTCCATCGACCGCGGCTTCGAATGTGAAAACGTGTTCCGGACCACCGACCCGGAGCATCCGGGCGTCAAGATGGTCCTGGACCAGAAGGCCGTGAACCTGGCCGGTCCGGTGAAGGTGCTGAGCGAAGGTGTGTTCCCGACCGAGTTCGCCGGCCTCTACCAGCGCCCAGCCCAAAGTCGTGCGGAGTTCGCCAAACGAGGGTGGAAGACCATCTCGGCGCTGCAGCTGCGCAACCCGATGCACCGCAGCCACGAGTACCTGGCCAAGATCGCCATCGAGGTGGGCGACGGGCTGTACATCCACCAGCTGGTGGGCGGGCTGAAGCCCGGCGACATTCCGGCCGACGTGCGCGTCAAGTGCATCGAGGCCCTGGTGGACAACTATTTCATCAAGGATCGTGTCCTGCAGGGCGGCTACCCGCTGGACATGCGCTACGCCGGCCCGCGCGAAGGCCTGCTGCACGGGGTGTTCCGCCAGAACTTCGGCTGCACCCACATGATCATCGGCCGCGATCACGCCGGGGTCGGCGACTACTACGGCCCCATGGACGCCCAGAACATCTGGAGCGAGATTCCCGAAGGCGCGCTGGAGATCCAGATGCTGCCCATCGACTGGACCTTCTGGTGCTACAAGTGCGGCGGCATGATAAGCATGAAGACCTGCCCCCACGGCAAGGAAGACCGGTTGTTCGTCAGCGGCACGGCTCTGCGCAAGGCGTTGAGTGAAGGCGAGGACATTCCCGCCGAGTTCTCGCGGCCCGAAGTGCTGGAGATTTTACGGGAGTATTACGCGCAGCTCAGCGACGAGGACAACGTCGAGGTGAAGCTGCATGATACCGCTACCGGGGACAAGACGAAGAAATAGGCGCGTCTTCCGTTGGTGATTTGAGGCCCGGGTCCATGCCCGGGCCTTTTTTCAAGGTGGGTTCTTTGCTACTATGTCCCGCACACTCAACAATTCCTGAACTGGAGAAGCCATGAAAAATGTACAGCCCGGAATCCTCGGAGCCGAGCCGAGTCTCGCCCGCTATCTGGAGTTTTCCCTGGTGCCCGACGAGGAGGTTACCCCCTGCCTCGAGTCCCTGCGGGAACTGGCCGACGGAGACCGGGTCGTGGTCGGATTCGGCGCCTCGACGGTGGCCGCTCTCGGCCAGAGGATCGAGGGTCTGGGCGTTCACCCGGCTGACTCAGGGCACGGATTCGAAGTCCCTTCGACGCCGATGGCCCTGTGGTGCTGGCTCAGAGACGAGGATCGAGGCGATCACGTGCACCAGACACGGGCGATCGCCGAAGCGCTGGCACCGGCCTTCCAGCTGGACCAGGTGGTGGACGCCTTTCAGCACGGGGAAAGCCGCGATCTGACCGGCTACGAGGACGGGACGGAAAACCCCGAAGGCGACGAGGCGGTGGCCGCGGCCATCGTCCAGGACCAGGGCGCCGGTCTGGACGGCTCGAGTTTCGTGGCCGTCCAGCAGTGGGTCCACGATCTCGATCATTTCCAGGGGATGCCCCAGGCGGAACAGGATCACGTCATCGGCCGCCGATTGAGCGACAACGAGGAGCTGGACGACGCCCCCGAATCGGCCCATGTCAAGCGCACCGCCCAGGAAACGTTCACGCCCGAAGCCTTCATCCTGCGCAAGTCGATGCCCTGGGCTTCGGCCGAAGGGGAGGGTCTGGTGTTCGTGGCGTTCGGCAAGAGCTTCTACGCCTTCGAAGCCCAGTTGAACCGCATGATGGGCAAGGAGGACGGCATCGTCGACGCCCTGTTCCGGTTCACGCGCCCGGTTTCCGGCAGTTATTTCTGGTGTCCGCCGGTGAAGGACGGGCGGCTGGATTTGTCGGTCTTGGAGTTGTCGTAGAGGCAATCAGAATCACAAAGAATGGCCTGGGCGATGCCCGGGCCTTTCTTTTTTTCTCCAGGATTCCGGGCGGCCTGAACAAATCCAAAATATTTCCCAATATGGTATCCGCATGGGTCTGCGAAAAATGATGAAAACCTGATGGTCAAATTGATTTAAGTCCCCTCCCCAGCAGTCGATATCGATACATATCTCAGTATGTTGGTGGCCCGTGCCACCGACATTCAGTCTCGCTCCTCAAGAGGGGTATCGGGTTGTCTGAATTCTTTGCCTCACGATTGCCTAGATGGCACCGGAGTGCCTTGTTCGGGATCTTAATTGCCCTTTGGATCCCGGCGACCGCGTTCGCCCAGGCCCTGGCTCTCGACCCGGAGGACCGCAGGACCCAATCCAATTTCCAACAAGTCTGTGAACAGCGCTCACGTCTCACCCCAATCGGGGGTGACGATCAGTGACAGATTCGGCGGGACAGGCCAGGAAAAGCGACCGCCCCAAGATGCGGCTGAGTTTCCGTGCGCTCACGGCGGTGGTGACCACCGGTCTGGTGGCTGCATCGATCCTGGTGGTTTCCCAATCAAGCGAAAGATATCTGAGGAAAACCCAGGGGGCCGATGCCGAGGCCCAGCTGATCCTGGAGGGGCGAAACCTGGCCATGCTCAGCGTCGAAGCGCTTCTCACGGATTTTCCGGAACTCACCCTGGTCCCCATCATCCTGGAGATGGATAACACCCGCCCCGAACTCGATGGGATTTTAGTGTTGGACCACGAGGGAATTATTCGGGGCCACGCGGACGCACGCCAGGTGGGCCAACCCTGGACGGAGAAAACGGATACCCGTCAACCTGTCGATCACAAGTTCCTCAAAGCTGATGAGACCCTGCATCTTACCCCGGACCGGATCATGGTCCGGATACCGGTCCGTCTGCGTAACGAGCGTGTGATCGGCATCGTGGCCCTCGGTCTGGACCGTTCCTTCCTTGAAGCCAGGATTCGCAAGGCAAGAGAGCCACTTGTGAAGGTGGCGGTGGTCCTGCTGGTACTGTCGATCGGTCTTGTGACGTGGATGCTCTCCTTGCTTTTCCGTCCGGTCAAAAACATCGAAGAGGGGCTGATTCGCATTGGCAGGGGTGACCTCGAAAATCCCCTTCCGGTCCGTGGATCGTCTGAATGGAGACGCTTGGCGGCGACCCTCAACGACATGGCTTCCCAGCTCCTGACCTCGAGGGCCCTGGCCAAGGCCCGGGAAGAGGAAATCATCGACACCCAACGTGAAGTCATCACTACCCTGGGCGAAGTGGTGGAGAGCCGTTCCCACGAGACAGCCAACCATACGCGCAGGGTGGGTGCCATGAGCAGGGAACTGGCGCTGCTGGCCGGCCTGGGTGAGGAAACGGCCGAGCTTCTCCTTCATGCCTCCCCCATGCACGATGTGGGAAAGATCGGCATCCCGGATCGCATCCTCAACAAGCCGGGCAAGCTGACACCCGAGGAATACCTGCTCATGCAAACCCACGCGCTCATCGGGTTCAACATCCTCAAAGAATCGAAGCGAGCCATCCTGAAGGCCGCCGCCTTGATTGCCCGCGACCACCATGAACATTGGGACGGGGGCGGCTATCCCTTCGGCACGGCGGGCGAGGAAATCCACATCTACGGCCGCATTACCGCCCTGGTGGATGTTTTCGATGCCCTGGCGAGCGACCGGATCTACCGCAAGGCGATGCCGCAGGAAAAATACCTGAAGATCATCCAGGAAGGCCGGGGAACACACTTCGAACCCCAGTTGGTGGACCTCTTCCTGGCCAACCTGGGTCGGTTCCTGGCGATCGGTGAACGCTATGCCGATAAGCCCGAGGACATTTCCTTGATGCCCATGCCGGATATCGCGGAATTGGCCCCGACCCCAGTGATGAAATAAAGCTCCGGGCAATCCCCCCTGGCCGATCTCCGACAATTCCCTTATACCAGGACGAGAAAGGGGGTCATCGGACATGGCCATCCGCCCGGAACAAATCCGCCTTCTCAATGCCAAACCGAGGGTGCACGGTCGCTACGGCCTGTACTGGATGCAGGCCGCCCAGCGCGCGCGCTGGAATCATGCCCTGGAGCACGCTATCGGTCTGGCCAATGAACAAGGCCTTCCTCTGGTGGTGCTATTCTGTCTGGTTGACGATTTTCCCGAAGCCAATCTGCGGCACTACCGTTTCATGATCGAAGGGCTCAGGGAAACCCAGGAAACCCTGGCCCAAAAGGGCATCAGGATGGTGGTCCGCCCGGGTCCGACCCAAAAAGTGGTGCCGCTGCTGGCAGCCAAAGCAGCCTGGGTAGTCACGGACGAGGGGCATTTGCGCATTCAGCGCCTCTGGCGCCAAGAGGTGGCTGATCGATTGGCCTGCTCCCTGGTGGCCGTGGAAACCAACTGCATCGTGCCGGTGGCGACCGCATCGGATAAGAAGAATTTTTCGGCGGGGACCCTGCGGCCGCGCATCCACCGCCAGCTGCCACTATTTCTGGTTCCGCTGAGACAGCAACGGGTCAAGCATCCGTCCCTGGGCCTGAAACTGGAGGGTCCCGATCTGTCCTTGGCCGACAACGTGTTGGACGGCTTGAGCCTGGACAGGAGTGTCTCGCCGGTTCCGGGGACCAGGGGGGGGACGAAGGCCGCCCGGAAAAAACTGAAGTCCTTCCTGGCCAGGAAACTCGAACGCTTTCACGATCTCAGGAACGACCCCACCCTCGATTTCACTTCGGGTCTGAGCCCGTACCTGCACTTCGGTCAGATCAGTCCCCTGTTCATCGCTCTGGAAGCCCGCAAAAAGCGGGATGGTCCCGGGCTCGATTCCTTCCTGGAGGAGCTGATCGTCCGCCGCGAACTGTCGCAAAACTTCACCCACTACAATCCCCACTACGACCAGTACGAGGGCCTGGCCAACTGGGCGCGCACCACGCTGGAACAGCACGCCGCCGATCCCCGCGAATACATCTACTCGAGGGATGAATTCGAGCAGGCCCAGACCCACGATCCCTACTGGAACGCCGCCCAGCTGGAGATGGTCCATGCCGGCACCATGCACGGCTATATGCGGATGTACTGGGGCAAGAAGATCCTGGAATGGACGGCCAATCCGCAGGTGGGCTTCGATATCGCGCTTTATCTCAACAACAAATATCAGCTCGACGGGCGAGACCCCAACGGGTTCGCCGGGGTGGCCTGGTGTTTCGGTCAGCACGACCGGGCGTGGGGAGAACGTCCCGTGTTCGGCAAGGTTCGCTACATGAACGCGAACGGACTCAGGCGCAAGTTCAAGATCGATGCTTATGTGCAGCAGGTTGAACAGCTGGCGGCTTCGACGGGGACGGACGGTTGACCAGGATCCCCAGCTGGACGTCGTCACGGCCGAAGAACAGGTCGATGGTCCATTCCAGGGCCACGCGCAGGCGGCGTCCCCACCCGGGCATCTTCATCAGGTAGACGGTCCGCCACAGAAACCAGGCAAGGAACCCCGCCAGCTTGAAGGGCCCCACCTTGGCCACGCCGGTCCGGCAACCCAGGGCTACCAGCGTTCCACGGTCCTTGAAACGGCAGGGCTCGGACTGCTGTCCCCGCAATACGCGGACGAGGTTGTCGGCCACAGCGCGGCCCTGCTGCACAGCGGCCTGCGCAGTGGCGGGGTAGGGGCGCCCGTCGGGTCCGGGGTTCACCGCGCAGTCGCCGATGGCCCACACGTGCTGCTGTCCACGCACCCGCAGGTCGGGTTCGCAAAACACCCAGCCGCGGTCGTCGGTGGGCAGGCCCAGTCCGGTCAGAGCAGGGTTGGGCGCGATGCCGGCGCACCAGATCACGGTTTCAGCAGCCAGGCGAGACCCGTCGTCCAGTATCACGTGGCCGGCGGCCACCTCGCGGACGGACGTTCCCAACTTCAGGTCCACCTTGCGGGCGCGCAACTTGTCCGCGGCGAAAGCCGCCAGTTCGGCGTCCAGATTGGGCAAGATGCGGTCGGCGATATCGATCAGAGTCACGGAAATGTCGCTGCCGGCGATGTTGTCGTAGCGGCGGCAGGCGCGCCGCAGGAAAACCTCGAATTCCCCGACGACTTCCACCCCGGTGAAGCTGCTGCCCACCACCACGAAATGCAGCAGTGACCGCCGCCGGTCGGGGTCGTCGCACTGATCGGCCTGCTCCAGCAGGCGAATGGCGCGGTCGCGCAGAGCGATCGCGTCGGCCACGCCCTTGATCTGCAGGGCGTGCTCTTCCAGCCCGGGAATCGGCGGGAGATTGGTGACGCTGCCCAAGGCCAGGACCAGTTCGTCGTAGGCAAGCTCCTGTTCGTCAGCCTGGCCCACTGGACGCACGGAAATCACCCGGCGGGAAAAATCGGCCCCGGTGAATTCGCCCATCAAAAGTCCGCGCGTTCCGGTGAAGGCCCTCAACCCCACGACCGCGTGCTGGGGATGGAGGCTGCCCGTCCCCGCTTCGACCAGGAAGGGATAAAAGACAAAGAAGTTATTGCGGTCGATCAATAGCACTTCGACCTCGTCCTTGGCCAGCCGGCGCGCCAGGCGCTGCACCGCGAAGGCGCCCCCGAATCCTCCGCCGATCACCACGACGCGGGGGGTGTTTGGTTTGGCCGGGGTGGACATTGGCCGTCCCTCCGATTCAAGACTATCATTTTCAACGGATTGACTTATACCTGATAAGCAAGGTATCCATTTCGTGCCAACCGGGGGAAGGCCGTCCGGCCGGACCGGGATCCAACACCATTCCAGGCAGGGGTAATGAGTAACGATAAAAGCTTTAATCCCAACACCTTGAGCCTGTCCTACGCCGACCGCCTGTGGCAGTCCTGGCAGGATGATCCCACGACCGTGCCCCCCGCTTGGCGGGATTGGTTCGCCGCCCAGGAAGGGGCGAGCCCAACAGAATCGGTCTACCAGGTCTCGGGCGCGGAAAGCGACCGCCAGCTGGCGTCCCAGAACAAGGTCGACCAGCTCATTCGCAACTACCGGGTGAGAGGCCACCGCCTGGCGAGCCTGGACCCTCTGTCGAAGCCGGGAAATCCGCCGCCGGAGCTGACCCTGGACTATTACGGTTTCGGCGACAGCGACCTGGACAGCATCTTTGCCGCCGGCACCCTCAGCCCGGGGGACATGCTTCCTTTGAGGGAGATCGTGCGCAAGCTGCAGGCCACCTATTCCCGGTACATCGGCGTGCAGTACATGCACATCGACGACCTGCGGGTGCGGGAGTGGCTGCAGACCCGCATGGAAGCCGTCGAAAACCGCATCGAATTGCACCCCGAGGTGCAGATGCGAATCATGCAGCGGCTGATCGACGCCGAGATCTTCGAGGAATTCATCCAGAACAAGTATCTGGGCGCCAAACGGTTCAGCCTGGAGGGCGCCGAGACCCTGATCCCCCTGCTGGACATGGTCGTCGAACACTCCGGTCAACAGGGCCTGGACAACATCGTCATCGGCATGGCCCACCGCGGGCGCCTGAACGTGCTGGCCAACATCCTGGGCAAGAGCCCGAGCAGCATCTTCAAGGAGTTCGAAGACGTCGATGCCGAGACCTTCCTCGGCCACGGAGACGTGAAATACCATCTGGGCCACCACTCGGATTGGGTCACGCGGCAGGGCGACAAGGTCCATCTTTCGCTCTGTTTCAATCCCAGCCACCTCGAATTCGTCACGCCGGTGGCCCTGGGCCGGGTGCGCGCCCGCCAGGATCGGCTGGGCGACACCGACCGCGCCAGGAGCATGGCCGTGGTGGTGCACGGCGACGCGGCCTTCATCGGCCAAGGCGTGATCCAGGAATCGCTCAACCTGTCGGAGCTGAAGGGCTACCGCACCGGTGGGACCCTTCACGTGGTGGTCAACAACCAGATCGGCTTCACCACCGACCCCCAGGAGGGCCGGTCCACCCGCTATTGCACCGATGTGGCCAAGATGTTGCAGGTGCCGATTTTCCACGTGAACGGGGAGGATCCCGAAGCCGTCGCCCAGGTGGTGTCCCTGGCCCTGGATTTCCGCCGCGAGTGGCGCCGCGACGTGATCATCGACATGTACAGCTACCGCCGCCGCGGCCACAACGAGACCGACGAACCGGCCTTCACCCAGCCGTTGATGTACCAGGCTATCGCCGAACAAAAGCCGGTGCGCGAGGGCTATCTGAAGCGCCTGACCGGCTCAGGCTCCCTGACGGTGGAAATGGCCGACCGAATGGCCGTCGACCGCCGGCAGCACCTGCAGGACATTCTGGACGAGGTGCGTGAAACCAAAACCGGAGGACCGGACAGGGTGGAGCGTCAACGAGTGCTCGGCCCGGTCTGGAAGGGCTACATGGGCGGGCCCGAACCCGGAGGACCGCCGGTGGTGACCGGCGTGGCGCGGGAGCGCCTGCAAGAGATCCTGAGGAAAATGGCCGAACATCCCGCCGACTTCCAGCCCCACCGGAAGATCGAGCGGCTGCTCAAGCAGCGGCGCGCCATCGCCGACGGCGAGCAGCCGGTGGATTGGGCCGCGGCCGAGTCGCTGGCTTTCGGCACCTTGGCCTGCGAGGGCCATCCGATCCGGCTGAGCGGGCAGGACAGCCAGCGCGGAACTTTCAGTCACCGCCATTCGGTGCTGCACGATGCGGGCGATGGGAAAACCTACGCCCCTCTCGGCCATCTGGACGCGGACCAGGCGAAGGTCGACACCCTCAACAGCCCGCTGTCCGAAGTGGCGGTGCTGGGCTTCGAATACGGCTATAGCCTGACCTACCCCGAGGCCCTGGTGCTCTGGGAGGCTCAGTTCGGCGATTTCGGCAACGTGGCCCAGCCGATCATCGACCAGTTCATCACCAGCGCCGAGGGCAAGTGGGGCATGTTGTCGGGCCTGGTCATGCTTCTGCCCCACGGTTTCGAGGGTATGGGCCCCGAGCACAGCAGCGCCCGGATGGAGAGATTCCTGCAGCTGGCCGCCGAGGACAACCTGCAAATCGCCAATCCGACCACGCCGGCCCAGATGTTCCATCTGCTGCGCCGCCAGGTGTGGCGGCACTGGCGCAAACCGCTGGTGGTCCTGACGCCCAAGAGCCTGCTGCGTCATCCCGAATGCACGTCGACCCTGGACGAACTGGCCGATGACATGTTTCGTCCGGTGCTTCCGGATCCCAACGAACCTGATCCGAAAAATGTGGACCGTGTACTTTTGTGCTGCGGAAAGGTCTATTTCGATCTGGAACAGGAGCGGAAGCGCCTGGAGCGAAATGACGTGGCCATCCTGCGGCTGGAGCAGCCCTATCCCTTGCCGGCCAGCGCGCTGGTGGGAACCATGAATCGCTACCGGGACGACACCGCGCTGATCTGGGTGCAGGAGGAGCCGGCCAACATGGGCGTGTGGCCGTACCTGAGGTACCGGTTCGGCGAGCGGTTGCTGGGTCGTCCCCTGCGCGGGGTCTGCCGGCCCGAAGCGCCCAGCCCGGCCACCGGTTCGGCTGCCAGCCACCGGCTTGAGCTCTGTCTTCTTCTGGACCAGGTTTTCGGTCCCCTGGACCGGCTGGGGTCCTCGTCCCGTCCCTGGAATGACGATCAAGAAAGGAACAACCGATGCCGATCGATGTGACCGTGCCCGATCTGGGTGAATCCATCAACGAGGTCGAGGTTTCCGGCTGGCTGAAGCAGCCGGGCGACACCGTGGAGCGCGACGAGCCGCTGATCGAACTGGAAAGCGACAAGGCGACGGTCGAAGTACCCTCGCCGGTGGCGGGTGTGGTGTCCGAGATCGTGGCCGAGGTGGGGGCCGTGTTGAAGATCGGGGACCTTCTGGCACGCATCGAGGAGGGGGCCGCCGTGCAGCCGGCCAAGCCGGCCAAGGCCGCTCCGGTGGCGGAGCTCGCGCCGACGCCCTCGACAGGGGACCAGCGGATCATGCCGGCCGCCAAAAGGGTGATGGAGGAGCGAGGAATCGCCCCCGACCAGGTTTCGGGCAGCGGACCGGGCGGGCGCGTGCTGAAGGAAGACGTTCCGGCCAAGGCCTCGGCGGCAGCGCCAAAGCCCACGGTTCCCCCGGCGCCAAGCGGGGAGCGCGCCGAACGGCGCGTGCGCATGAGCCCCATCCGCCGACGCATCGCCGAGCGGCTGGTCGCCTCTCAGCAGGAGGCCGCCCTGCTGACCACGTTCAACGAGATCGACATGACCCGAGTTAAGGAGATGCGCGCGTTGCACCAGGAGACGTTCCAGGCCAAGTACGGCGTCAAGCTGGGTTTCATGAGCTTCTTTATCAAGGCGGCGGTCGAGGCGCTGCGTTTGGTGCCCGAACTCAACGCCCGCATTGAGGGCAACGAGATCGTGCACCACGACTACCAGGACATCGGTATCGCCGTGGGTGGCGGCAAGGGCCTGGTGGTGCCGGTGATCCGCAGCGCGGAGCTGCAGGACTTCGGCCAGCTCGAACTGACCATCGCGGACCTGGCGGACAGGGCGGGCCGGAACAAGATCGATCTGTCCGAACTCGAAGGCGGGACGTTCACCATCAGCAACGGCGGGGTGTACGGGTCGTTGCTCTCGACACCGATTGTCAATCCGCCGCAGAGCGGAGTGCTGGGGCTTCACGCCATCCAGGAACGCCCCGTGGTCGTGGACGGCGAGATCGCCATCCGGGCCATGATGTACGTGGCCTTGACCTACGATCACCGCCTGGTGGACGGCCGGGAGGCCGTGGCCTTTCTGAGACACATCAAGAAATGCGTCGAACAGCCTGAGCGGCTGCTGCTGAAAGTGTAACCATGGTGAAACATGACCTGATTATCATCGGTGCGGGTCCCGGCGGTTACGCCGCGGCCGTCCGCGCGGCCCAGCTGGGCCTGGACACCGCCTGTGTGGAAAAGGAGGCCCGCCTGGGCGGGACCTGCCTGCGCGTGGGCTGCATTCCCAGCAAGGCCCTGCTCGAATCCAGCGAGAAATTTGCCGAGGCCGGGCCCGGCCTGGAAAAGCACGGCGTGCGCATGTCCGGGGTCAAGCTGGACCTGGAGACGATGATGGCCCGCAAGGAAGGCATCGTCACCCAGTTGACCGACGGCGTGGCCGGCCTGTTCAAGCAGCACGGCGTCACTCGGTACGAAGGCGCCGCCAGCCTGGACGGCCCCGGCCGGGTGAAGGTTGGCAGCCAGGTTCTGGAGGCGAAAAATGTGATCATCGCCACCGGCAGCACCGCGGCCACCTTGCCCGGAGTGCCGATGGACGGCGACCTCATCGGTGATTCGACCGCCGCGTTGGCCTGGCCCCGGGTACCTGAGAAGCTGGTGGTCATCGGCGCGGGGTACATCGGCCTGGAGCTGGGCTCGGTCTGGGCGCGCCTGGGCGCCAAGGTGACGGTGGTCGAATACCTGAAACGCATCCTGCCCGGCACCGACGGCGAGATCGCCCGGGTCGCCCTGCAGCTGTTCAAGAAGCAGGGTCTGGTGTTCCAGCTCGGCGCCGAAGTGACCGCCGCGACGATCAAGGGCAAAAAAGTCAGCGTGTCGATCAAGGATCACGAGCCGCTGACCGCCAACCGCGTGCTGGTGGCCGTGGGCCGCAAGCCGGTGACCGAAGGGCTGGGGCTGGAAACCGCGGGCGTCACCCTGACCGATCGCGGCTTCATCAAGGTCGATCCTCACGGCAAGGCCGCCGAGGGCGTCTATGCAGTGGGCGACGTGGGCGGCGGGGCCATGCTGGCCCACAAGGCGACCGACGAGGGCGTGGCGGTGGTGGAGCGCCTGGCCGGCAAGGCGGGGCACTTCGACCCTGCGCTGGTCCCGGCGGTGTGCTACACGGATCCTGAAATTGCCGGAGTGGGCCGCACCGAAGAGCAGCTCAAGGAAGAAAATGTCCCTTATCGAAAGGGCGTCTACGGTTTCCGGGCCAACGGCCGGGCCCTGGCGCTGGACCGGCCCGAAGGCCGCGTGAAGGTGCTGGCCCACGCCGAGACCGACCGGGTGCTGGGGGTGCACATCATCGGACCCCGGGCGGGAGACCTGATCGCCGAGGCGACCGCCGCGATGGCTTTCGGAGCCAGCGCCGAGGACATCGGCGCGGTTTGCCACGCCCATCCGACCCTGTCCGAGGTGTTGCACGAAGCGGCGCTGGGGGCCTTCGACCGGCCTCTGCACGGGTAGGAATTATTTTACCCGAATTCATGATCGCTTGAAAGGCACCTCTGCTACCTTTAACAGCGACGGCGATCCCCGGGCGCACCGGAGATTTCTGGGAGCGTTGGGGACCTTCAGTGGAAGTTCCGTTGGGAATCAGCTGGTTCCGGCGAGGGTGGTGACAGCGTGCTTCCGGAGGTGGCGCCGATGGTCCGAACGAGAAGTCGAGAACCGGCCCAAAACCGCTACTTTCCGCCGAACTCCTTGAACCAGTTCTGCACCACCATCAACATGGGCTGCACATCATCTTCCGTCGGTGTCGGCCGCAACATCACGAACCTCTCCCCATCCGCGGTGACATCAAATCCATCCGGCCAGTTCGACGACCAATCCGTGCTCGGCCGGTCAAACATCTTCCGCGGCCGCCCGAGCGTGAACCCATTCTCATGGTCCACCGACACCACGAACATTTCCTTATGCGTGGTGTAGTAGATTTCCTTGCCGTCGGACCGCCACTGGGTCCAACCTCCGCCGCCGCGCGATACCTGCCACCTGCCGGTCAGACCGGGGTAGGTGGTGGCGTAGACTTCCTGTTCGCCTGATTCTTCCGAGACGTAGAGTAGATACCGTCCGTCGGGCGAAGGGAGCGGCAGCCATTCGACAGCCGGCGAAGCCACAAGTTGGCGTCCTTCATCTTCCGGAGCGTCGATCGGGCGCGAGTAGATGTCGAAGTTGAAGCCGCCATCCATCATGGGCTTGGAATAGAATAAAGTCTCTCCGTCCATGGAGAATCGCGACAGGATTCCCGGGCCCAGATCCCGGCGGGGTTCGGAGCCGTCCAAGGTTATCATGTAGCCCCTGTTGTCGGGATCAGTACTGGAAATGATCCGCTTTCCGTCGGGATGCCAGGACGCTTCCGCCCAGCGGAGGCCGTCGAAAGTCACCCGGCGCTCGTTGCCGTTGGTGGTGTCGTACAGCCAGATTTCCCGCCCGTCATCGGTGGAACAGGACATCAGGATCTGGGTGCCGTCGGGGGATATGCTTGGGAACGGCCGGCTGGTGGACACATCGGCGATAGACTCGATGAAATTTCCCTGCCGATCATACCAGGCCAACTGGACCTCAAATTGATGAACCCCTGTTGTGTAGACCAGTGTCCCATCCCCCGAAACCGAAGGCTTGCTCCCGGCCGCAGCGACCAGGAAGGGCTCGCCATTTACCTCCAGCTTGTCCAGGGAGAACGGAATGGCCCAGATGCCGTCGGCGACCTGAGCCCGTTCAAACAGGATATGGCCCGAGGGAGACCACGTCGGGTTGTTGAGGGAGTCCCCGGGGTAGGCGACCACCTGTTTGACCTGGCCGTCGGGGGTCAACACGCTCAGCGATCCGTAGTCTTCCTGGGTGTGCACCACGTAGACCCAGCCGCGGCCGTCGGGCAGCGCGAACATCTCGTGGAAATCGATTTCACCCTCCTGCTGGGCGTGGTGCATGGTTACTTCGCCGGCCTGGGACGACGACTTCAGCATACCGGTGTTGCCGGTTGTGTAGTAGATGGAGCCGTCGAGATTCCAGGTCGCCGATGAAACGCTGCCCATGGTCTGGGTGCCGCTCATCTTGGCCAGGATGGTCGACTGGCCCCCGCTGCGATCGATCTTCTTCAGCTCATTGCTGGTGGAGAAACCGATCCACTCGCTGTCGGGCGACCAGAAGGGGTAGTGTGCGCCCTCGGTTCCGGGCAACGGGCGTGAGACCATGGAGGCCAGGTCGCGCACCCAGATCTGCCCATCGCTCAAGTAGACCAGGTACCGGCCATTCGGGGATATTTGGGGAGCGAAGGCCACGTTGGTCGAGGCGTCCTTGGAATCCATCGGGATGCTGTATTTGCGCAGGGGCAACGGGGTTTCCTCACCCTGGGGCATGAAGAAGTACATGGCCGCCATGGCGGCGACGGCCACCGCGCCGGTCACGGCCCACTGGATCCAGCCGCTGCGTTTGGGGGCCGCTTCTTCGGCGGCTTCTTCGATATCCCCGGAAAGGACTTCCTGCAGAATGATGCGTGCGTCGCCGATGTCGCGCAGCCTTTGCCTGGGATCGCGCTGAAGGCAGCGGCTGATGAGTTTTTTCACGGGCTTTGGCAGGTCGTCCGGCAGGTCATCCAGATTGATGGAGGCCTGAAGCACGGATGCCAGGGTGTCGCTCACCGTTTCCCCGGCGAACAGCTTGCGTCCGCCCAGCATCTCGACCACGACCACGCCGAAGGCCCAGATGTCGGCCCGTTTGTCCACCTCGGTGCCGCGCGCCTGCTCCGGACTCATGTACGCCGCGGTGCCCAGGATGACGTTGCCCATGGTCATGTTGGCCGTCAGCGTGGGGGACATGCCCGGGTCGATGGCGCTGCCGGCGGGATCATCGGCCAGCGCCTTGGCCAGCCCGAAATCGAGCACCTTCACGCGGCCCTCGTCGTTGATCTTGATGTTGGCGGGTTTCAGGTCGCGGTGGACGATGCCCTTTTCGTGGGCGGCCTCGATGGCCTCGGCCAGTTCGAGCGCCACCTTCATGCCCTCTTCCACCGACAGGGGGCCGCTGATCAGCCGCTCGGATAGATCCGGCCCCGTGACCAGCTCCATGGCCAGGGCATACCGGTCACCCTCCGATTCCAGCCCGTAGATACCCGCGATCCCGTGATGGTTCAACGCGGCCAGCACCTGGGCCTCGCGGCGGAAGCGGGCCAGCCGGTCGGCGTCCTGGGCCACCGATTCGGGCAGCATTTTGAGCGCCACGTCGCGGTTCAGCTTGCTGTCGGTGGCGCGGAAGACCTCACCCATGCCGCCGGCGCCGATCTTTTCGGCGATGGTGTAATGAGCGAACGAGCTGTTTGAGGACATGGGGGACTCCAGAATTAAAGTGGGACTCAGTGCATGGGCACGAGCGGTTCCAGTTCATCGAACCAGTTCACAACAACCGCCACGTCGCGGCGCAGCTTGGTGTCGTGGGCCAGGAATACCTCGCCCATGCCGCCGGCGCCGATGGGTCCCTGGATCTCGTACTGGGCAAAGCTGTCGCCGGGCTTCATGTTTCTCCTGCAAAAATGGGGGGAAAATGAATTGATAGGATAAATCCAATCCTGTTTTGCGCCAACTGGTTTTCGGTCCCGAAAAAACCCGCGGGCGGGTCACATTTGCCCATCGTTATATTTTGCAGTATGTTACCAATGTCAATGTTCCACTGGGGCCCAAGAACCAGAGGCGATGGATGTATTCCGACGGCCTGATAAATTCCATTCTGACATCCTACGCGCTGCCTGATTCGGGTGTCCACGGACCTGCCCACTGGGCGCGTGTTCTGGAAAACGGAGCCCATCTGGCGAAATTGACCGGTGCCGACCTGGAAATCGTCCAGCTGTTCGCCGTCCTGCACGACAGCCGAAGGTTCGACGAGGGGGAGTGCCGTGACCACGGCCCCAGGGCCGCCAATTTCGCCCAATCCCTGCGCGGTTCGCACATCCACCTGGACGACCACCGGTTCGCTCTGCTTCACGATGCATGCGCCCGCCATACCGACGGTGAAACCGAGGCCGACATCACCGTGCAAACTTGCTGGGACGCCGACCGGCTTGACCTGGGCCGGGTGTGGATCATTCCGGATCCAGTTAAATTGTGCACGGAGCCCGCGCGCGATCCGGCGCTTATCGAGTGGGCGACCAGGCGGGCCCAGGAGGGGATCCGGCCGGGCGTTCTCGACGATTGGCTGGAGGGAATCTGAATTCGAGCCAAGGGGGAATGACCATGGAAGCCAGGTTTTATCTCAGAGTTTCCGGGGCGATCTTCGGCCTCATCTGCCTGGGCCACCTTATGCGGATCATCTTCGGCTGGCCGATGGTCATCGGCACCCTGGAAGTGCCCATGGCCGTTTCGTGGCTGGCGGTGGCCGTCACCGCGGGGCTGGCCGCCTGGGCGTTCGCGAGGCTGCCCGGGAATTCCGACAAGTGGGAGGGATAGGGGGGGCGATTGACGCGCAAGAGGGAAATCCCCTATAATTTCCACTTGCCGATGCGTTCCCCGGAGGTGATTCGAACCCATGCTGATCATCATGCGCCTGTTCCTGTTCGCCATCCTGGCTCTCGTAGTCTGGAAGGTCGCCCAGCTCGTCCTGCGTTACCGCCAACAGCCCAAAACCAACCTGCAATGCGAAACCTGCCGTTTCTGCGAGTTGATCGACCGGGACGGGGTGATGTGCCGCTACGGCGAGAACGTCACCTTGAAGACCATCGCCCACGTCCACATGTGCCAGGACTACCTGCCTGAAATGAATCGTTCAAAACGACGTTGACCGACTGCGCGATTTCCCGCACGCTTGGCCTGTCTGAAAGTTGGATCCGGGAAGGGAGACCCCATGCGCAAAGCACTGCTCGCCGTTTTCGTGGCCAACCTCCTTCTGAACGCCGTCATGCTGGCCGTTCTGCCCGACCAAGTGGCCATCCATTTCGGGGCCGGCGGCACGCCCGATTCGTGGGCCTCCAAGGAGTTCAACGCGGCCATTTTCCTGGTGCTGGAAGTTCCGTTTTTCCTGTTGTTCTACTTTGCCCCGGTGCTCACCACCGGCGTTTCCCGCAGCCTGCTCAACCTGCCCAACAAGGACTACTGGCTGAAGGAGGAGAACCTGGCGGCCTTCCACCGGAAATTCGGCAGCTACATGGCCGAATTCGGGGTGGCGATCTTCACATTCTTCTTCTGTATCAGCCTGCTCACTCTGCAGGCGAATCTGAGCCATCCCGTCCTCCTGAACACCGAATGGTTCATGGTCGTGTTTGTCCTCTTCATGCTCTACACGCTGTGGTGGCTCGTGAAGCTGGTGCGGGGCTTGCGGATACCAGCCGGGGAATCCTGAACCACCGGTGTCAACTGGTCGAATTCCCGGGATTGCTTACCTTGTCCGAACCCCGGGGGAGGTTGTCATGTTTGAATCTATCCATGTCGTGAGTGTTCTGGGAATCATCGGCAAAAGCGAATATGTGTCCTACGATCTCGACCAGCAGGGGCTGCGCGTCGAGATCACCCGATATCCCTTCGATCCCCAGGCCATACCCACCGATCTGAACGACCTCATCGGCGAGGGGATCACCCGCCACAAGTCCCACGTGGTTCTCGACATGGGCAACATTCCCTGGATCAATTCCAAAGGGCTGGGCACGCTGGTGATGCTGTTCCACAAGGTCAAGGAATACGAAGGGGAACTGGTGCTGGCCCGTCCGGTGCCCGAGGTGACCAGGATCATCGGAGTATCCGGCATCGACAATGTGTTGAAGATCTTCGACTCGGTGGTCGATGCCCGGGACTACCTGCAGGGACTTCAGGCTGCCAGCGAGGTTTGACCTCTATCCACTTTCCTTCGGTTTGGGCAGCACCCGGATCAACACCACCATGCCGATGACCGCCGCCAGCAGACTGCCGCCCAGGATACCTACCTTGGCGGCCATGAGGTCCGGACCCTTCAGCGCCAGCCCGGCGATGAACAGGGCCATGGTGAACCCGATCCCGGACAGGAATCCCCCGCCGACCATCGCCGGCCAGGTCAAGCCCTCGGGCAATGATTTGGTGATCAGCTTCACTGCCAACCAGCTCATCAGCAGAATGCCCAACGGTTTTCCGATGACCAGACCGGCCATGACCGCGATGGACACGGGCTCGTAGAAGTCGGCGAAGGTGAAGGCCACCCCGGCGTTGGCCAGCGCGAAGATGGGCATGATCACGAAACTGGTCCAGGGGTGCAAGGTGCCTTCGAGATACTCGAGAGGTGAGATGACTTCACGCACCGAGTCGGTAAACTGGCGCACCCGGTCGCTGCGGTGCTGCATGTTGATCCATTCGCCCCCATGGAGGGTTTTGTCGGCGCGCTGGAACATCTGGCTGATCGTGTTTTCGCCCAGATAGCTGCGCGCGGGGGTCAGCAGGCCCAGCAGCACGCCGGCGATGGTGGCATGCACCCCCGATTCGTGGAAGCCGAGCCAGACCAGCGTCCCGAGGATCATGTAGATGCCGAAGCTTCTGACCCCCATCCGACCCAGCGCGTAGACCACGGCCAGACCGGCGAAGGCCAGCACCAGCGCCGTCATGTTCAACGATTCGGTATAGCCGACGGCGATGACCAGGATGGCCCCGATGTCGTCGACGATGGCCAACGAAAGCAGCATCACCCGCATGATGCGCGGCACGCGGGGGCCGAGCACCGCCATGCAGCCGACCACGAAGGCGATGTCGGTGGCCATGGTAATGCCCCAGCCCCTGGCCGAAGGCGTGCCGGACCGAAGGGCGAGGAAGATCAAGGCGGGCACCACCATGCCGCCGATCGCCGCGGCGACGGGCAGCGCGGCCCGTTTTGGATCGCGCAGTTCGCCGTGCACCATCTCCCGCTTGACCTCGAGGCCGACAACGAAAAAGAAGACCGCCATCAGCCCGTCATTGATCCAGTGCTGCAGCGAGTACATCATGGAGAAGCCGCCAAAGGTGAAGCCCACCTTGGTTCTCCAGAGATTGACATACCAGTCGCTGGCCGGGCTGTTGGCCAGGATGATGGCCACCGCGGCGCAGATCAGCAGCAGCACGCCGCTGGCGGCCTCGACGTGGAGAAACCGCTGCACCGGTTCGGTCAGCAGGTGGATGGGTTCGCGGGGCCTCAGGTCGTCTTGCGGTTCTTGGGCCATGAGTCGGCGTCCCTCGTGTTTGGGGCGAAGTGTTTGGTCACCCAGATTAACGAAAGTCACCGGTTGTGTAAACGGGAACCCGGCCTGGCCATTGCTCCTCAGGAAAACCGGATGACCAAACTGGCCTTCCTGTTCAATCCGCAGGGACCGCTCATGGTGGAAAAGTATTTTCCCAATCCGCGGCTGATGGGCACATGGACCTACGATGGGGTGGAGTACTACAAGGTGGAGAACGATCTCAAGTTCGAATACTACACCCTGTACTTCGAGGTCGAGACGGGCATGTTGACGCGCATCGGCTACCACTGGTGGCTCGAGGGGTTCCGACCCATCGACGGTGTGATGGTGCCCTCGAAAGTGATCCAGGGGCGCAAGGGCGGGTCGACGAACCTGTATTTCGATGAGGTTTCCCACGGGGCGGAGGTGGCCGGGCACCTGGTCCCCGGTGGGCAATGAAAGACTTCCGTGATACCCTGGGCCCGGATCCACTTGAAGCGGAGTTGAAAATGGTTCGTTTGAAAAGGGTGATTCCCCTCATTGTCCTGATCGCCGGCATCGGGTGCCTGGCGGCCTGCCAGGGCGATGATCCTGGCGCAGAGACCAAGGACCGGCTCCTTCTGGAGAAGATGGAGGCGGACATCGATTCCCTGATCGGCGACGCGGCCTGCGTTGATGCCGAAGACTGCCGGGCGATCGCCTTCGGCGACAAGCCCTGCGGAGGGCCCTGGATCTACAAGGTCTATTCCGTGACCTCGGTGGACACCCTCGAGCTGGCCGGGATGATTGACGCATACTACGAATTCAACAGAACCCTGAACGAACGCTACGGTTGGATGTCCGACTGCATGTTCGTGATGCCGCCGAATATCGACTGTGTGGAAGGGAAAGCCGTTGCCGTCCCGTAACCGAGTCTATTCCTCGGACGCAGGAAGGATGTGCCCCGCTTGCGGCCGTGCGGCCAGTGATTGTGCCTGTGGAAAGGAACACGGCGCCGCGGCCACCGACGGCGTGGTGCGCGTCAGCCGAGAAACCAAGGGGCGCAAGGGGAAGGGCGTCACCGTGATCACCGGCGTGCCTCTCGCAGGTCCCGAGCTGGCCGACCTGGCCAAACAGCTCAAGAACCGCTGCGGCGCCGGGGGCACGGTCAAGAACGGGATCATCGAGATCCAGGGCGACCACCGCGACCGGCTGATCACGGAACTGCAGGGCCGGGGCTGGACCGTCAAGCGCTCGGGTGGCTAGTCGACCTTCTCCATCTGATACAGTTCAAATTCGTCCACCAGACCGGCGGTCGCCGAATTGTAGGCCTTCAGCTGGGGCGATTCCATGTGGGCCAGCCATTGGCCCTTCGTCGCCCAGTTTTCGAAGAACAGGAAGTTGGCGGGGTCTTCGAGATCGCGGTGATAGTCGTACTGCAAGCACCCGGCCTCCACCAGGGTGGGGGCCACCAGCTTGATCAGTTCGGCGGCCAGGGCGTCTTCCCGGCCGGGCTTGGCCTTGATGCGGGCAACGATGGTCAGGGGCTTGGACATGGGGTAGACTCCTTCGTGTGTTATGAAATATTTCCAACTCACTTTAACGGCCCCTTGGCCGGGACGCCACTTCCGGAAGGAAACCACATGCCCCGATTGATCGCCGCGCCGACCGTCATCGAAGCGGCCGGCACCAAACCCAAGCTGATCGAAGAGTTCGCCGGCCGGGTGAACTCCGGCCATGACGGGGTGAGCGTGGCGCGCATGAAGTCGCCGACGGGCTGGCTGGAACCGGGCCAAACCCCCGATTTCGAGGAGATCACGGTGGTTCTGGGCGGCATGCTCCAAGTGGAGTACGAGGGCGGCGTCATGGAAGTGCGGCCCGGCCAGGCGGTGGTCTGTTCTCCCGGTGAGTGGATTCGCTACAGCAGCCCCGAGCCTGGGGGCGCCGAATACGTGGCCGTGTGCCTGCCGGCTTTTTCACCCGAAATCGTACACCGGGACGAGGTCTGACCATGGGCGACTATCGCGATTCCATAACCGATCATTACGTGCAGGGAAACCTGCGCGGCCGGATCCAGCGGGCCTGCGTCAAGCTGGAGATCGATGCGGAAAAAATGACGCTGGCGGACATGTCCAATTTTGATCAGATCCACATCCGGGGCCTGGAAGCCACGCGGGATATCGGTGAACTGGCCGGGCTGAAACCCGGTCAGCGGGTTCTGGATCTGGGTTCGGGCCTGGGCGGTCCGGCGCGCACGTTGGCCGCGGAGTTCGGCTGCGAGGTGGTGGGACTGGACATCGTCAAGGAATTCTGCAAGACCGCCGACATGCTGACCGAATGGGCGGGCATGACGGACCAGGTTTCGTTCCGCGTGGGCGACATGCGGTCCCTGCCTTTTGAAGACGGGGAATTCGACCTGGTGGTCACCCAGCATGCCATCATGAACGTGAAGAACAAGCTCGACCTGTTCGAAGAGATCCGCCGGGTGCTGAAACCCGCCGGCGGGTTTTTCCTCTACGAAGTCTGCGGTGAAAACGATCGTGGCCTGTTCTATCCCGTGCCCTGGGCCGGAGGGGCGAAGATGAGTTTCCTGCCCACGGTGGAAAACCTGCCGGCGCTGCTCACCGAAGCCGGCTTCACCCAACGCAGCTGGACGGATGTGTCGGCCAAGGCCGTGGACTGGTACGACCGCCTGGCCCAAGAGCGGGAAGAAACCGCCGAGCCGCCCCGAGGGCCCAGCATCGCGGTTGTCCTGGGGCCGGACTCAGCGGCAAAATCCCGCAATGTTGAGCGCAACCTGCGTGAGGGGCGTATCCAGGTGATCCAGGGCCTGTTCACGGCCTGATTGAATCCGGTCAAGCGGATGACCCTGATTCACTGACAAAACGAGGGCGCCTCGTGGAACGGGGCGCCCTCGATCTACCGGATATTATCAAACGGCCTTTTTGGAGAAGTAACTCTTCTTCAGCAGATCCAGGAACACCACCAACGCGCCCAGGATCATCAATCCGTCCGGCACCGTCCGCGACCACATCCAGCCCTTCAGGGGCGCGATGGCTTCGGCCTGCCGGGCGGCCCAGTAACCCAGGTCGTGGGCGATGCGGGCCTGCTCGAATCCGATCACCAGGGTCGGGATCGAGAACAGCACCACGCCGCTGGTCATCAGCCAGAAGCCGGCTTTGCTCATCTTGTCATCCCACTCCAGGCCCTTGGCGATGGCGTTGGTGCGCACCGTCAGGTACATGAAGGCGATGGAAATGTAGCCGAAGGCGCCCAGCATGGCCACGTGGGCGTGGGGCATGATCAGGTAGGTCCCATGGGCGTAGTAGTTGATCGTGGGCAGGTTGATGACCATGCCCAGGAACCCGGCGCCGTACCAGTTCAGGAACGCGCTGCCGGCCAGGAACAGGAAGGGCACCGCGAAGGGGAAATCGCCCTGGGTCCTGTTGATTTCCCGCTGCTGCTTGAAGGCCTCGATCATCAGCAGGGCCAACGGCAGGGGTTCGAGCGCGCTGAAGATGCCGCCGACGGCGATCCAGTACTCGTCCAGGCCCTGCCACCAGTAGTGGTGACCCACGCCGAGGGTGCCGCTGGCCGCAATCAGGCCCAGTTCGAAGAGCATGATCCGTTCGGCGGACTTGCGCGACACCAGGCCCAGGGCCACGGTCAGGAAAGCCAGCACACCGGCGGCGAACAATTCGAAGGTGAGTTCGACCCACAGGTGGACGACCCACCACCGGTAATAATCATCGATGGTGTAGTTGGGCATGATCTTGTGCAACGGCGCCATTCCGGCCATGTAGAGGGTGGCGATACCGAAGGCACTCCAGATGATGGTGCCGACCAGCACGTTGTTCGACTTGGCCTTGCGGATGACGCTGAACACCATCAGGAACCACATCACCAGGCCGACCACCAGGCCGATATCCCAGACGCGGCCCAGGTTGAGCAGCTCTCGCCCTTCGTTTCCGAGCCAGAACCAGACATCCCGCATTTGGCCGGTCGCTCCCATGTAGATGCCGATCAAACCGCCGCCGCCGACGATCAGCAGCGCGGCCCAGAGAACATCGACGAGCCAGGGGAACTTCAGGTCTTCTTCAGCGGCCATGGGCGCGATGAGCATGCCGCCCACCAACCAGCCGATGGCGACCCAGATGATGGCCAGGTTCACGTGCAGCGCGCGCATCACGTTGAACGGCAGGTGCTCCTGGGAAAAGATGAAGTTGGAGCCGGGATCGGTGTAGATGTGGGCCAGGTAGCCGCCCAAAATCATCTGTAAGAGCATAAATAGCCCAACCACCGGCACGTACTTCAGAAGCTTTTCCTGCGAGGGATACATCTTCTCGATGATCATGGCGGTGGCCGGCTCATCGGTGGGCTGTTCCTTCAGAAGCTTTTCGTAGGCGATGACCAACACCAGGATGGTGCCCACCCACAAGGCCAGGATCTCCATCAGCGACCAGAAGTGGCTGTTCCACCCGGTGTCCTGGCCGATCAGCGGCTCGGGCGGCCAGTTGTTGCTCCAGCTGCGATCGGTGCCGGGACGGTTGGTGCTGGCCACCAACTGCGCCCAGTCGACGAAGGCGGCGA
>CBDTUS010000015.1:0-36237 GCA_965363725.1 uncultured bacterium | reverse complement strand
GGTTGGTATGGCGTGGTGCTGCGGGTCTACTACGACGGTTCGGTAACCCCTCCGACGGGCAGCATCCTCAGCCCGGCCGCGGGAGAGACCATCGTAGATATGACCAGCATCTCCGTCAGTGCCACCGCCGCCGGGACCGTGGAGGAAGTTCAGGTCCTGGCCTGGTACGAGGGAGCGGATATCGATAACGATGGGGTATTCGCCGAGTGGCAGCGCGAGTATCACCGAGGCCATTACGAGACGTCGCTCGCGATCGGGGGAATCGTGGGTTCGGCGAGTGCCGCGCCCTGGGATTTCAACTGGGACGTGGGTTGGATTCCCGACCAGCAACCGGGGGCGGTCAAGCTGCAGGCCCGGATCCTGGATGATACCGGTTTGTGGTACGTCACCGACTTCGTGGAAAACCTGTCGCTGTCTCACAGTGACGGCGTGGTGAAGATGTATTCCATGGACAATGTCCCGCCCGACTTCTGGGTGCGGGCTGGCAACTCCAATTCGGCGGAATTCACCATCCCGGCCGAAGACGATCTTCTGACAGCGACCGAAGCCCGCATGATGGTGGCCACCTGGAACGGGTCCGACACAGGTGTGATCGACATCAACGGCCTGTGGCAGACGAGCAATATCGGGACCAGTCACTTCTACGCGATGGATACTTTTACGTTGCCGATGGCGGCGCTAGTCCAGGAGATCAACACGGTCACCATTTCGGCAACCACGATGGAACATGGCATGGAAGTGCTGTGGCCCGGGCCGATGTTCTTCGTGCGGTATGGTGCGGGCGCCCCGGCACCCCCGCCGGTGCAGGCCGGCGGCGACATTGACGCGGATGGCCAGGTGGACCTGGCCGACGCGCAGCTTGCTCTCGAGTACGCCGTGGGGGCCATCACCCTGACCCCCGGCCAGGTGGCGGCCGGCGATCTTTCCGGTGACGGACGGCTCGACCCCTGGGACGCCGCGCTCATCAGTGGAGCGGTGTCCGACAAGACCGATCCCCTGGAACCCTCCGTGATCTGGGGTGAGGCCGACGGCCGCTATGGCCGTCTGACCCTGCCTTTGCAGACTGTGGTTGAAGGCCGACCCGTGCAATCGGTGTGGATCGAGGTGACGGCGCCGGGCCTCGAAAGCCTGGTGGCCGACCTCACCTCGGACCTGGCGGAAAATGGACTCTTCGAGTGGAATACCGAAGGCGACAAGCTGCGTATCGCCTATGCGGGGGCTAAACCACTTGAGCTGCCGGAGCGTCTCCTGGAGATCGTGATGAACACGTCCGGCGGCGAAAGCGGTGGACGGGTGCAGGCGACCATGTCGCTCGACGGAGGGAAATCCCGGGACCTCGAGGAGATCGACCTGGCCAGTGTGCCGACGCGTTTCCACCTGGGGGACAACTACCCCAATCCATTCAATCCGGCCACGAAAATCGCCTTCGATCTGCCGGTGTCCGGCCGGGTCCAGCTACGCATCTACGATGTCCGCGGCAGTGTCGTGCGCACCCTGGTTTCCGGGGTGATGCCCTTCGGCAGCCACACCGTCACCTGGGCAGGGACCGACGACCGGGACCGCCCGGTGCCCAGCGGGGTCTATTTCTACCGGATCGAAGCTGCGGACTTCACGGCGACCCACAAGATGATGCTGGTGAAATAGCATTCATGATGGTAAAATCCATCTTTAAATCCTGGTATTTAAATTATAGTAGGAAAAAACTAACATAGTGGTTGGGATTTTCGATTGATTTGTTTAACTTATTAATGTCTAATAAAACCATCTCTAATGGCGATAATAATAGTAATAAACAGGAAAGGCATCATTGTGGCCATTTACGGAATGAGTGACCAAGCCATCCTCGAAGAGATCGGCGCCCGTCTGAAACGGCGACGGCTGAACCGCAACCTGACCCAGCAGGAAGTGGCCGACCAGGCCGGGCTGACCCGCACCACCATCGGGGAGTTCGAGCGGGGGGCCTCGAGCACCACGCTGACCTTGATCCGGATCCTGCGGGTGCTAGGCGCCTTGGACGAACTGGAAACCTTCCTTCCGGACGTCGGGCCCAGCCCCCTGCAACTGGCCAAACTCCAGGGCCGGCAGCGGCAACGGGCGTCCAAGAAAACTCCGGAGAACGACCCCGGCCGAGAGGATCCCGAATGGTAGACAAGGTCGACACCGCCCTGATCAAGGCCTGGGGCCGGCTGGTCGGCGCGGTGGCCTGGGACGGAGCGCGGCAGCTGGCCACCTTCGAATTCGATCCCGATTGGCTGGACGCGGGTCTGGACCTGGCCCCACTGAAGATGCCCTGGGCCACGGCGCGGCGCTCCCAGGTCCGGCTCAGTTTTCCGGGCCTGTCGTTTGAAACCTACCGCGGTCTGCCTGGCCTGCTGGCCGACGCGCTGCCGGACCAGTTCGGCAACAGCATCATCGACGCCTGGCTGGCTCGCCGGGGCCGCACCGCGGAGAGCTTCAGTCCGGTGGAACGCCTCTGCTACACCGGACGGCGGGCCATGGGCGCGTTGGAATTCGAGCCGGCGGTGGTGGGCGCCCTCGACCAATCGGTTCCCGTGGATGTGGGAGAGCTGGTGGTGCTGGCCCGGACCATGATGGACAGCCGCGCCGAACTGCAGGCCAATCTGGTGACGGATCCGGCCGACGCCCTGCTGGACATCATCCGTGTCGGCACCTCGGCGGGCGGCGGCCGGCCCAAGGCGGTCATCGCGGTGAACGACGCCACCGGCGAAGTGCGCTCGGGCCAGGTGGAGGCGCCCCCGGGATTCCGGCACTGGATCCTTAAATTCGACGGGGTTCGCGACAGCCAGCTGGGTGATCCCGCGGGGTATGGGCGCATTGAATACGCCTACCACCTGATGGCCACAGCTTGCGGCATCGAAATGACCCCCTGTCGTCTGCTGGAGGAAAGCGACCGCGCGCATTTCATGACGCGCCGGTTCGACCGGCCCGACGATCATCACAAGCTGCACCTGCAGTCGTTGTGCGCGGTGGCCCACTTCGATTTCAACGCACCCGGGTCATATTCCTACGAACAGGCCTTTCAGGTCATGCGTGAGTTGCGCCTGCCCTACCCCGAAACGGAGCAGCAGTTCCGCCGCACGGTGTTCAACATCGTGGCCCGCAACCAGGACGACCATACCAAGAACATCGCCTTCCTGATGGATTCCGACGGACAGTGGCAACTGTCGCCGGCATTCGACGTGACCTACGCCTACAATCCCGCAGGGGACTGGACCAGCCGCCACCAGATGACCCTGGCGGGCAAGCGGGAGGGGTTCACGCGGGAGGATTTGCTGGCGGTGGGCCGGGAGGTGGGGATCAAGAAAAGTGCAGACATCATCGCCGAGGTCACCGAGGCCGTTGGGCGGTGGCAGGAGTTTGCGGAGGCTGCGGGGGTGCCCGGGGACAAGGCGGCCGCGATCGGCAGGACGCACCGGTTTTTTTAAGCCCGCGGGCTACTTGACCTTCCAGGCCAGGGGCCGACCCGCGCCCATCGGCACCACGGTTGAATTTCCCGATCCGTAGGCTTCCGGCACGCTCCATTCCTCTTTGACCAGAGTGATTTTTCCCGCGTTCGGCTCCCGCCCGTAGAAGGCCGGTCCGTGCTGGCTGGCGAATCTTTCCAGCTTGTCCAGGGCGCCAGCTTCCTCGAAGGCGGCGGCATAGAGTTCGATCGCGGCGTGGGCCGTATAGATGCCAGCGCAGCCGCAGCCCGACTCCTTGGCGCTGCGCGCATGGGGGGCGCTGTCGGTGCCTAGAAAGAACCTGTCGCTGCCGCCGGTGGCCGCGGCGACCAGCGCTTCCCGGTGTTTTTCACGCTTCAGGACCGGCAGGCAGTAGGCGTGGGGGTTCAGTCCGCCGACGAAGATCGCGTTGCGGTTGAGCAGCAGGTGGTGGGCGGTGATCGTGCCGGCCACGTTGGGACCGCCGGCCTGGACGAAGTCGACGCCCTGGGCGGTGGTGACGTGTTCGAGCACGACTTTCAACCCGGCGAAGCGTGCCACCACCGGCGCCAGTTGCCGGTCGATGAACACGGCTTCCCGGTCGAAGACGTCGATGTCGGGATCGGTGACCTCTCCGTGCACCAGCAAGGGCAGGCCCAGCTCCGCCATGGTTTCCAGGGCGTCCGTGACGTTGGCCAGGTCGGTTACGCCGGCGTCCGCGTTGGTCGTCGCGCCGGCGGGATAGAGCTTCAACGCATGAACAAAACCCGAATCCCTGGCCCTTCGGATCTCCTCGGGCGGCGTGTTGTCGGTCAGGTACAGGGTCATCAGCGGTTCAAAATTCGACCCGGCCGGGAGGGCGGCCAGGATGCGCTCCCGATAGGCCAGGGCCTGCGCCGTGGTCGTGACCGGGGGAACCAGGTTGGGCATGATGATCGCGCGTGCGAACTGCCGGGCGGTGTGGGGGGCGACCGAGGCCAGGATGTCGCCGTCACGCAGGTGAAGGTGCCAGTCGTCGGGCCTTGTGATGGTCAGTTCCATGGCTGGGGCGCTCCGTTGAAGTGAGGCGAAAGGCCCGCGGGGCCCCTCGAAGTGGCGGGACCAATATAGACCCATCCGGGCGTTGCGAAATAACCCTATTTTTCCCAGTCCAGCTTCACGGCCCGCAGGGTCTGGCCGGCTTGGGCGCCGTCGGCTTCGGCGGGGATCTCCACCAGGACATCGGCTAGCGCCATGCCACTGAGCATGTGCGACCCCTGGCCCGTGACCAGCGTGGCGTTCATGTCGTCGCCGTCGAGTTCGAGCTGTCCCCGCAGCCAACCCAGGCGGCCGGGCTTCTGGCGGGTCGGTTGCCGGAGCCGGACCGGCAGGACGAGGACTTCGTCTTCGGGGGCTCCCATCATCTTCAGCACCGCCGGTTTGACCAGCTGGTGGAACGACACCAGGGCCGACACCGGGTTGCCGGGCAGGCCGAACACGGGCGCCCGTCCCGGCGCCAGGCCGAAGAGATTGGGTTTGCCCGGCTTGATGGCGACCTTCATGAACAAGTCGCGAACCCCGAGGTTGCGGCGGGCGTCGTGCACGAAATCGTAGTCGCCGACCGAGGCGCCGCCGACGGTGATCACCAGGTCGGATTTTTCCAGACCGGCTTTCATGGCGCGGGTCAGGAGGGCCAGGCTGTCCTTCACCCGCCGGTGGCGGACCTGGACCAGACCCAGCGCTTTGAGAGCGGCAACCACAGCGGGCCCGTTGGAGTCGGGGATCTGGCCGGGCCCCGGCCGGGTGCCCGGCGGGACGAGTTCGTCACCCATGGTGATGACGGTCACCGAAGGTCGGCGCCGGATCGCAGCGGTGTCCCGGCCCAGCATCACCAGCATGCCGATCACCGGCGGCGTGACCCGGGTACCGGCGGGCAGGATCAGGTCGCCGCGGCGGTATTCCTCACCGACCCGGCGAATGTGGTCGCCACCAGTGACGTTCCAGGCGATGGCGGCCTTGTCATCTTTCAGGGTGACGTATTCCTTCATGACCACGGCCTCGGCGCCGCGGGGCAGGCGCGACCCCGTGAACACCTTCACGGTGCGGCCGGGTTTCAGCGCCACGGTCCGCTGGTCGCCGGCAGGCAGTTCATCGGTCAGTTCCAGGACGACGGGATGGCCGGGCGCAGCCCCCGCGACATCGGCCAGGCGCAACGCGTAGCCATCCATGGCCGACTGTTCGAATCGAGGGGAGTGGGAGGGCGCCTTGACCGGCCGGGCCAGGTAGCCGCCGAGAGCCCGGTCGAGGGCCACGGCTTCCAAGGGCAGGGGACGGATGTTGTCCAGGACGAGGCGCAGGGCGTCGGCGTAGGGGATCAAATGTCCAATCCTTCCAGCTGGTCGAGTTGTTCGGGCCGGTTGACGTTTTGAAATCCGTGGCCGTGCGGATCGATCCGGCGGCATTCCTGCTCGGGGAAAACGCGGAAGCCGATTTTGATCAAAGCGCGAATCAGAGACTGTTCCCCGTCAGCGGAGCATTGCTCCAGGAGAGGTCCGGCGGTGACCGCATACAGGCCGGTCAAAGGCTGCAGCCGGCCCTGCCATTCGGGCACGAGGACCTGATCATCGGGTGCGGCTGATTGCCTCAAGGCCAGCAGAAGGTCGGGGTTGACCAGGGGCTGGTCGCAGGCCACAACGAAAGCCCAGTCGGTCCGGCACTCCGCCAGACCGCGGGTGACCCCGCGCAGGGGTCCTTCGTGGCGGTCGGGCTCGTCATGAACAACCGTGAAGCCATCCCACGCGCTCTGGTCCTGTTCCGAGCGCAGGACCAGCACCGGTTCGGTCCCGCAAAACGAAAGGCGTTCCCTCACGTGGTCCACTAGGCGGCGGCCCCGCCATTGGGCAAGTCCCTTGTCGCGGCCGAACCGGGTGGATCGGCCACCGGCCAGGATCACCGGGGTCACATCTGTCAGGGGGAGATCCATTGAATCAGGAGGTAGCGTTCAGGCTCGCGGAAACGCCGGGCGCAATGGGGCCGCCCTTGAGGACCCGGCAGAAGATGCCTTCGCGGGGCATGATGCAATCGCCGGTGATCTGCCGGATGGCACAGCCATTGTGACATTCCTTGCCGATCTGGGTCACTTCCAGCAGCACGTCTTCCCCGATAATGACCTTGTCGCCCACCTGGACGGCGGCCAGGTCGATACCGGAGGTGACCAGGTTCTCGGCGAAGGCGCCGTCGGCGAGTTCGGGCATCATCGCCCTGACCTTGGCGATGCTTTCGCTGGGCAGCAGGGAAACCTGCCGGTGCCAGTCGCCGGCGTGCGCGTCGCCCACGATGCCGTGCTCGGTGCGCAGCTCGGCCCGGGCAACCGTCTCTTTCACGGTGCCCTTTTCAGGACTGATGCAGATGGCTTCGATGCGTCCCATGGATCCTCCGGTGGATCAGCCGCCGATGCTGGCCATGCTTTCGAGCCCAATCAGGTGGTGAGCCAGTTCCGCCTTCTTGCCGTCCGAGAAGCGGTATGAAATTTCGTTGCGGATGGCGGCGACCAGATCGTCGTCCGACCGGCCGTCTCGTAACATCTTCATGAGGTTCACGCCCGGCGCGCCGTACAGGCAGGTGCGCAGGCGGCCGCGGGCGTCGAGGCGCAAGCGGCTGCAGGTGGAGCAGAAAGTGCGGCTGTGTCCTTCGATGATGCCGATGCTGCCCCGGAAACCCCGCACCGTGTAGAGGCTGTCGACCGCGTTGGCCGCCTGGGGCACGGGGGTCAGTTCGTAACGGCTGCGCAGACGCAGGAGGATTTCCTCGCCGCTGATGGTGCCCTCGAATTTTTGACCGGCGCCGTCGAAGGGCATCGGCTCGATGAAACGGACGGTCAGGGGGGCCTTGCGGGTCAGTTCGACGAAATCGGGCAGCTCGTGGCTGTTCAGGCCGGGCAGGACCACCACGTTGACCTTGAGACCCATCCCCATTTCGAGGATGCGGTCCAGGGCCTGGCGCACTTTTTCGAATCCCTGGCGGCGGGTGATTTCGGACCAAGTCTCCGCGTTCAGCGAATCGAGGCTCAGGTTGATCCGGCGCAGACCGCCCGCCTTCAGCTCGTCGAGGTGTTCGGTGAGTTCGAGTCCGTTGGTGGTCAGCAGCACCTCGGGGCTGGAGGGGAGTCCGGCGAGGGCCGTCACGAACGGAACGACGCCCTTGCGCACCAGTGGCTCGCCTCCGGTCACGCGGATCTTGCGGACGCCCATTTCCGTGAACAGGGAACTGACGCGGAGGATCTCCTCGAAGGTCATGACTTCGTGGTGGGGGACCTGTTCGATGCCCTCGGAGGGCATGCAGTACCGGCAGCGCAAGTTGCACCGGTCCGTCACGGCCACGCGAAGATAGTCCAGCCGGCGGCCCTGGGGATCTATGAGGGGTTGGCGAGCCCGATTCCGTTGCTCGTGACGGGTATCGTACACGGACGGTTTTCCTTCCAAGTGCGGGAGCAAATCGTGCCGTTTCCAGCACGACCGTTTCGGCCCTTCGCCATACCCCCGGAAGAGGTTTAGGCAGCCGGGCTGGGAAATCTTACCCCAGGATGTGAATGTAGCGCCGATCGAATTTCCCGCAACATATCAGGAAACCGGGCCGGCATTCAACAGGGATGCTTCGATGAAGTCGGCAATGGCCCCCGGCCGGGCGAGGTCCAGGACGGGTACGTCGAGCTCGCCCAGGTCCCCCGGGCAGTCGCTGGCCACGGCGAGCAGATGGGGGTCGGTTTGTTCCCCATGGCACAGCAGAGACTCCCGGCAAGCGGCCCGGTGGATCTCGATCTTGGGCAAATCGCTGGTTTTGTAGCCCTCGGCGAGAACCAGGTCCATGCCGGCAAACCACGACCCGAGCAGGTCGTCCAGTTCGGGAGGATGGGCGGGTTTTTGAACCATGGCGACGGTGTCCTCGGAAACCAGGACCATGACCTCGGCGCCGGCGGCGGTGAAACGAGCGCTGTCCTTGCCGGGACGGTCGATTTCGAATTGGTGGGCATCGTGTTTGAGCGCTCCGACGCGGCGCCCCCGCCGGCGAAACTCCGCGATCAGGCTTTCGACCAGGGTGGTTTTTCCGGTTCCGGAGCGGGCTACGAAGGCCAGGGCCGGAGGCTGGTGGCTGGTTTGGTTCACGAATCACCTTCCGCAAAAGACAACGGAATCAGGGCACGAATCCAAGCTACCACATTTGGGAGTCCCCACGGGTACAAATCATACCTTTATGTCTGATTATACTTGAGTTAGGTCCCTCAATCCGGTAGAGTGGGCTTATTGATGGCCGGGGATTGATTTCCAGCCATCGGTTCCCCTTACCGGGAAGAGTTATGCGCTTAATTCCCACCATTTTGATAGCCTTAATATTGTCAGCTGTTCTGTCAGCAATGGCGGGTTTCGCAGCCGCCCAGGTCCTGGCCGACCGCATCGATGTCCTGACCAACGACCACGGCTATTTCCCCTGCATGGACTGCCACGGCGATCAGGAATCCGTCCCCACCCCCCGCATTCTCGAAGAAGAACACGGTGAACCCTTTGAATGGGAAGACGCCGACGGCGAGGTCCACCTGGTGACCTTTGGCGACCGAGTGGCGATCGCGGACCTGTTGGGCACCAGCGGCCGCACCGACCTGATCGGCCAGACATTGGTCCGGGTCGGGGCGCGGCTGGAGATCGAAACCTATCTGGAGGTCAGCGGTCTGGCGCCGGAGGACTCCGTCTGGACCATGGTTCACGGCGGAGGCAACCTGTGGTGTCTGGACTGCCACGACAACGAGGACCGGGACAAACTGGTCCGTTTGAACGGGGACCTGCTGACCTTCAACGAGAGCCATCTCCTGTGCGGGGAATGTCACGGCCCGAAGCTGCGGGACTGGGACCGGGGCATCCACGGGTCCACCACCGGCTACTGGGACATGTCCCGGGACGACGGGGAAACCACAGAGCGGAAGCTTTGCGTTGCATGCCACCTGCCGCATAATCCGTCCTTCGCTTCCATGACACCGATGGCGGGCCCGGTGACCCGGGTGGATGGGCCTGGGGTCAAGTCGGCCGCGGACCATGGGCCAGACGAAAAGTCCGGCCATCAGTCCGACCATGAGGAGGACACCCATTGAGCAGGATAGTGCGCGTCAAGGAGGGGAACGTCAGCCGCCGCAGTTTCGTGAAGCTGCTGTCGGCGGTGACCGCGGGCGCCATCGCGGTGCCGGACCGGAGCGAGGCCTTCAACCTGGACGCCTTTCTGCAGAAGCACTTCCACGAGATGAGCGACGAGGAAATGCAGCGCACCCTCGAACGCCTGACCCGCGAAAACAACGAGAGATTCGACCGGGAAGATTTTTCGGTGGTGGCCGACGGGCCGCAGCAGGGCGTGAAGTTCGCCTATGCGCTGAACCTGTCCAAATGCATCGGTTGCCGCAAATGCGTGCACGCCTGCGTCGAGGAGAACAACCAGCACCGCGGGGCCGAGGAGCGCGGTGACCAGATCGAGTACATCCGCGTGCTCGAAATGGAAAAAGGGTCGCTGGACGTGGAAAAGTCGGTCCACGACTACCAGCACGAGGTCCCGGCCGAAGGCAAATACTACATGCCGGTGCAGTGCCACCAATGCAACAAGGCACCCTGCGTGAAGGCCTGTCCGGTGGAGGCGACCTGGCAGGAGCCCGATGGTATCGTGGTCGTGGATTACAACTGGTGCATCGGCTGCCGTTACTGTGCCGCGGCCTGCCCCTACTGGGCGCGCAAGTTCAACTGGGTCGAACCGAGAATTCCCACCGAGGAGATTAACCCGGACACCCACTACCTGGGCAATCGCCCGCGCTACAACGGTGTGATGGAGAAGTGCACGTTCTGTATCAACCGGGTGCGCAAGGGACTTAATCCGGCCTGCCAAGATATCTGCCCCACGGGCAGTCGCAAGTTCGGCAACCTGCTGGATCCCAAAAGCGTCATCCGCACGATCATCGACACCAAGCGCATCTACATCCTGAAGGAGGAGGTGGGGACCGATCCGAGCTTCTACTACTTCTTCGATTAAGCCGGTTCCGGGCGGAACCGGTTCCTACCTCGAATTCGTGATGAAGTCGGTGCGGGGGATGTTCACAGGGGGCCGGCGGTACTATTCGTGGCTCTTGTTCCTGGCGGCCCTGATGGCCCTGGGCGCCTTTGCGTATTACCGGCAGGCGGTGCACGGTCTGGGCGTGACGGGCATGACCGACCAGGTCTCGTGGGGATTGTACATCGCGAACTTTACCTTCTTGGTGGGGGTGGCCGCCGCCGCGGTGATGATGGTCATTCCCGGCTACCTCTATCACAACAAGGAGGTGAAGGGCGGCGTGCTGTTGGGTGAGATGGTCGCCATCGGGGCCATCGTCATGTGCCTTCTGTTCGTGGTGGTGGATCTCGGGCGGCCGGATCGCATGTTGCACATGATCCCACCGTTCGGAAAGTTCAACTTCCCGTTGTCGATGCTGGCCTGGGACGTCCTGGTCCTGAACGGCTATCTGTTGCTGAACCTGCACGTGCCGGGTTACCTGCTCTACAAGCGGTACAAGGGCGAAGAGCCCGTCCGGTGGATCTACCTGCCCTTTGTCTACATCTCGATCATCTGGGCCATCAGCATCCACACGGTGACCGCGTTCCTGTACACGGGCCTGGCCGGCCGACCCTACTGGAACACGGCCATCCTGGCGCCCCGGTTCATCGCTAGCGCCTTCTGTGCGGGGCCGGCGTTCATCATCCTGGTCCTGGAAATCGTCAAGGGCTGGACGCGCTTCCCCATGGGCGAGCGGGTGATCAGCTTCCTGCGGATGGTGGTGCTGATCGCGGGGTTGATCAACGTGTTCCTGCTGATCGCCGAGGTATTTACCGAGTTCTACGGGGCCAGCGTCCACGTGGCCAGCATACGCTACCTTTACTTCGGCCTGCACGGGCACAATGTGCTGGTGCCCTGGATCTGGACCTCGATCATCCTGAACGCCCTGGGCCTGCTGGCCTTGGTGTCGCGGAGGTTCGAAAAGCGTGGGGTCATCGTGCGGAACATTCCCCTGGCGATGATCATCGTGGCGATCTGGATCGAAAAGGGCATGGGGCTGGTCTTCCCCGGATTCATTCCGACCCCGCTGGGCGAGATCGTGGAGTACCTGCCGTCGGCCAACGAGGCGATGGTGTCGCTGGGGATCTGGGGGGTCGGGCTGTTCATCATGACCGTGCTGATCAAGCACGCGGTGGACATCGAAACCGGCGAGGTCGGGCCTACCGAATAGTGAAATCCAACGGAAACGGGATCCCGCCATGAATGACGACCGACTCCGGAACCTGACGGAAACCATCGAGCAGTTATCGGAGTCGGTGAAGAGCCTGCAGCACAGGGTCGCCGCCCTGGAGAAGGCCGGTCCCGCCCCTGACGTTTACGTTGAACTCTCAGAAATCGAAGTGGAAACCCCCGTCGCGGAATTTGGCTTCACCCGCCCCTCGGCCGGCCGGGTGTTTTTTCTGCTGGGAATTTCGATCGTCATACTGGCCGGAGCCTTCCTGCTGCGGGCACTGACCGACGGTGGCACCATCCCCCCGCTGGTGGGATTTTTCCTGGGTTTGGCCTATGCCCTGGTCCTGTTCATCCTGGCAGACCGCGACCTGGGGAAGGACAACCTGAGTGGCGGCATCGCCCTGGGCATCACCGGCAGCGTGGTGGCCTTCCCCTTCCTCTTTGAAACGACAGCCCTGCTCAAGGTGGTCTCGCCCGTGGTCGGGGGAGTGGTCCTGGTCGCCATCAGCACCGTGGCATTGGGGTCGGCCTGGCGGTGCGGCACGAGGTTGCTTTCTTGGATCTATACGATGGCCATCCTGGTCACCATCCTGGCCCTGGGATTTGCGGCCGGAGCACCCGAGCTTTTCGCAACTCTGCTGCTGGCTCTGGGCATGGTGACCCTCCTGATGGCCTACAGCCGCAAGTGGCACATCCAGCGGTGGGTGGTCGCGGTGTGCGCTGACGTGGTCATCTACCGGTTGACGGTGCTGGCGACCAATCCGCCCTCGGTCGGATCGGGAAAACAGACGCTGTCGCTGCCGGCGGTCCAGGCGCTGGCGATCGCCCTGGTGGTGGTCTATCTGGGCATGTTCACCTACCGAGCGCTGGTGCAGGGACGCGGGGTCAAGGCGTTCGACTTGGTGCAGTCGGCGGCCGTCCTGCTGGTCGGGTTTTCCGGGGCCCTGCGCATCGGGGAGATCGGTGGGATCGGGTCCCAGGTCCTGGGCTGGGCGGCGCTCGTGGCCGCTGCCGGGTATTACACCGTGGCCTTCACCGTGGTCCGCAACCGGCACGGCCGAGGACGCGGATTCTTCTACTTCGCCTCCCTGGCCCTGGTATTCCTGGTCCTGGGCAGCCGGGCCTTGGCCGAGGGTCCCTGGCTGGTCTGGTGCTGGATCGTTCTGGGTCTGGTCGCCGCCTGGCTGGGCGGCAAGTTCGACCGCGTCACGTTGCGGGCGCACAGTGCGGTCTACCTTGTGTTGGCAGGTTTCCAGACAGGGATGATCGGGGCCGCCCTGAACAGCTACTTCGGTTCACCTGCCGAAGCCTGGCCCAGGATGGACCTGCCGGGACTGGTCGCCCTGCTGGTGATGACCGGATGCTACTGGATCCTGGTGATGACCCAACGGTCCGAAGGAGATTCACGCTATCGGCTATTGCCGAGGTTTGTCGTGGCGGTGCTGTGCCTGGTGGGTTACAGCAGCCTGGCCATCGTCTTCCTGGTGAAGCTCCTCGCTGGAACACCCCCGGATGCGGCGCCGGCCACGGTGGCGGTCATCAGGACCGGGGTTCTGGCGGCGGCGGCGCTGGGGTTGGCCGTGGCGGGGCGGCGGAAGGCGCTGGTTGAGCTGGGTTGGTTGGTTTACCCGCTGCTGGCGCTGGGGCTGGGGAAGTTGTTGTGGGAGGATCTGCGGTCGGGCAACGCGATGGCGATGGCGGTTTCGTTTGCGCTGTTCGGGGCGGCATTGATCTTGGCGCCGCGGATTTTGCGGAAAGGGAAAGGGGTGGTGGAAGGGGAAGAACAGGAAAGCAGGGGGGGAGCTTGAGCCCTGTATGGGGAGCCGGGGTTTCAGTCGTGAATTTTTCGATCGACACTGTCGTCAAACCGAAGGTCGCCTGACTAGAGGTCAGGCTGTATTTCCGGTGCTTCCAGCCCTAATTTATGCGAAAAAATAAAAGCGATGGAATATGCCCGTTCCTTCAACAACGATGCCTTGGGTCCATCGTATAGCCCATTCAAGACACGGCAGAAAGTCTGATACCATACCTCAAAGTGTTCTTTTTTCAAATCCAGCGGCACGTGACGATCAAACGGCGAACCGCTGTATCGGCCCCCGCCAAAAAGCATGTTCTCCCAAAATGCCACAATGCGTGGCATGTGTGCTTGCATATCAATTTCCGTGAATACAGGTGCGGTCGTGGGGTTGGCTAGCAATTCGTCATAGAACTTGTTCATGAAATGGGTGATGTCGTCGGCTGTTGTCAGATCGGTCATGATCAATCCTTGGTGAGGTTGTGGCCGAAACCTGGCAGCCGGTCAAAGTCAGGTCAGCAATATAGCCCTGGCCTGGCTCCAACCTCCAGGATTGGATTTGTTCCGGTGGGCAAGCCACCGGGGTGATGAATGTTGACTTTTTATTATCATTTATGATAAGCTACTTGCGAGGCGGGGGGATGCCTCACCATCAGAATGAAGAGGACAGAGCGATTGGACTCTGCCTTCGTTGTCAGTTGCCTCTACAGCCCATCCTCCCAAATCGATCACAAGGCGGACCGAATTTTTTGATGGGGCAGGGAATGTTCCCGGGCCAATACACCAAGGAGTTCTAACTTTTGGGGGAAAAGAAATGAGAAAATTACTAGTTGTGCTAGGCCTTGGAATCTTCGTGTTTACCGTACCCACCCTGGCCGCCGACCTGAATGGCGATGGCGTGGACGACAGCATCATCGGCCCTCCCATTTATTCAAGCCTGGAAGTGGGTGACATTGCCGTGATTGACACGGAAGATTCCAGCGTAGGAATTTTCCTGGACCGAATCAGTGGCCTGGGGCATTCCATTACCACCGTTCCTTTGAATTCCACGCTGGAAACCTGGTTGAATTATTCCATTTTAATTTTACCGGTGGGGCATGCCGACCTGACGAACTACGCCACCTTTGATGCTATGGCCGATGACCTACACATGTACGTAAATTCGGGTGGAGGCCTCTGGGTCGCCCAGCCCAATCCCTACCAAATGCCCAATGGCATCGCAGATATCACCTGGGTCCCTTATGCTTTGACTTTACAGTATGAGTACAACTTATCCGACTGTCCCCCGGAAGTCTCGGATGCCACCCACTGCATTACGCAAGGTCTGCCTACCACCATGTTCAGTTTTCCTGCCGACAACGCCATCAGCTATGCTGATGATTGGCAGGTCCTGGTGGTTGGCCATCAAACTAGTCGACCTGGGGTGATGTTCGCTGAATACGGCAGCGGAAAAGTTTTGGCCGAATTTACGCACCCATCTTCGTTCAGTAGTTGTCCCATTGATGACGCGGCTCTCCAGAGGTACCTGGAGTGCCTGGACAGTGGCACTGTGGCAATAAGTGAGATCAACTGGGGCTCTTTAAAGGCCCATTTCCGGTAGCTTTTCCTGGCTGTTGGAGGGAGACAGTTTCAGGTCGAGAGAATAGGGGTTTACTGGGCAATTGCCCCCCTCCTCCCTTCCGCAATCTTGGGGGGGAGGGGGTTTGTCCGATACAAGTGCTAGATGATTTTGTTTTCCCATCGTTGCAGCAACGGAGACAATTCGGACTGAGCTTGCCCCAAAGTTGTTTCACCCTGTAGTTAGGAGCGTTTGAACGGGGTGGACAACGCCTATGCGCCATGAGCCTAGGGCTCCACCCCATGCACCCTCCGCAAAACCTCCCGCAACTTCCCCAGCCGGTAGGGTTTCTGGACAAACCCCGCCATGTCATACCCGTCAAACCGCTCGGTAAGTTCGCTCTCTTCATACCCGCTGGTCAGGATGATGGCCACGTCGCGCCGGATCCGCTGGATCTCGAGGCAGGCCTCGCCGCCGTCCATGCGAGGCATCGTCAGGTCGAGCAGCACGCAGGTGATGCTGTCCGCATGTTCGCGGAAAACCTCGACGGCTTCCTGGCCATCCTTTGCCGCGAGCGTCTCGAAGCCCAGCCGTTCGACCATCGTGGTGACCAGCCGGCGGACCGGTCCTTCGTCGTCCACCACGAGCACCGTGCCTGTCCCTTGCCACACGTCCCGCTTGGTGAGGTCGCCCGTGGGGGTGGATATTTCGGCACCCTTGGCCAGGGCGGGAAATAGCACCCGGAAGGTGGTGCCTTGCCCCGTTTGGGAATCGACCATGATGGCGCCGTTGTGCCCGCGGACGATTCCCAGAACGGCGGCCAACCCCAGACCTCTGCCGGTGAACTTCGTCGTAAAAAACGGGTCGAAAAGGGAAGCCTCGGTCTTCTTGTCCATCCCGCTCCCGGTGTCGGACACTTCCAGGAAGACGTAGTTTCCCGGTGCCTGTTTCTCGTCAAGATAACTACCCGCCAGATAGGCTCGGCTGCATTCCTGGACCTTCGTCGAAACGGAAATGACCCCGGGATCGTCTTCCGCAATGGCTTCGGATGCATTGGTGATGAGGTTCATGATGACCTGCTGGATCTGGGCCGCGTCGGCGTTGATGGCGGGGAGGCCCGGCTCCAGATCCGTCTTCAGGCTCACCTTCTTGGAGATGGAACTATCCAGCAGATGGGCCATCTCGCCCACCAATTCGCTCAGGTCCAGGGGCGCGACGACAAAATGCCCCCGTCCTGAATAGGCGAGCATCTGCTTGGCCAGATCGGCGGCGCGTCGGGCGGCGCCATCGACCTCCTGGATGTTGGGCCGCACCGGCGAGACGGGGGACAGGTCTTGCAAGGCGAGATCGGTGTTTCCGAGGATCGTCATCAAGAGGTTGTTGAAGTCGTGAGCGATGCCTCCGGCCAGTATGCCGAGGCTTTCGAGTTTCTGGGAGTGCTGCATCTGGGCCTGCAGGGAACGGCGCTCCTCTTCCGTTTTTTTCAGACCCGTGATGTCCAGGAAGGAGATGAGGACATGCTCCAACTCGCCATTGTCCGCCAGGATCCGGTGACTGTTGCAAAGGACCCAGACAGCGTCGCTCAGGTCGGGGCGAACCACGCCGACGACGTATCCCGTCAAATCCGTTTGAGTCCTCATGGTGAGGTTCACGGGATAGTCCTCCGCCGCCATGACGGATCCGTCTTCATGGAGAAATTTCCATTGGGGGTCAAAGGCGGATTTCCCGAGCATCTGGTCTTCAGTTAGCCCCAGGAGTTGAAGCGACATCCTGTTCCAGTAGAGGGTCGTCGTGTCCGGAGCATGGGCTACGACACCAACACTCAGGCTGTCGAGGAACCCCCGGTGTTTTTCCTCGCTCTGCCGCAGCGTCACTTCGGCCAGTTGCCGTTCGGTGACATCCCGACCGACGGAACAGGCGAGAGAAACACCGCCGTCGGACAGGTCGATCATAGTTAAGGCGAATTCGTAGGGGACCTTTCTCCCCTCCTTGGTGAGGAGCGGCAGTTCCACCCGGGCGTAACCGGTGCGGGCCAGGGCGCTGAGGGCGCCATGGGCGATCTGGAGATCTTCCGCCGTGAAGAAGTCGTCGGGGGCCTTCATCTCCGCTATCTCGGCGTCGCTGTAGCCGCTGATTTCCCGGAACACCCGGTTCCATCGGACCGGCTTGCTGCTGGCGACGTCGAAGACGAAAAACGTGTCGGGAGAGGCATTGAGGGCCGCTTCAATGAACCTTCTTTCGGACTTGAGCTCCTCTTGTGCTGTCCTGCGGGCGGTGATGTCCCGGGCGACGATAACCAGGAACTCTTCATGCCTGTCAACGGTGTGGCGGACACTTGCCTCCACGGGAAACTCCGTGCCGTCCTTTCGATTCAGCACGCTTTCGAAAGCCAGGGAGCCTTTGTGGCACAGGTCTTCGAGGAAGGAATTCCAGGCGAATTGGTCGGAAATGTTCTGGTCGAAATCGATGACCGCCATCGCCATCAGCTCGGCCCGACTGTAGCCGAGAAGTTCGGACAGGCGTTCATTGCAGTCCAGCAGGCGGCCCGAGGAAGGCTCGACGATGGCCAGGATGTCGCCGGATTGATCCATGAGATTCCGGAAGAGCCGCAGCCCTATCCCGGGGGCTTCGGACACCACCACCCGTTGCCGCAGTTCCACCAATTCGGCGTGCAGCTCGGCCTTCGTCTTTCCGTTGTTGGCTGCCAAGGTTTATCCCTTCAAGGAGGAAGGTGTCCCAGGTTGATAGTCGCATATCCAGTTACACCCTTCCCGCGATCCGCCTCCTCCGCCCAGCTTAACATAAAATTGCCCCCCGGGGGGCATAGGTCCCGGGCCCGACGATGGCGCCCGAACACGGTTTTTGCGGGCCGAAGTGGAGCGGCGCGCCGGCGACCTGCAGGTGGCCAAGGCGTACTATCTGGGGCTGGATCAGAGTTGGAGCTGGTGGGATACGGTTTTTCGGCCCCGGGTCTACCGGGCGCTGGCGGAAATTGCGGTGCAGGAAGAGCGGCCGCAGGACGACATCGAATACTACTCGCGCCTGCTCGAATTGTGGCGGGATGTCGATCCGGTGCTGTATCCGGAGCGGAGCGAGGTTCAGGAAGCCTTGGCGGCGCTTCTCGAATCCTGAGCTCTGGCCTGGGGCCCTTGGCAGTTCTGCCCACCGGTTCAGGGGGCCCTGTTGTCGTGCTACTTGCTCTCGTTGCACACGGTCACGGTATACGAATAGAACATCGGCAGTCCCTCTCCCCAGTCCTCGCTTCCCGAATCAGCGGCGAAGGCATTGTTTTCCCGAGGCAGCGTCACATTGATGTGCGAGGTGATGATTCCCTCGTCGATGTCACCGAACAATCTGTCGTTGGCGCCACGAGGCTTGACCTGGCAGATGGTGCCTGACACCGAAGTGGGTCCAGGGCCCGGAAGCCACCCGTATTTTTTTAGGCCCCCGTGTGATTTCCCCCGTGAATTCGCGTCCCAATCTAGGTAGAAGCACGGAATCCGAATCAAACGGAGGGCAGGGTCATGAAACACGCACTCGTTATTGTGTTTTCGTTCATGGTGGTTTTTGCATGCGGCCTGATCACGGTCTTGGCCGTGCCCGGCTTAGTGATGGCCAAAACCGCGGGGGAGAAACCGCCGGCATCGATGGTCTACGCGGAAACCGTGGCCCGGAATCCGGAGACGGCCGCCCTGGTCGAGGCCCTGCGGGCGGCCAAGCGGGCGGGGGACGAAGAACAGGCCCGATCTCTTGCCCGGGAACTTGGTTGGGTTTCGGCGCCGGATTCCGAGCACCAGGCCAAAGCCAATCCGGACTACCCGCGCGACGTCTACCGGACCGAACGGGCCAAGAGCAACGGTATTCCGGGGGGCGATGTGATGGTCAACGAACCCGGCTGGATGTCGAACAACCCGGCGATGGCGAGCACGAGGGACGGCGTCCTCTACGTGGTGGTGGACGACGTGAGACCCGGACAGAACTATATCGATATCTACTCCTCGAACAACGACGGCTATTCCTGGACGTACAACATCAGCATCCAGGGTGGGTCGGACCTTACAAACCCTTCGATCGCCATCGGGGAAGGGAACGTCAACCGGCTGCTGATCGCCTACGAAAGCGCCCGGGAGACAGCGGATACGGCGATCTTCGTGCGTTGGCAGGATCTCGATACCGGGTCGATGGGAAACGTGGCGGTGGAAAACTATCCGTTATGGTTGTACAACCCGCAGATCTGTGTCGACAGTTCGGAGTATGCCAACTGGTGGCCCTACCTGACGTACACCAAGGGCGTGCTCACCAAGCAGGATCGCTATGACCTGTTGTTCACGCGTTCCCTCGACTATGGCGATTCGTGGCAGGCTCCCAGCGTGCTGGCCACTGGTGTTGCCGGCGATTGCAAGCCGGACATTGATTTCGGGGAACCCGGCCTGTACCTCGCCTACACCAGGTATGAAGCGTCGTTGCTGAACAATGTTTACCTGCTGCGCAGCCTCGATCTGGGGAGCAACTGGGATCCGGAGTTGGCTCTGGCCCAAAGTGACCGGGATGAAACGGACCCGAGAGTCGCCGCGACCAAGGGCGGCGGCGCTGTGGCCGTGGCATTCACCCGTGAGTACACTCCCACGGATACCGACATTGATGCATATGTAAGCCAGGACTCTGGTGAGACGTGGGCCACGTCGTTTCCGCCATATACGGGTGGAGCCGAGACCACGGTCGATCTGGAGGTCAGTCCTGAACTGGGCCGGATCCACGCCGCCTTCTGGAGCGAGCATGATATCCACTACACCTGGGCGAACTGGGATTCCCCGGGACTATGGGCTCCCCTGGAGATCATGAACGATTCCGGCGCCGCGGCCACCGGCGTCCGTCCAACGGTGGCGGTCAATCCCACCAAGGAACAGGAGGTTTGCGTGGCCTGGACCGACACCCGGGTCGAACTCCAGTACAACGTCTTTTTCAACGCCCCCTATCCGCTGGGGGACTATCTGATCATCGTGGCCCACAACGGCTTGATGTCCGCGGTGGAACCGCTGGTACTCTGGAAACAGCAACTGGGTTACAACATGTTGGTCATCGATCTGGCTGATATCTACGCGGGTTACCCGAACGGCGACGACGCGGAGAGGATCTGGAGTTTCCTCCATGATCGCCATGAAGGACTGAAGTACGTGATGCTGGTCGGTGACATCGACCTGCTACCGATGCGGATTCTCTACCCGGACGGAGATCCTGGCTTCCCGCCTTCGGATCCCAAACATCACAACGGCATGGGCTATGGGACCGACTACTACTACGCCGAACACACCGTGACCAATTGGGATTTAGACGGTGACAACCGCTGGGGTGAGTTCACCGACGACGCGTTCGACTTCACGCCGGAACTGATCATCGGCCGCCTGCCTTTTAATGATCCCGTACCGGTCCAGGCGATCTGCAGCAACATTGTGAATTTTGAACAGGATACGGGCGCCTGGAAACGGAATGCCCTGCTGGCGCACGGCTTCGCCTCGCAGGCCTCCGGGGCTTCCGCCCCTGCATCCGACTGCGCGGACATGGCGGATTTCATGAGGTCGAACCTGCTGCAGCCCAACGGATGGACGACCACCACCCTGTTCGAAAGGGTGGGGCTCGGCCAATCGGCCTATAGTAGTACCGCTGATCTTTCGCAGACCAACTACGAAAACTACTGCGGCCTGCAGACCTATGGGGTGGTCAACTGTTTCGCGCACGGCAATGGGGATTTGGTGACCGGTGTCCGCTGGCTATATGACCTGAACGGAAGCGGCTACTGTGACCTGGTCGAGGAATCGGGTTGGAATCCTTTCAGTCGAAAAGGTCGCATTCCCGGCCACCCGGCGCAGTCGGTCATATTCCTGAACGGATGCAGCACAGCTCCGATCATAGGCGACGATCCGGATTTCATGCCCTCCCCGCTGCGGTCACGGTATCTGGTCCGGATCTCGCGGGAGAACCTGGCCTTCAAGGAATACCTGCTCCATGGGGCAGCGGGCCTGGTCGGTTCGAGCGCCGGGTCAGAAGGAACGGTTATCTGGAATTCGCCGGCTGACGGCAACGCATCGAGCCTGGGCTACTATTTCTATCACCACCTGATCAATGACGGTCTTCCTGTCGGCGACGCTTTCCACCGGGCGCATCACACCTATGTCCAGAACCACACGTTGCAGCGATCCATGCGCGTGTTCAACTACTACGGTGACCCGTCCCTCGTCCTTCCGGGAGTTCCGACAGCCAAACGGAATGGTCTCGTGGCGGCCGGTTCCTCAATCCCTGGCCTTCTTTCTCCTGACATCGCCTTAGCCACCGCACTCGACTGGCAGCGGAAGAGCAGCGAGGCAGGAAGCGATTTGGGTCTGCCTGTTGTTTCGAGCGCCAAGTCGCCGGAGGAAGCGTCGATCTGGACCGAATGCGCGGACATACCAGCGGGCAAGGTCGTGACTTCATTGTTGCAGACGCCAGCGGGCGATGTCTTCGGCACGGGTGTCGCGGCCAGGGTTTCGGGGGGAACCAAGGGAGTGATCCTCCATTCTGAAAACGGTTGGGACCCCTGGACCATAACTGAAATCGAGGGTTTGCTTTCTGCGCGAACCATCTTCAAAACAGCTTCCGGGGCGCTTCTGCTCGGGGGAATGACGGGAACGCTGCCATCGGATTACCACGCAATCATTTACCGGTCGACCGATGGCGGCCAGACCTGGAATGAACGATTCGGAACTTCCGGTGGGGTGGTGACCGATATCTGCCAGGACGCGGCCGGCACGCTGTGGGCGGTCTGCGGCCTGAACGGCTTTTTGGTCTCTTCGATCGACGACGGCATTTCCTGGAACGTCCACGTTGTTCTGTCCGGGGGACCGCACTTCAGTTCGATCATGCAGGCTTCCAATGGGAGATACTTCGCCACGTTGGAATTCACCGGGTATTTGAGCATCATCGAATCTGATAACTGTACCAACTGGTATCCGGTTGGCGGATTGGGGACCACCGAATCGGTGTACGAGATCGTCGAGGTGGATGGGCATCTGTACGCGGGAGTGGCGGCCGCGGACGGCGGTTGGGTCTACCGTTCCGATGATCTGAGCGGCGAGAGCTGGCAGCGCCTGGACCCGTTCCCGGTCGGCGGCGACGTCACTGCCGTGCGCAGCCTGGCAGTGGATTCGGAGGGTACTATCTTCGCGGGAATCAGCGTGAGCCAGGCCTCGAACATCACACACGTATATACCATGAATCCGGCCGAGGGGGTGTGGCGGGAGTATGGTGGGCTTGTCGATGAAGCCGACCGGGTCACGGCCATCTTGCCGGTATCCGGTACGGTGTATATCGGCACCGGCAGCGCCCACGGCAATATCTACCGGTGCCTGGGGAAGCATGTATCCAGCGTGCCGGATTCCGACCAGACGCCATCGTATGAATTCAAGATGGACCAGAATTTCCCCAATCCGTTCAACCCCAGCACGACCATCGCCTACGAGTTGCCGCAGGGTGCACCGGTGAAGCTCGGCATCTACGATGTGTCAGGGCGTTTGGTACGGTTGTTGAGAAATGGTTCCTTCGAAAATGCAGGCCGGCACGAGGCCACCTGGGATGGCCGGGATGGCTCCGGCAGGATGTTGTCGGCGGGGGTGTATGTGTACCGTCTCGAGGCTGGGTCGCTCAAGGAAACCCGGCGAATGGTGCTGGTGAAGTAGGCCGCGTCTATTTTTGATTTTCATGGCATCAGGCCGCCGGACCCCGAAAGGTTCGGCGGCCATCCTTCAGGGTCCGCTGTCCGGTTAAATCACCTCGCCGGCCAGTTGTAGCGGCCACCTTCGGCGATGATTTCGCGAAGCTGCTCGTAGTCGATCTTGTGGAATTTTTCACAAATTCAAAGTGGTCGAGTTCGCGTTCCTTCCGCCGGTCGATCATTTCGTCCAGGTGGGAGGTGTCGAATCCCTTGGATTTCAACTGGGACCTCTGCTCCTTGGCTTTCGGATTCAGCTTGGGGTGCTTGGCCTGGAGCGCGGTCAGGGCGAAGAGGAAGACCGTCCAGGCCGGCAAAGACCCCGATGGCTGTCGGAATCGCACCACCAACGGTAAAACCGGTATCACGAAGCAGGCCGCGGCAAAAATCCAGGCCCAGCGGGGGATGGGGGGTTTGGTGGCGTCTTGGGCAGGCATCGCTTCCTCTTTCGCAATCAGGATCAGGTCGACAACCAGGATTTCAGTGCATCCGAGGGGAAAAAGCAGAATCCATGCCCGGAGAGAAGTTGTCGGAGAAGCAATGGCTCAAGTCCGATGCCTATTGGACGATGTGAATTGCAACCGTTTTGCATCCGGATTACTGAGGTATTCCGTCAAAACTCCAACCCGCAGGTGCGTCATGCGTTCTTTTAAGCTCATTTTCAGCCTATTGCTCATTTTCGTCATCGGGTGCGCGTCCGCCGACAAGCGCTTTGAACAGGGATGGGAAATGGAGCAGCAGGGGCAATATGAAAACGCGGCGATGCGTTATGTCCAGGCCCTCGAAAAGGACCCGAGTCTGGAAGAGGCCCGGTCGCGCCTGGGCGAGGTCGGTGCCATTGCCATCGCCGAGCGGATGGAGGAAGCGGAAGAGCGGGCTTCCCGGGGCGACCCGGCCAGTGCCGCGGCCCACTTCCGGCGCGCCGACGGCGTGGCGGCCAGCGCCCGCATGGTCGGCGTCCGGTTGGTGTTTCCCGAAGGCTACGCCCAGGAGCGACGCGCCATTTTCGATGAGGCCTTTGACGCCCTCGTCGAAAGCGGTGTCACAGCCGGCGAGCAGGGGAGATGGGAAGAGGGTCTGGCCGAATTCCACGAAGCGCGTTACGAACTCGAACCGTCAGGGCCCCAGCGGACCCGGGCTCTGGTAGAGGAAGCCAACTTGCTCCTGCGGTGGAGCGATTATGAATACGATCGCGGACACCTGCAACGGGCCTTCTACATTGCCGAACAGGTGCAGGAGCTGGAGTGGACTCCTCCTGACCAGGCCGCCGTCGCCGCCGAGTACATGGAGGACTATCTGGATGAGGGCGAAGTCGAACTGCTCGTGCTTCCGGTCCAGGTCCAATCGCGCACGCGGGAGGATAGTGGCCATCGTTACGCCCTCGCCGCCCATCTCGAAACGAGCCTTCAGCAGGGACCATGGCGGGAGCCGCCGGCCTTCGTTCTCCTGCACAATCCCATAGCGGTGCGCGACCTGATCACTCAAGGGGATATCCTCAACGGGGATTATCGCCCCGCCACCCTGGCCCTTATCCTGCGTCTGGCAGGTGCCGACTATGCCGCCTACATGCAGCTTCTGGGCGTGGAATCCACGGAATTCGACGTCCGCTCGAAAACCGAGACGACCAAAACCCGCACGGGGCAGAGCGCCACCTTCGCTCGGGAGACCGGCCAGCGTCGCCTACAGGCCGAGGCTCGCGTGATCATCGCCGACAGCTTCGGGAACCAGATCGCCGACGTCATCGTGTCCGGAATGGGCTCGGCTCCGTTCTCCCGGGGATCCTATGACGGGAATCCCGACGAACTGAACCTCAGCCGGAACCAGGTCGATCTGTTCGATCGCTTCGTTCTCGAGTCGCAGGAGCAGGCGGTGCGCGAGGCCCTGGTGCGCGATCTGTCCGCTAAGATCTCAGGCGCGGTGTACCAGCCGACCCTGGCCCAGATTCCCTGAGCGGGCCTCGTATCTTCAGTTTTTGAAACACCCGCCCGGATTCCGGGCGGGTGTTTTTCCCCCCGGCGCAGGAAATGATCTGTCGTGTTCATCTGTGCTATAATGCCCACCGAAGCACATGGACTCCAAGGGGACGGGGTTTCTTTGGAATGGAAGGGGGAGCAGCGCCATGAAGCATGAACCGGGAATCAGAACACGGCTGACTTGGGCGATGGCGATAACGTTGATGCTCAGCGCAGGCACCGGGTTCGCCCAGCTGGACCTGGGCGTGCCGGAAATCGTTCAGGACGGCGGCGTCAACCTGCAGGTTTTGGGTTACTCCGTTCCCACCAGCGCCGACTGGGATGCCGACGGGGTGCCGGACCTGATCGTGGGCGAGGGCGGCGGCGGTTTTCCCGAGGGTCGGGTGCGTATCTACCGGAATGTCGGGACAGCCGAGGCGCCCGTCTTTGCGGGATACGTCTACGCCATGGCCGACGGGGACACGCTGGTCTGTCCGGCGGGCGGTTGCCTGGGGCTCTTTCCCCGGGTGGTGAACTGGGACGGCGACGGCCGCAAGGATCTCCTGATCGGGGCGGCCGACGGCACCGTTCGCATCTATCTCAACGTGAACACCGATGCCGATCCGCTCTTCGACGCCGGCGCCCTGGTCCAGGCAGGTAGTTTTCCGCCGACGGACATCGACATCGGCTTTCGGGCCACGCCGATCCAGGCGGACTGGAATCTCGACGGCCGGCAGGACCTCCTGATCGGGGGCGGCGACGGCCGGGTGCAGCTCTTCCTGGACACCGCCGCGGTCGGCGATCCGCAATTCGCTCCTGCCGAGATGCTCTTGCAGGACGGGGCCGACCTGGTGGTGCCAGGGGGGCGTTCGAGTCCCGAGATCGCCGACTTCGACGGTGACGGCCGCCGCGACCTGATGTCGGGCAACACCGCGGGCCAGGTCCTGCTCTACAGCAATGTCGGCACCCACGCCGATCCGGAATTTTCGGCTCCCACCCAGGTCACCTCGGACGGCCAGGTGATTGATCTTCCGGGGGAAGCCCGCTCGCGGGTCTGCGTGTGCGACTGGACCAACAGCGGCCGTCTCGACGTGCTGGTCGGGTCCGTGGATGGTTTGGTCCTGATCTATGCGGGACCCGAGGACATCAGCACCGTACCGCCGCATCTGGTGACGGCGCCGCTGGCGGCTTATCCGAATCCCTTCAATCCCCGCGTAACCATCAAGTTCATGCTGGCCGAAACGCAGCCGGTCACCCTCGAGGTGTTTGGGATTGATGGGCGGAGGGTCACCCGTCTGGCCAGCGGAAACCTGGCGAAGGGAGAGCAGGTGTTCACCTGGGACGGTCGGGATCATCGCGGCCGATTCATGCCGGCCGGCCAGTACATCGTTCGCCTGCGTGGGCCCCGGGCGGAGGAGCGGCGCAAGATCACGCTGTTGAAGTAGGGGCCTTCAGGCGGTCATTCGGTCCGCGCCCGGACCCGCTGAATGCGCTGGTTGGCGGTGATGGCGACCCGGTTCGGATCCATCCGCCGCGCTTCCTCGTACTGCTCGATGGCCTGCCGGGAATCGCCCTGGCGGTCGAAGCAGTCGCCGCGCAGAATGGCGATCCGGCCATCGGTCGGATCGACCCCCTCGTAGAGATCGAGAACTTCCAGGGCCGCGTCGTATTCCCCCTGCATGATCAGGGCCTGCGCCAGCGAGCGGATCATGTACACCTGGGGCGACCGGTCGACAAATTCGCGCAGAACGGCGATGGCTTCTTCGGGCCGCCCCAGCTTGAGATAACTGAAGGCCAGCACGCGCGCCGCGCTCACACACGATTCGCATCGGTCGACCACTTGGCGGGCGGCCTCGGCGGCTTCCTCGAATTTCTTTTCCGCGTACAGCTTCTCCGCCATCTGGCCGCGGTTGAGATCCTTGATGACCTCCTTCGGGTCGGGCAGCGAGCCATCGTCGGACGTCCCGGAAGAATGCACGTAACCCAGCGATCGCAGGCGCTGGATCTCCTCGTCGGACATCTGGCGCGCGCCGGCCGTGTCCCGGTCGGCGCCGCCCAGCAATTCGGAGAGGTGATTTTCCAGCGGGAGAACTTCCGCTCCGCGCGTCGCGTGCAGATTGCGTTGCTCCTGCGGATCGTTGGCGAGATCGTAGTATTCGGGCACCGGGGCCTGGATGTACTTGGGTTCCTGCCCCTGCAGGCCGCGCAGGGGGCTGGCGCCTGCCATGCTCAACGGCCCTTCGGTTTCAATGTAGAGAAGGCGATCGCGGGGAATCTCGCCCAGGAGACTCAGGCCGTCGAGGGATTCGGTCGGACCGACGCCCAGCAGGTCCTCGATGGTCGATCGTAGATCGACCAGGCCCACCACCCGGTCTTCGCAGAAACGGGGTCCGGAAAACAGGGTGGGGCACGAGAAAATCAGGGGCACCTGCATCGTGCTGTTGTAGATGAACATGCCGTGGGTCAATTCCTGGTGCTCGCCCAGCGATTCCCCATGGTCGGAGGTGACGATCACCAGGGTCCGGTCCAGCTCGCCGCGGCGATCCAGCTCGTCCAGCAAACGCTTGATCTGCTGATCCACGAAGGCGATTTCCGCGTCGTAGGGCCGCCCGCGGAATCCCGCAGTGTCCTGCAATGGGGAACGGTAGGGCAGATGGGGGTCGAAGTAATGGACCCAGGCGAAAAAGGGCGACTTGGCTCCTGCCTGTTGCCGTTGGTCGAGCCAAGTGACGGCGGCGTCGGTCACCTCGTTGGCCGGACGTTCGTTGAAGTCGACCATCTGCGGCCGGTACCCCGCCATCGAAACCTGGAAATCGTAGACGTCGAAACCCCGGTTCAAACCGAACCGCGCATCCATGACAAAGCAGCCGATGAAAGCGGCGGTATCATAGCCGTGGGCTTGGAGGACCTCTGGCAGCGTGGAAGGTCCCGGCCCCAGGGCGTCGATCCCGTTGTCATGAACCCCATGGCCCAGTGGGGTCAGTCCGGTCAGGATCGTGGCGTGCGACGGCAGGGTCAAAGGAACCGTGGACAGGGCGTTTCCGAACCGGACACCACCGGCCGCCAGCGCATCGACCGTCGGTGTCTGCGCCTGGGGGTAATCGTAGCAGCCGAAGCGGTCCTGCCGGGCGGTGTCGATGGTGACCAGAAGGACGTTGTAGCCGGCCGCGTCGCCGCTGCCGACAACATCGCCCAGCGAGTCGATCTCGTCGCCGGCGCAGCCCGCAAGGGCAACGACAAGCGCGGTGGCCAGGGCGAGCCGGTCAGCCCTGAGGTTGTGCATCGTTGGCCTTTCCGGAATCAGAAGTACGGTGAATCCATAATTATATCATCCTGACGGCCGCTGATGATAGGAATGATGATGGTGGCTTTTTCCGGGTATTGTGTTTCTTTTGGGTGAGATCCCTTTCAACACCGAAATCCTGCCAAATGGGAGTATCCTGATGTCCCAGCCCGCCCCGATGTTCAGCGAGCTGGACCTCGCCGCCCCCCTCGTCAAAGCCGTCACCGAGCTGGGTTACGAATCGCCCCTGCCCATTCAGGCGGCCTGCATCCCGCCCCTGCTCGCCGGCCGGGATGTTCTCGGCCTGGCCCAGACCGGCACCGGCAAGACCGCGGCCTTCGCCCTGCCCCTGATGTCCAACATCGACGTGAAGAAAAGATCCCCGCAGGTGCTGGTACTGACCCCAACCCGTGAACTGGCTCTCCAGGTGGCCGAGGCTTTCCAGAAATACGCCCGGCATCTGAAGGGGTTCCACGTCCTGCCCATCTACGGCGGACAGAGCTACGGCTTCCAGTTCAACCAGCTGCACCGCGGCCCCCACGTGGTGGTCGGGACGCCGGGGCGCATCCAGGATCACCTGGACCGCAAGACCCTGGACCTGAGCGGCATCTCCTGCGTGGTGCTGGACGAGGCCGATGAAATGTTGCGCATGGGTTTTGTCGACGAGGTCGAGGCCATCATCTCGAAGGCCCCCGAGGACCGGCAGATGGCCCTGTTTTCGGCCACCATGCCGCCCCAGATCAAACGCATTTCCAGGCGGTACATGAACGACCCCACGGAAATCCGCATCGAAGCCAAGACCACCACCGCGGAGAACATCGAGCAGGTCTACCTGGTGGTTCCCCAAGCGGCCAAGTTCGAGGCCCTGGCCCGGATCCTGGAAACCGAATCCTATGACGGAATCCTCATCTTCTCGCGCACCAGGGTGGGCACGACGGAGTTGGCCGAGAGGCTGGCGGCCCGCGGTTTCGATGTCGCGGCCCTCAACGGCGAGATGACCCAGCAGATCCGCGAACGGACCGTCAAGCGGTTGAAGAGTGGCAAGGTCGATATCGTGGTGGCCACCGATGTGGCCGCGCGCGGGCTGGATGTCGAACGAATTTCCCTGGTGATCAACTACGACATTCCTGGGGACGCGGAAGCCTACATCCACCGCATCGGCCGGACCGGACGGGTGGGGCGTTACGGCAAGGCCATCCTGTTCGCGAGCCCGCGGGAAAGGCGCCTGCTGCAGTCCATCGAACGGGCGACCCGGCAGCCGCTCAAAAGGATGGAGATGCCCTCCCACGACACGGTGACCCGCAAGCGGGTGGAAAAATTCCAGGAAAGCCTGGTCGAGGTGATAGGCAAGGAGCCGCAGGAGTTCTACCAGGATCTCTGTTTCGAACTCATGGAAGAGATGAACATCGACATCCTACAGCTGGCGGCAGGCATCCTGTGCTACGCCCAGAAGGACCGGCCCCTGCAGGCGGAAAAATCCCGCGACCTGCGGAGCCCGCGCTGGGACGAGCCGAAACAGGGAGCGCGCGATCGCGGTCCGGCGGCAGGCCGGCCGACCAAGAACATGACCCTGTACCGGCTGGAAGTGGGATCCCAGGACGGGGTGGAGGTGCGTAACATCGTAGGCGCGATCGCCAATGAAACCGGCCTGCGGAGCCGCTTCATCGGGCAGATTCTCATCCACCCGGACTACTCCACCGTCGAACTGCCGGACGACTTGCCCCGGAACATGATCGAGCATCTGAAAAGGACCTACGTCGGTCACAAGGCGATGAAGATTTCCCGAGCGCGGAGCGACGGATCATTCCAGGACGGCGGCAAAAAGGGGCCGGGTCCTAAGCCCAGGAAGGCCAAGCCTGGCAAGCCCAAGTCTGGCAAGCCCAAGTCTGGTAAGCCCAAGCCCGGCAAACCAGCAGGGGCCAAAAAGAAGAAGCCCAAGAAGGCCGTGGGCAAAGCGAAGACGGGTAAGGGCGGGAAGGCCAAGTAGCCTATTCCCAAAGCCGCTCAGGGTAGACGCCCTCGGCTTTCAGTTCCCCCAGGGCCGCCGCCGAACCGTTCCCCCAGCGCGCGGACAAAATCAACGGAATATAACGTACAGTGCCGCGGTGGCCAAAACGATGGCCACTCCGGCCCAGCGGGCGCCTCTGCTGGGGGTGAGGTCGAAGTCTCCGGGGTCGGGCATCACCGGGGTGATGCGCAGGGGTGCCACCAGGGTCACGGCGACCATGAACGTGACCAGGGCCAGGAAAGTGAGGCCCATGTGATGGAGGAAGGCCACCTCCGGCAGCATCCACAACAGGCCTCCGTAAATGGGCAGGCCGAGGACCATGGCCCCGACAGCCGCCTTCTGGGGAACCTTGCGCCAGATGATGCCCACCACGAACACCGCCACGATTCCCGGCGAGATGAAACCCCAGAACATCTGAATGTAGGTGAACACGCTGCCGGCTGAGGCGACGACCGGCGCCCAGAGGCAACCGGCGAGGACCAGAACGCCGGTGGTGATGCGGCCGGTCCGGATCAGCCGCTCCGAATCGGCGCCGCGGTTGATGTGCCGACCGTAGAGATCCATGGTGAAGATGGTGGCCGCCGAGTTGAGCAGCGAGTCCAGGGTGCTCATCACGGCGCCGAAGAGGGCGGCGAACATGAGGCCCGACAAACCGGCCGGAAGAAGTTCGCGGATGAGTACGGGGTAGGCCTGGTCGCCGGTGGCGATCTGGTCGGCGAACAGGTCGGCGGCCATGATGCCCGGAAAGACGATTATGAACGGAATGATCAGCTTGATGGAGGCCGCCAGCATGATGCCGCGCTGGCCGTCCCGCAGACTGCGGGCGGCCAGGGTGCGCTGGGTGATGAACTGGTTGAGCCCCCAGTAGAAGAGGTTGGGGATCCAGAGACCGCCGATGAAAACGGCCACCCAGGGCATCTCGGGATGGTCGGCGGGCAGAATGGTGTGCAGCTTGTCGGCCCCCAGTTCCATGAAGGCTCCCACACCCCCGACCCGGTCCAGGGCGAGAAGAGTGACCAGGATCCCACCGGCCAGCAGCGCGATGCCCTGAATGAGATCCGACCAGACCACCGCCCGCAGCCCGCCGTAGATGGTGTAGATGCCGGCCAGGATACCGATGAGCCAGATGCCGAGGGTGGTGTCCAGCCCGAAAATGGCGTTGAGGGCCAACGCGCCGGAATACAGAACGGTGGCCAGGGCGACAAAGACGTAGGCCAGCATCATGTAGGCGGACATCAGCGTCCGGGCCGCCACGCCGTAACGGTATTCCAGGTACTCGGGGATCGTGTAGATACCGGCCCGGAGAAAGCGGGGCAGGAAGAAGATCCCGACGATCACCAGCGTCACGGCAGCCATCCACTCGTAGCTGGCGATGGCCATCCCGAGGTCGTAGCCGCGACCGGCCATGCCCACGAAGTGTTCAGTGGAAATATTCGAGGCGATGAGGGAAAAACCGATGAGCCACCAGGACAGGCCGCGACCCGCAAGAAAGTAGTCGCGACCTGTCTTTTGACGGCGGGAGGCGACCATGGACACGGTGACCACAAAGACGATAAAGGCGACGAAGGCGACCAGGTCGATCCAGTTGAGATTCATTTCGGAAAATGGCTCCCGGTTCGTGGTGTCGGGCTTTGGTGGTAGGGTACAACACGCCCGGATCGGTGCAAGAAATCAGTTTCGCCGTGGGTCATCGTCGTGTGCCTCAGCGGCGTTGTTGCTCCTGATGGACGGCGTGATCAGGACACCAAAAAGGAAGCTGGGTGAATATGACCTGGACGTGGAACAGCTGGTCGAATGAGGAATGGGGGGAGGGAATACAGATAGTGTGTAGAAATTTGAGTGATTATCCTGTATCATAATGGAGTCCCAGAGAGGGCAAAACGAAAAAACAATTTTCCGGGTGGAAGTAGGCTCCCAAGGGGGAGAGTCCGTTTCTGTTCATTTGGAGGGACCCCATGAAAAAGTTGAATATCGTGGCCTTGGTATTGTTGGCCCTGACCCTGCCGGTCCTTTCTTTCGCCGCTCAGGTGACCGGCACGACCGCCAATGCCGACTGCGATGGCTGGAGCCTTTGCGTGACCGTGTTCTTCGATTTGCCCACCGACCAGGGCAGCCTGGCCTACACCGTCACCATCATTCCCGGCAACGGCAGCGATATTTTATCCTTCGGTGAGACCCTGGTTGTGACCCACCCTACGGACCAAGGCAGTCATGAGTTCTGTTTTGGTGATGTTTGGGAAAGTGAGTTCTTCGTCGCCAATTCCACCGTGGCGATCTATTCCGCTCTCGACGGACTTAATCCCACGGTATCCTCCTATATCCTGGAATGCACTGTCGATGCCGAGGAGAGTTCATTTGGTCGGGTGAAGGCCCTGTTCCGGTAGTCGGTGCCTTGAAAATCGTGTCCCGGCCCGGATAACCCAGGCCGACCGGTCAACCCGGGCTCAGAGCCTGTTTCGGAGTCCGGTCGGTATGGAACAGGCCCCAGTGTTTTTCCACTTCGGCGGGATGGGGTCCGCCTTTCCAGTTCTCATCGAAGGCCTCGAAGAAGAACACGGGCAGCTTTTCCGCTGCGGCCCAGGCCCGAACCTCGTGGAAGAATACCTTCTGTTCCCCTTCGCCCGCCCGGCCCTTGATCAGTTTCGCCTGCTCTCCCTGATCGTGAACGGTGGTGGCCCACCCCGTTTCGCCCACCAGCACCGGTCGGCCGGGGTGCAGGTCCCGGACGTATGCCAGTTGGTCTTTCAGCCAGGGTAGGGCGCCGTCGAGCTGCAGCCCGTTCCACAGGGGGTGGGCGTGCATCGTGATGAAGTCGATTTCGGCGGAGAGATCTCGGCTTTTGGCTTTGTTCCAGAAATTGTAGTCATCGGCTACCGTCACGGGGACGAGGACATTGGTGCGCACTCGGCGGACATGGGTGATCAGGGTGTCCAGGGAACTGCAGTGGGCCGACCATTCGATCTGGGTCTCGTTGCCCACGCTCACCGCGGCCACGATGCCGGGGAAAGCGGCGGCCAGGCGAATGGCGTCATCGATTTCGCGCCGGTTGGCCTCGGCCGCGTCGGGGGCGATCCACACCCCGAGCATCACCTTCATGTCCAAGCCGTCTTCGCGGATCACCTTCAACAGGGTTTCGGCGTACCCGGTAGACCCATAGATGCGCAGCAGATTCCAGTGGGGGAGCATCAGGCCCAGGTCTTCGCGGAGTTCGGCGGCCGAGGGATCGCCGCCGCCGGGGCGCTGACCGTCGCGGTGGGGACCGTAGCAGACCGCGTTGCCGATCCAGCGCCCATTGCTTTCGACCGGGAAAGGCCGCACCTGGAAGTCAGCGGATTTCCCGCCACACCCCAGGAACGTCACGGCCATCAGCAGGATGGCTGCGGGTCCTATAGCTCGGAGGCGGAGGCTCATCCACGTCCCCTTCGTTGCTCCAGTTCCTCGCGGACTTCGCGAGCCCTGGCTTCGGTGATGGGGAAGGTGGCCACGGCCCAGATGGCGATCGCGGACGTTATCATGGGAATACCGGCGTCAAACAGGCGCAGCAGGAGAATGGACCGAGGCGCCTGATCGCCCCCGAGGTCCACGTTGAAGCCGGTGGCGTTGAGCAGGTAGCCGCCCCCGGCCAGCGCGGCGGCCATGCCGAGCTTGACCATCCACCAGAAGATGGAGCCATACATGCCCTCGCGGCGCTCGTGGGTCTTCAGTTCGTCGGTGTCGACGACGTCGGCGATCATCGAAGGGACCAGTGTGAACAGGCCGCCCAGGCCGAAGGCCATCAACGGAGCGGGAAGGAGCACCAGGAGGGGAATGTCCGGGTTGTAGCAGACCCACTTGAGGCCGTAGCCTATGATGGACAGCCCGATGGACACGAAAAACGCGTGCCGCTTGCCGATGCGGGTGGCCAGCCAGGTGACGAAGACGACCACCACGAACGTGCAGACGGCGCCCACGGTGCCGGCCATCCCGGCGTATTTGGCGCCGGCGGTCTGGTCGCCGCCGGTCACGTAGTAGATGATCACGTAGAACTGGAACGACGCGATTAGCATGAACCCGTTGAACACCATGAAGGTGGCCAGACACAACTTGAGAAAGGGGATGTTCTTCAGGGTGAGGCCGAATCCCCTGAAGAACTCGGCCATGTTCTCCTTGAAGCTCCGGCCGGGTGCCGCGGCCTCCAGTTCGCTGGCCGCCACATTCTTCATGCGTTCGCGCAAAACAATGGCGGGTATTAATCCGAGCCCCATGGCCACCAGGGCGACGACGATCGCCAGACCGGCGGCGCCGGACACCTGGTCGGGGAATATCTTACCCGAGTTCATGATCCACAGGAACCACGGCGACACCACATAGGCGAGCTGGCCGATGAAATTCTGCGTGCCCATCAGCCGCGTGCGTTCGTGATAGTCGGGGGTCAGCTCGTATCCGAGGGCGACCCAGGGCGTGGCGAAGATGGTGTAGGCCATGTAGAAGAGAATCGAGCCGACCAGGAACCAGACGAAATAGAACGTTTCGCTGCGCGCGGCTGGCAGCTGCCACAGGATGGCGAAGATGATTCCCGCCAGGATGGCCCCGCCGAAGATGAAGGGCCGCCGCCGCCCCCACCTCGTGGTGGTGTTGTCGGAGATGTAGCCCATGAGCGGATCGGTGAACGCGTCAGTCAGGCGGGGCAGGGCGCCCAGCAGGCCCACCAGGGCGGGGTTCATGCCCAGCCCCAGATTCAGGACGATCATCATGCCCCCGCTCGCGGCCGCCAGCAGATTGTTGACGAAAGCTCCCGCGCCGTACGCGACCCGGTGCGACAACTTGATACGGTCTTCGGGCGCGGTCTTGAAATGGGTGGCTGCGCTCATGTGGTTATCCCGTTCATTGGCTTCAGGTTCAGGGCCCCGGTTAGGCCGGCTCTCTTTGTACGCACACCGAACAAAGTACCGTGACCGGGGAGCCCGGTCAACAGGATTTTGGTCCAGGGGGCAAAGAGCTGCCAGCCCTAAAGAGAGTCCGAATGGTGTCCCAGGACTGTCCCGGCAGCCGTCATTCTTGGAAAAATAAGAGGAATTTTGGCAAATCGGAGGACCCCAAAAAAACAAATTTAGGACTTGATTCGGTTACCGAACATAGTTTACAATTGATGTATTGGGATTAGCCATGCAAAAAAAGCAGGCCCGACGGGACTGCGCCGGTTGCGCAGGCAGAATTCTGAGGTTTCTTGTACCAAGGTTGGGTTGTTCTTCAACGAGAGGTCATTAAAATGCAAAACAAAGCTAAAGCCATTTTCGCGGTCGCGCTTCTGGTCTTCCTGATTCCTGCGGCCAGCTTCGCCATCCTGCCCTACAGCCAGGATTTCGAGGGTCTTGATCAGACGAACGTCAGCGCCCTGGGCGACGACGGGTGGCTGGTCTTTGCCAATGTCTTCGGACCCGATATGGGTTATTGGTATGGCTACGGCGTCTTCCCGGCCCCGAACGACGGCGCGGCCTTCAGTGCCATCGTCATCGGTGAGGGTGGCGTCATGCAGGGTGACCAGCAGATGGTCGCCTTCAGCGATTACAACAACGTCGACCATGGCAACGGCGCCTTCATCGAAGCCAACGTCTTCCAGGAAATGGTCATCGGTCCTGGTGACCTCAGCGAAACCTGGGTCTTCGAATTCGATGCCAAGCTGGGCAACCTCGAAGGCCAGACCACGGCCTTGGCGTTCATCAAGACGCTGGATCCCGCCAACGGTTTTGCCACCACGAACTTCATCACGGTGGACATGACCTCGATTCCCACATCGTGGGGTCATTACTCGCTTTCGCTGCTCATCGATCCCACCCTCGATCCCACCCTGGACGGCCAGCTGATCCAGATCGGTTTCTCGAGCACCGCGACCAACTACGAAGGTTCGGGAGTCGTCTACGACAACGTCGAATTTTACATTTTGGGCGATCCCGTGGCGACCGAAGAGATGAGCTTCGGCGATGTGAAATCGCTCTTCCGGTAAACGATATCAACTCTTGAGTTGATGACAGGGCCCGGCAATGCCGGGCCCTTCTTTTTGTCCTATACGGGAGTATTCAGGAGGAGAGTACGAGCTGGGGGCTGGTCAAAGGGATGTTCAGGTAACCGGGAAAAAAAGAGGGTCCCTCGGGGGCCCTCTCGATCGGCCAGGTTTATTACTTCACGAGGGCCACCCGCTGGGTCTCCACG
>CBDTUS010000014.1:0-38686 GCA_965363725.1 uncultured bacterium | reverse complement strand
ATCCTGACCGAGGACCGCTACGGCCGGGTTTCCTGCGAGGTCATGGTAACCACCGGCATGGTCATCGTCACCGGCCAGATCACCACCAAGGCCTATCTGGACATCACCGGCCTGGTGCGCGAAACCATTCGCCGCGTGGGCTACAATGACCCCACCACCGGCTTCGACCACAACAGCTGCGCGGTGCTGGTCATGCTCGAGGAACAGTCGGGCGACGTGGCTCTAGGGGTCGACCGCAAGGGGGCCGGCGACCAGGGTGTCTGCGTCGGCTACGCCACCGATGAGGGCCGCAGCCTGCCCGTCGACACCCACTTCATGCCCGTGCCGGCCTTCCTGGCCAACCGCCTGATGCAAAAACTCTCGGTCGTGCGCGCCGCCGGCAAGCTGCCCTACCTCTATCCTGACGGAAAGGGACAGGTTTCGGTTCGGTACAAGAACGAAAAACCGGTGGGCATCGACAACGTGGTCCTTTCGGCCCACCACCACGCCGACTGTGACCTGGCCCAGATGAGGAAGGATATCCGCCGTCTGGTCATCAATCCGGTGCTCAAGCCGACCGGCCTGATGGACAAGGCCACCAAGGTGATGATCAACCCGGTGGGCGCCTTCAGCGAGGGTGGTCCGCGTGCAGATTCGGGGCTGACCGGACGCAAGATCACCGTGGACAGCTACGGCCCCGCCTGCGGTCACGGCGGCAGCGCCTTCAGCGGCAAGGACCCCACCAAGCCCGACCGCAGTGGCAGCTACGGCGCCCGCTGGGCGGCCAAGAATGTGGTGGCGGCCGGGTTGGCGCGACGATGCGCCGTGGAAGTCAGCTACGTCATCGGGATGCCCCATCCCATGTCCATCACCATCGACACTTTCGGCACCGGGCAGATTCCCGATGACAAGCTCACCAAAATCGTCGCCGCCGAATTCGACCTGTCCCCCGCGGGCATCATCGAAAGCCTCGACCTGCGGCGGCCCATCTATGCGGCCACGGCGGTCTACGGCCACTTCGGCCGGCCGGACCAGGACTTTTCCTGGGAATCCCTCGACAAGGTGCCCGATCTCAAGAAGCACCTGCCCCGAGCTCGCAAGGGAGGCAAATGATGGCCCCGCAGAAGCAGGAACCCGGTTTCGCCACGCTTTGCATCCACGGCAAGAAGCATCTGGACAAACACGAGGGTGAAAAGCCCATCCGCGCGGTGAGCACGCCCATCTTCCAAAGCAGCACCTTCGCCTTCGAAAACGCCGAGCATGGGGCCGCCGTGTTCCGGGGCGAGGATTCCAGCTACGTCTACACCCGGCTGGGCAACCCCACCCAGGCGGCCCTCGAAACCGAAATGGCCTACCTGGAAAAAGGCGAAGCGGCCTTGGCCCTGGCCAGCGGCATGGCCGCGGCCACGACCGCGGTGCTGACCTGTTGCCAGATGGGAGATCACATCGTGTCGGGCGACACTCTTTACGGGGGCACCCACCAGCTCTTCACCCAGACGCTGCCCCGGTTCGGCATCAACGTCACCGAGGTGCCCGCCGACAACCCGGCCAACTTCGCCAGGGCCATCACCAAAAAGACCAAGCTGATCTACCTGGAGACGCCGGCCAACCCGACCCTGGTGCTCACCGACATAGCGGCGGTGGCCGAGATCGCGCGGGCCAGGGGCATCCCCGTGCTGGTGGACAACACCTTCTGCACGCCTTATCTGCAGAATCCTCTCGAACTGGGCGCCGACATCGTGCTGCATTCGGCCACCAAGTACATCGGGGGCCACGGCGACACCGTGGCCGGCATCCTGGTGGGCAGCGCCGACTGGATGATGAAGGCCCGCATGGAAACCCTGCGCGACGTGGGCGGCTGCATCTCCCCCTTCAACGCCTGGCTGCTGCTGCGCGGCCTGAAGACCCTGCCGGTGCGCATGGACCGCCACATGACCAACGCCATGGAGGTGGCGCAGTTCCTCAGTTACCACCCCAAGGTGGAGAAGGTCATCTATCCGGGGCTCAAGACCCATCCGCAGTACGAACTGGCGGCGCGGCAGCAAAGGGGCTTCGGGGGGATGATCAGCTTCATGGTGGCCGGAGGAAAGGAAGCCGGCCGCGTGGTGATGGACAACGTGGAGTTGTGCACCCTGGCCGTGAGCCTGGGCGACGTCGATACGCTGATCGAACATCCGGCGACCATGACCCACTCGACCTACAACGAGGAAGAACTGCTCAAGGTGGGTATCGACCCGGCCATGGTGCGCCTGTCCGTGGGCCTGGAGAACGTCGAGGACATCATCGCCGACGTCCGGCAGGCCCTGGCGAAAATCTGATTCAGGGGGCGACGCCCATTTCCGCCAGCAGGCGCTGGGCGTCCCCTATCTTCCAGGTCACCCACAGCACGTAGCGGATGTCGACACCGATGGACCGGCTGTAGCTGTGGTCCCAGGCGAAGTCGTTGATAGTCGCCTCCCAGGCGCGGTCGAAGTTGAGGCCCACCACTTTCCCGGCGGCGTTGAACACCGGGCTGCCCGAGTTGCCGCCGGTGGTGTCGGTGCTGTACAGGACGTTGACCGGCACCCCGCCGAGATCATCACTGGCAAAGACTCCGAAATCGGCGGCGATCACCGAGTCCCTGACCGCGGCCGGCAGGGCAAAGGGCTGGATGCCCGTGTCCTTTTCCAGGAGACCCTCCACCGTGGTCAAAGGCGTCAGCCACATCGCATCGCGAGGGGAGTATCCCTCGATCAGACCGTAGGTGAACCGCAGGGTGCCATTGGCGTCGGGCACGAATTCGGCGCCGAGGTAATCCCGGCGGGCATCCACCAGGGCGGCCTGCAGGGGGTCGAGCACCCCTTTGCGGCGTTTGCCCTCTTCCCGCTGGCGGACCCAGGGCTCAAAAAGGGCCGCCGCCAGCTCCAGGAAGGGATCCTGGAGGGCCGTCAATTCCCGGGGGGACATCTCCATGGCCGCCAGCAGAAATTCCTCGTCCATCAAGCGGGGGGCCGCGAACATGCCGGCCAGGTAGTTCTTGGCCGCCTCGGCACCTTCGACGCCGGTCAGCCCATGGAGGGGGTCCAGGGTAGTCACGGTGGGGATGTTTCCTGCCCGCATCAGCAGTTCGACCATGATCCGGCGGTCAGCCTCGGCGTCGAACCGCTTGGTCATGTTCTTCAGTCCGTTGAGCGTCTGGTCGAGGTTGCGCTCCATGTAGGCCCGCTCGCGTTCCGTTTCCGGCTTCGATCTTTCCTGCCCGTTTTCCCAGACGGTCAGTGCGGCCCGCATGATCTCTGGACTCCGCAGCAGGTAGCGCAGCCACAGTTCGCCCGGGGTGTTGGCGGCGCGTTCGGCGTAGTAAGTGTCGAGCTGGGCCAGGACATCGCCGTAGGCGTCGTTGCGTTCTGCGTCCGCGGCGATGAATTCCTGAAGGTCCTTTTCTTCGGCCTGCTTCTGTGCCAACAGATCCAGCCGGTCGATTCCCTGGAGCTTCCCCCGGTAGTTCTTGTAGGTGTTGTGCAGACTTCTCAGACGGGAAGATAGGGCCAACTTGTGTTCCGAACTATCGGCGGAAAGTTTTTCGAAGAGATCGATCTGCCAGCCGTACCAGTCCACGATGTACGGCATGTAGACTTCGGCCATGTAGGCCACGAAGCGGGCGGGACGGTGCCGGTAGGTCGACCCCGGGTACCCCAGGATGAAGACCGCGTCCTGGTCCGCCACCCCGTCGGCCCCCACTTCCAGCACCATTTTGGGCCGGTAGGGTACATTGTCGGCGGCGTACTCGGCTGGGGCGCCATCGGGACCGACATAGGCCCGCATGAAGGAGAAGTCCCCCGAATGCCGGGGCCAGATCCAGTTGTCGACCTCGCCCCCGAACTTGGCCAGGTCCTGGGGCGGGGCGTAGACCAGGCGGACGTCCTTCAGGTAGGTATAAAGGAAGAGCACGTAGTTCTTGCCCAGGAACATCTCGTTCACTTCGGCCCGCTTGCCGGGGTTCTTCTTTTCCTCGGCCAGGCTGATTTCCTTCATTTTCTTTTCAATGGCCCGGGTCCGCTCCAGGGGCGTCATGTTCCCGGAGACGGCGCCGAGCACTTTGGCCGACACGTCACGGTAACTCTCGGTGATCCGAACGGTGAACCCTACCGCGGGGAATTCGTCGGCCAGCGATTCCGCGGAAAAGCCGTCGGTCAGATAGTTGTGCTCGTCCGAGCTGGCGTTCCTGATGGCGCCGTAGGCACAATGATGGTTGGTCAGGATCAGCCCCTGATCCGATACGAAGGAGCCGGTGCAGCCGCCCAGCTTGCAGATCCCGTCGACAAGGGCCAGCCCGTCCGGATTGTAGATGGCCTCTCGGTCCACCGCCAGACCGGCGGCTTCGAGGTCCAGGGTCGGCAGTTCGCTCATGGGGTACATACCCTCTTCGGCCAGGGTCGTACCCGTACCACCGAGAACCATGGCGAGGACGACGAACAGGATTCGAAGGATCCGGGGCTGCTTCATTTTTTTCTCCCGAGTTCCGATTTGATGGTCCGGAAATATTCCAGGGATCCGGGGTTGGCCAAAGCGTCCACGTTGTCTACCGGCCGGTCGTGCAGAATGTTCCGCACAGCGATTTCCACCGTCTTGCCGCTGATGGTGCGCGGGATGTCCGGCGCCTGCCGGATGTAGGCCGGCACGTGGCGGGGAGTCTTTTCCTGACGGATGCGGCGGCCAATGGAATCGGCCAAAGCGGGGTCGAGCTGGAGTCCTTCACGCAACACCACGAACAGGACAATCTCCACGTCGTCGGCGCCCTGCAGGCCCACCACCAGGCTGTCGACCACTTCGCCGAACTGCTCGACCACGCGGTAGATCTCAGCGGTCCCGATCCGGACCCCGCCGGGGTTCAGGACGGTGTCGCTGCGCCCGTGGATGATCATCCCGCCCGTGGGAGTGAGCTCCGCGAAATCCCCGTGGCACCAGATCCCTTCGAATCGGTCAAAATAGGCCCGGTGGTAGCGCGAGCCGTCATCATCGTTCCAAAAACCCGTGGGCATGGAAGGGAACGGCGACCGGCACACTAATTCACCCTTGATGCCGGTAACCGGCAGGCCTCTGTCGTCCAGGACGGCAACGTCCATGCCCAGGCCGCGGCACTGGAGTTCCCCCCGCCGGACCGGCAACACAGGGCTGCCGAGGGCGAAACAGGAAACGATGTCCGTGCCCCCGGAAATGGAACTGAGCTGGAGATCGGCCTTCACCTCCCGGTACACGTAGTCGAAGGACTCCGGCGCCAGCGGCGACCCCGTAGAAAGGACGGCGCGCAGGGACGGCAAATCCCCGGTGGCCGCGGGTTTCACGCCGGCCTTTTCACAGCCGGCGATCCAACGCGCACTGGTCCCCAGAATCGTGAAGCGTTCCTCTCTCGCGTAGTCCCACAATACGTTTTCGGGTTTGAGGGGATGACCGTCGTACAGCATCACCGTGGCCCGGGAAGCCAGGCCACTGACCAGCCAGTTCCACATCATCCAACCGCAGGTGGTGAAGTAGAAGATCCGGTCGCCTGGCCTCAGGTCGCAGTGCAGCTGGTGTTCCTTCAGGTGTTGCAGCAGGGTCCCCCCCACCGAATGCACCATGCACTTGGGCAGCCCGGTGGTGCCCGACGAGAACATGATGAACAGGGGGTGGTCGAACGGGACCCGATGGTAGGTTGGGACCGGTCCCGCGTCCGGCGATCCGTAGTCGGTCCAGGCCACCAGGGGCTCCGGTAGAGCGGGTTCCGTTTGGAGAAAAGGAACGATCACCGTCCGGACCAGCGAGGGCAATTTTTCCCGCAGAAACCCCACCGTCCCCAGGGAATCATGGGACTTGCCCCCGTAAAGATATCCGTCGGCACTGAAGAGCACCTTGGGAGCGATCTGGCCGAAACGGTCCAGCACACCTTCGACGCCGAAATCCGGGGAGCAACTGGACCAGACCGCACCCAGGCTGGCGGCCGCCAGCATGGCGATCATCGCTTCGGAAATGTTGGGCAAAAACCCGGCCACCCGATCGCCCGGACCAACCCCGTCGGCAGCCAGTCCCGAGGCCACCCGGGCCACCGAGCACCGCAGTTCCGCAAAGGTCAGCCGCCTGGTTTCCCCCGATTCGCGGCGAAAGACGATGGCCTCGGATTCAGGGGCACCCTGCAGGAGATTCTCGGCGAAATTGAGCCGGGCATCGGGAAACCAGCGGGCCCCGGGCATCTTGTCGCCATCGGTCACCGCAGTGGCGCCGGGGCCGTCCCCCACCACCGCGGCAAACTCCCACAGAGCGAGCCAGAAGGCGGATCTATCGGCTACGGACCACTCGTACAGGGCTTCATAGTCGGCCAGGTCCAGCCCCAGGCGCTGATTGACTTCCTGACGAAACCCGGTGACCAGGGCCCCCTCGATCCGGTCGGCCGAGGGCGTCCAGAGAACCTCTTCGAATCCGGGATCCATCAGGCTTCACGCGCCGGCAGGACCTGGCCCGCCACGTCCCCGAAGCCCACCCGGTATCCGTCACCCTGACACCAGGCGGTCATGGTCACGGTATCGCCGTCGGCCAGGAACTTCCGCTCGCCTCCGCCCGGCAGGGTGACCGGTTCGGTGCCCCGCCAGGTGATCTCCAGCATGGACCCGAAGCTGCCCTTGGCCGGGCCGCTGATCGTCCCGGAGGCCAGCAGGTCGCCCGTGTTCATGTTGCAGCCGGTGCTTGTGTGATGGGCGAGCTGCTGGGCCATGGTCCAGTAAAGATGCTTGAAGTTGCTCGCGCACACGCGCAGACCCTCGTCCTGGCCCTCGGCGGTGATGTGGACCTCGAGGTTGATGTCGTAGGTGCCCCGGTCGGTCTCGCGCAGATAGTCCAGTGGCTCGGGCTCCTGTCCGGGCGCATCGCAACGGAAGGGCGCCAGCGCGTCGAGGGTCACCACCCAGGGCGAGATACTCGTCGCGAAATTCTTGGCGTTGAAGGGGCCCAGGGGTTGGTACTCCCATTTCTGGATGTCTCGCGCGGACCAGTCGTTGACCAGTACCAGACCGAAGATGTGCCCATCCGCGTCGTTCACCGCCACCGGGCTTCCCTGGGCGTTGCCCTGGCCCACGAAAAATCCCATCTCCAGTTCGAAATCCATCAGCCGACAGGGACCGAACACGGGGGTTTCACTGTCCGCCGGTAGGGTCTGGCCATGGGGCCGGACCACCGGCTGACCCGACAGGACGATGGAACTGGCCCGGCCGTGGTATCCCACCGGCAGATGCAGCCAGTTGGGCATCAGGGCGTTGTCCTTGCCGCGGAACATGATCCCCACGTTGGTGGCGTGCTCCTTGGAGGAATAGAAATCGGTGTAGTCGGGAATGCCCACGGGGAACTGCAGCGCCACCGATTCGATCGGCAACAGGGCCCGGCCCCTCAGCACGGAATCATCCCGCAGGGTTCCTTCGTCTTCACGCAGCAGACTGTGGATCAAAAGCCGGGTGGTCCGATGCTGTTCACGGCTCAGCTCCATGAAGGGATTCAGCACGGGGTAGCTGAACACCCCTTCGGGCAAGCCGGCGCTGTCGAGCAGGCCGCTGTTCTGGATCACGGCCAGATCGAGCACCATGTCCCCGATGCGCACCCCGACCCGGGGCTCATCCCGTTCTGTGGGAGAGAACACCCCGTAGGGCAGGTTCTGGAGGGGAAAATGGGAATCCGGGGCGACCGGCACGAATGACTTGGCTGAAGGGTCGACGGTGGGATCCATGTGGCGATCCGTCCTTTCACATGATGGTGGATTCCAGGGCCCGCTCAACTCATGAGGCCCAGATTTCGCAAGTCGTCACGGGGTTCATCGAAGGAGCAGCTGCCGAATCCGGCCAGGAAACCTTTGCGGGCCCGCTCCAGATCGTCCGCCGGGACCGTGAAATCCCGCCAGCTAAATCCGTCCCCCGAAAAGGTGAAGGCGCCCGGGTCGGATTCCGCCACGCATTCGGTCAGGACCTCGCGATCAACGCCGAGGGCGTGGGCCAGGATACCGGCCCCGAACACGTTCAAGAATCCGTGCATCATGACGGGGGGCTCCGTGGCCCGGTGCCGCACGGGGTGATGCAGGCCCGCCGTGCATTTCAGGGGTAGACCCAAACGGCGGCAGGTATCGATGAACAGCGCGATGCGTTCACAGCTTGGGAATGCCTCGGGCGTGACCCCGCCGCAGCGAAGCTTGGCTCCGATGCGGGAAAATCGTTTCTCGAAGGCGGTCAGGGCGTTCATCGCTTCCAGCACCAGGAGGTCGTCGACGCCAGGCATAACTTCCAGATAGAGTTCGCGCCCGCCGAGGTCCGCGGCCGCCAACGCATCCACATAACGACCGAGGAAATCCCCGACATCGCGCCCGGACCCATCCACCGGCAGGGGTGCTTCCAGGACCTCGACCTGTGCCCGGCCCTCGAAGCGTTCCTCGAAAGATGCCACCGCAGATCCCTGGGCAGCGAGGGCGGCCAGGGCATTGTCCGCGCTGTCTCGGCCGCCGACCAGAACCGAAAAAGCCCATGTCTGCCCGCCATCCAGATATCTGGCGCAGGCATCCTGGAGTTCCGACAGCCGGCCCGCCGGGACGATGAACCGGCCCAGCATCCAGGCTTCAGGTTCGGCCAGGTGGGCGGCGTACTCCTCCACGGCTGCATTCATGTCCAGGGATGCCGGTGGAAACAGCCCCGCATAGTCCACCAGGCCGCCCATGAAAAAACCGAAGGCGTCGGGTCCCCGCTGGTTCACTCGGAATCCCCTTCCAGCCAGGATTTCCCGTAGGCAGGATCTTCCGCGGCCAGGGCCCCCTTGGCCACCGACAGGGGAGCGAAGGTATCGACCATCACCGCCAGTTCATCGGTCTTGACCGCCCCGATGGACTCTTCGGTCTTGCCGGGCTGGGGCCCATGCGGCAGGCCGTCGGGGTGCAGAGTGACCGATCCCTGTTCGACATCCTGGCGGCTCATGAACTCGTCGTTGCAGTAGTAGAGGACCTCGTCGGTCATCACGTTCGAGTGGTTGTACGGTGCCGGCACGGCGTCCGGATGGAAGTCGAACAAACGCGGTACGAAGCTGCAGATGACAAATCCGTCACCCTCGAAGGTCTGGTGCACCGGCGGCGGCTGGTGGATGCTGCCGACGATCGGTTCGAAGTCATGGATGCTCAGGGCCCAGGGATAGTAGCAGCCGTCCCACCCGACGGTGTCGAAGGGATGGTGGTCCATGACCACTCGCTGGCAGGTATCGTCCACCCGGGTGATCACCTCGAAATCCCCTGTCTCGTCGTGCACCGGAAGGTCTTCGGGGGCGCGGATGTCACGTTCGCAAAACGGGCTGTGCTCCAGCAACTGGCCCTGCTGGTTGCGGTAGCGATGGGGCGTGCGGATGTGGCCCTTGCTTTCCATGATCAGATGGACCTGCGCACCCGGGCCCGGAACCAGGCGGTGGATGATGCCCCGGGGGACGACTAGGTAATCGCCCTCCCGGTAGGCAATATTTCCAAATTGCGACTCCAGCACGCCGCCCCCCTGGGTGACGTAGACCACCTCGTCATGCCGGGCGTTGCGGTAGAAGAAATCATCGGTGGCCGTGGGCTTGACCAGCGACAGCCTGATGTCCTGGTTGAACAGAAGTTGGGCCCGGTTGCGGACCGCACTGCCCCCGCCGGTTTCCAGGCGGTGGGACTTGATGTGCCGCATCGTCAGCGGATGCCCAGGCACCGCCTCCCACGGCTGGACCCAGGCCTCCTCGACGGCCTTGACCGTGGTCGGCCGCCTCAGCGTATAAAGCAGCGACTGCAGGCCGGTGAACCCCAGGTTGCCCATCAGGTGTTCGTAGTAGATGGAGCCGTCGTCCTTGCGGAAAGCCACGTGCCTTTTCGCGGGAATCCGGCCCAGCTGATGATAGTAGGGCATCAGAGATTCCCCCGCAGGGCCTGCTCCTGTTCGATGGTTTCGAACAGAGCCCTGAAGTTGCCCTTGCCGAAGCTGTCGCTGCCGCGTCTCTGGATGATCTCGATGAAAAGCGTCGGTCGGTCCTGGAGCGGCCGGGTGAACAGCTGCAGCAGGTAGCCTTTCTCGTCATGGTCCACGAGGATGCCCAGGTCCTTGATCCGGCCTTTGTCTTCCTTGACCTCGCCTACCCGGTCCCAGACCGTATCGTAGTACCCGTCGGGAACCGCCAGGAACTCGACCCCGTTGGCTCGCAGGGCGGAGATGCTCTCCAGGATATTGTCGGTGCTCAGCGCCAGGTGCTGCACGCCCGCGGTCAGGTTGGCGTCGATGTACTCCTGGATCTGGCTCTTCTTGAGCCCTTCGGCCGGCTCATTGATGGGAAACTTGATCGCCCGGTCGTCGGAGGCCACCACCGTGCTGCGCAGAGCGGTGAAATCGGTGCAGATATCCTTGTCGTCGTAGGAGACGAACTTGCCCAGGCCCAGGGTATCGTCGTACCACTTGACCCAGCGGTCCATCTGCTGGTCCGACACGTTGCCCACGATGTGGTCGATACACTGCAGGCCGGTGCTCTCGCCCTTGACCTCACGGATCTCGAACCCGGGCAGAAATCCCCGGTAGCCGTCGCGCTGGATGAAGGTGTGCAGGACCTCGCCGTAGGTCCGGATGACGGCCGTTTGCACCGTGCCGAGATCGTCGCCCGCCGCCTGTGGCTCCCGGTAGGGGGTGGCCCCGGCGGCGGTGGACTGGGCGAAGACGTCGGCGGCGTCTTCCACCTCGAAGGCGATGTCACGGACACCGTCGCCGTGCAGGGTCAGCCAGATGTTCAAGGGGTCATCATGTCGCAAGGGTGTGGTCAGGATCATCCAGATGTCGTTCTGCCTCATTACATAGGATACCCGGTCAGCCGTACCCGTTTCCGGGCCCCGATAGGCGACCTGGTCGAATCCGAAGGCCTTGCGGTAGAAAAAAGCGGCCTGTTTGGCGTTGCCGACCACCATTTCTACGTGGTGGATGCGTTTCAAACCCTGGGACATGCAGAGCTCCTTTGAAATAAGGTGGTTTCAGGACACGACTAGTCGGTTTCCCGGCCCCTGTCAACCACCGGGGACGGCTTCCGTTTGGGATAATTTCGGTTGCCATGATTTGGACTCTGTGACAGGTTATCAAATCAGACCGTGCAGATCACTAGAATTGGATGATTTATTCAGCTGGAGGTGTCCCCCATGAAATCCAGACGCATTCTGGTTTCGGCGCTTGTTTTGATCCTGCTTGCAGGGTGCAGCGGCGGCAAGTTCGCCGAGGAAAAAACCGTTCTGACCACCGTGACCAAGGCCATGGAATCCTTCAACTCGGCCATCGGATCTTCGGCCGTACCCGAGGATATCGCCAAAGCCGTGGGTTCGTTCACAGGCGCCCTCGAAAAAGTCCTGCCCAAAATGCAGGAAATGAACACCGCCCACCCCGACTGGGAAACCAATCCCCCTGAGGAATTGAAGGGCACCTTCGACAAATTCAAGGCCGTCACCGAAACCTTCAAGGGCGAAACCATGCCCAAGGTCATGAAGGCCGCCCAGGAGAATGCGGACAATGTCGACCTGCAGACAGCCCTGAAGAAATTCGGATCGATCGTCTCCCAGATGTAGGGACCGTATCGGCGGGTTGCCCCGCCCCATGACTGTCATGCCGGAGCCACCGCGGCTCCGGCATTGTTTTTTTCCGCGTGGTCTCAGTCCGTCAAGGCCGGAATCCGCAGCACCTGCCCGGGATAGATCTTGTCGGGATTCTTCAGCATGGGCTTGTTGGCTTCGAAAATGACCGGATATTTCATGGCGTCCCCGTAGTGGGCCTTGGCAATCTTGGACAGGCTGTCACCACTCTTGACGGTGTAGAGCGCCGCTTCGGGTTCGACCGCCGCGACGACCAGCTGGTCGTCGACCCGGGCCACGCCCTGGGTATTGCCCAGCACCAGAACGATCTTCTCCCGCTCTTCCTGGGTCGGAGCCTTGCCGCCGACGGTGACCACTCCGTCGTCAAACGTGACGGTCAGATCCTCCGCCTTCAGGCCCAGGATTTCCACCTGCCGGGCCAACGCCTGGCTCTTGTTGAATTCGGCTTCACGTTCCTGCTGCTCCAGATCTTCTCCGGAATCCTTGAGGAAATCGAACATACCCATATCTAACCCCTTTGGTTTGGCTGGAAGTCGCCGACTCCCAGCCCGGTCGATGTTCAGGTCGGATTTTCACGGCCCCCAACATACCAACAATTGCCGTTTTTTACGATAACCTATTTTCCGGGTTGGCTGGCCTGGGAGGTTGGAGCTAAAATCCGATTTGTCGTTATATTGGAAACGCGACCTCGTCTGGATCAGGCGCATTTGGCGGAGCCGAGCCCGGATCCAGACCAATATCCCCCAATTCAAGGAGTAGTTCCATGAGTATCGTAAAAGTCATCGAAGTAATCGCCTCTTCGCCCGACGGCTGGGAAAAGGCCGCCCAGACCGCGGTCAAGGATGCCGGAAAATCGGTCAAGAACATCAAACATTTCTACGTGGAGAACATGACCGCGCTGGTCAAGGACGGCAAGATTTCCGAGTACCGGATCAACGGCAAGATCTCGTTCGTCGTGGGGGACTGAGGCCAGAACCGGTCCCATGAGGATTATCGACGAACCCAGAAAAAAAGGGGCCCGAATCATCGGGCCCCTTTCCCAGACCGGAAGTGATCAACCTCCGAACAGCTTACCCAGCAGACCCGTTTTCTGGGCCAGGCTGCCCAGATCGCCCAGATCCATGTCCCCGTCGCCGTCGGCATCCAGGAACTTCCCGACCATGCCCATCTGGGGCACGGACGATTCGATCTGCTGACGCTCCTGACCCAGCATGTTGGACAGGCCCGAGGCGTCCAGTGGGGACTTGCGCTGCTGCTTGCCCAGGGCGCCCATCACCAGGGGGGCCAGGATGGGCAGGAGCTTCATCACCGACCCCATGTCCAGGCCGGTGGACTTGGCCAGGCCGGTTTCGACGGTCGGCTGTTTGGAGCCCAACAGGTGACCCAGGATTCCCGCGCCGTTGACCGATCCGGGGTTGTTCAAAAACCCATCCATATTGTCCAGGATGCCGCCGTCGTGATCGCGGCCCAGGGCGGCGGACAATTGCTCGGCCCCACCTGGCTTCTTCGCGTTGCTGGCCAGGGCGGTCATCAACATGGGCAGGGCGGCCGCGATGGCCTTGCTGGTCGTGCCCGAGTCTCCGCCGATCTGACGGCTGATCGAATCGACTTGCTTCCCGCCCAGCTGCTGGGTGAGGATTTCAAAGATTCCAGACATGAGGTATCTCCCTCGGTTCAGGTTCAGTGAGTCCATCCCCCACCGAATGAATGGGGCCCGGACCATTTTTCAGGTTCCGGGCCCAGAGTGCCACGGACGCTGGAACAGCTGGCCGGGTCTCCTAGTAGGTCATCTTGGGATCCATGGACTTGGCGTCCTCGACCCACTTGGTGACCGTGGCTTCGGGAGGCGACGTGCGGGCCAGCTTCTTCTCGTCGTTGACCTCTTTCATCGCCACCGCCAGGTTCGCCGCATTCCGATTGCGCAGTTCTTTGATGGTGTCCACGCCGGCGGCCTTGAGCAGTTCGGAGAACTGGGAGCCGATGCCGGAGACTCGCATCAGGTCGGCCATGTTGCACCATTTGAGAATGACGGATTCGCCGATTCCCGTGGTCTCGGCCACTGCCTTGCGCCCGGTGGGGGTGCAGCCCTTGTCCAGCAGGTCATCGGTGGTGACGATTTTGGCGGCCGCCAGCTTTTCGGCGTTGGCAGGACCGATCCCCTCGATTTCATCAATTTTGTAGGACATCATTTCTCCTTGTTATTCTTCGGGGAAGTTCCGTCCCGGGAACCCCCACTGTCCGATCCTTCCCGAATCAGGAAGCGGTTTCCGTTTGCGGTCGGCCCCTCGCCGTCCGCAGTCCCATGGAAATTGCCTGTGGATGACTCTCGCCCAGGGCGAAAATCCATCGGTCATTTTCCCGTCCCGCAGGATAGCAACATAGACCCCATAAAACAAGGGGGCCGGCAGGGGTTCTTGATATGTGGTATAATAATTGTAGATAACATGGACGGGGGACGGAAGATTTTCGAGAGGGGGTGTGGATTTGCCACTGGCAAACGAGTTTGACGCGAAGAAATGGAAACGGATTCAGGGGGCCACAATATTTTTCCTTTCGATGGCGCTGACCCTGGTCGGGGCTTTTTCTACTTTATTGGGAGCGGAAGAATCTCTGCCCCTTCTGCACCCTGAAACGGTGGATTCCATCTACCTGGGCCGGGACAGCCAACCAGTCTGGATTTCAGACGGCCGGCTGAACGCTTCCGCCGAGGCCTTTGTCTCCATCCTCAGGAAAGCCGACGAGGAGGGCCTGCGTTCCTCCGACTACCATGACGAGGTCCTGACGGACCTGATGGCCGAAGCGGCCGGCCCCAGTCCCCTGCTGCTGAAATCCCGCCACGAAGACCTGGAGCTCCTGTTGACCGATGCCTTTGTTGCCTACGGCCTGGACTTGAATCTGGGCCGACTGGATCCCGCCCAGGTCTACAGTCGCTGGGATCAATCCCGCAACCTGTCGGCCACCCTGGCGACCTTGGTCGACCTCCTGGTTTCCGCACCTGCGGCACACGAGGAACCCGGGTTTGATCCCGCCGCGGCTCTGGACCGGGTCCGCCCCGCCTCCTTCGGCTACCGCCACTTGAGGGATGCCCTGGCCTTCTACCGCCACCTGGCCGAAGAGGGCGGATGGCCCTCGGTTGCCCCCGGTGAAATACTGCGGCCCGGCGATTCCGGCCACCGCGTGGCCCTGTTGCGGACTCGCCTGACCGGCTTGGCAGAGCCCGACCTATTCGACGAGGATCTGGCCGCGACCGTGCGGTCCTTCCAGGCCCGGCACGGCCTGCAACCCGATGGACTGGTGGGGAAAAATACCCTGGCCGCCCTGAATGAATCGGCCGCGCACAAGGCCGACCGCATCGCCCTGAACCTGGAACGGATCCGTTGGCTTCCCGCCGAACCGGACCGTCCCTTCATCCGGGTCAACATCCCCTCCTGCCGCATGGACCTGATGGACCAGGGTCATTCGGTGCTGTCGATGAAGACCGTTGTCGGACGCCCCGACCGCCCCACCCCGGTCATGAGCGACCAGGTCCGCTACCTGGAGTTGTTTCCCTATTGGAACGTGCCCCAGAAGCTGGCCCGAAGGGACATCCTGCCCAAGGTGCTCGCCGATCCCCAGTACCTGCGGGACCGCGATTTTCGCGTGTACGAGAACTGGAAACGCGGAGCCGCGGAACTCGACGTGGACACCATCGACTGGGCCGGCCTCAAAAGCTGGGACATCGCGTTTCGGTTCCGCCAGGATCCCGGTCCGCGGAATCCCCTGGGAAACATGAAATTCCTGTTTCCCAACTCCTTCAGCATCTACCTCCACGACACCAACCAGCGGGACGCCTTCAACCGGGATGTCCGCTGGCTGTCTTCGGGCTGTGTCCGTCTGGAAGACCCGGAAAGCCTGGCCCGCCTGCTGGTTCCCCCCGAGGATCTGACCGCCGCGCTGGAAACCCGGAAGAATCGAACCATCGGGCTCAAAAAAAAGGTACCCATTCTCATGGTGTACCAGACGGTCTGGGTTGATGATTCCGGTCAGGTGAATTTCGCGCCCGACATCTACGGCTACGACGCCAGAATGAGGAGCATCATGGAAGGTGTCGGCAGCGAAACCCTGGTGTCGAACTAGCGAAGACCCACCGCGCCCTTACCAGGCCCGAGTCGGGCCGACATCCACATGGACAAAATCAGGTCCAGGGTAATAACCCACGCCGCCCTTCTTCAAATCGAGGGCCGCTGTGTGGAGATCCTTCAAGGCCACACCCGGCATCCTGATATCCACGGCCTGGCCCAGCAGGTGGTAACTTTTCCGGGCCACGTTCTGCGACTTTTTCCGCAGCATGGCATTGGTCTTTTCCGAACGGTACCCGGATATCACATGGTACTCGGGAGCCGACTCCAGATGGTCCGCGAGTCGGCAGAGCAGTTGGAGCAGTTCGGGGTCGATATCCTTGATTTCGTTCGTGCGAAAATCCCGCAGCAGATGGTTGATCCTGGTCAATCCGCTGGACAGATACCGCCCCTGGGACCAGAAGACCTGGTCCACCCTTTCCCGGGTCTGGATGCTGTACAGGGACAGGGAACGCGAAGGTTCAACCTGAAGGGACGCCAGGGCCGCAGCGGGCCTGCTCAGACCCACAATCCCACCCAGAACGGCCAGATTGGCGATTTTACAGAAGTGTCGGCGATTCATATCCCTATGGTCCTGATGGTTGCCCTGACAGGCAGGTTCCGTCCTGCTGCGCCGCATTTCGCGGAAAAATGTACTCTGCCCCTCGCCAAAGCAACAAATATGCCAGGGTCGGGGCCCCACGGGGGGTGGGTGGATCCTGCAGGGTGTTCCCGGGGAAAAGGTTGGAAAAAACGGGCCGGGTCAAACAACCGTAACCAGGCCGGTCAAATTGACGTATGATCCCCTCTCCGGACCTACCTGACCCCCGCCCCGGCGACTTGGATGGTACATGAGGCGATTCTGGGATTTTCTGCAACGCACCTTCAGGATCCAGCGGGACGAGGCCGCGCTGGTTCTCCTTTCAGCCCTGCTGTTCTACACCTTGATGATCAGCTACAACATCCTCAAGCCCATCCGCGACACCATGGGTCTGGCCGGCGGTGTGCGGGACCTGGAGAACCTGTTCCTGTTCACCCTGGGCGCGATGGCCCTGCTGACCCCGGCCTTCGGCTACCTGGTCCGGCGATTCCGTCGGGAAAAATTCATCCCCATCGCCTACCGATTCTTCGCCCTGAACCTGGTGGTCTTCTATCTGGTCCTGCGGTTGGTCGAGGAAGATTCCCTGCTCATGGTGGGCCGGGTTTTCTACGTGTGGGTCAGTGTCTTCAACCTGTTTGTCCTGTCCCTGTTCTGGGCCTTCATGGCCGACGGGTTCGGCTACAGCCGCAGCCGGCGGGTGTTCGGCATCATCGCCATCGGCGGCACCCTCGGGTCGATGCTCGGCAACGGAGTCACCCGGCTGTTCATCGGGCTGCTCGGGGAAGCCAACCTCATCCTGATTTCCATCCTGTTCCTCGAGGGGTCGGTCTGGCTGGTCCGCTACCTGTCGCCGCGGTTTCGCGCCGCGGGCTTCCACGGCGAGGGCACCCATGACCGTCCTGTCGCCAAAACCAGCGGGGACGGTCCCCTGGCGGGAGTGTCCCTCATGTTCCGGTCCTCCTTCCTGGGAGGCATCGGCGCCTACATCTTCCTGTACACCTTCATCGGCACCCTGCTCTATTTCCTGCGCTCGGAGGTGGTCGCGAATCTGGTTCCAGTCCGGGATGACCGCACCGTCCTGTTTGCCGACATCTATTTCTGGACCAACGCTCTGACCCTCCTGGGCCAGCTGTTCGTGACGGGGCGTTTCCTGGCCCGGTTCGGCGCCGGAGCCGCCCTGATCCTGCTGCCGCTGGCCATCGCGGCGGGGGCCCTCCTGCTGGGCACGGCCCCCACCCTGGGCGTCCTGGTGGTGTTCGAAATCATCCGGCGCGCCGGCAACTATGCCCTGGTCAAACCCGCCCGCGAAACCCTGTTCACCCTGGTGGACCGCAACGTGCGCTACAAGGCCAAGAACTTCATCGACACCTTTGTCTACCGGAGCGGCGACGCCGTCGGCGCCCTCTGTTTCAAGCTGCTGGGCATCCTGGGGATCGGGGTCGTGGGCACCGCCTGGATCACGGTGCCCCTGTCGCTGGCCTGGGGCGGGGTGGGCTACTACCTGGGCCGCCGCCAGAAGCAGCTGGCGGCCGGTCAAGACGACTGATCAACCGGGGACGGGCTCCCGCCCGATGGGCATGGTCATGCAGCGGCAACCGCCGCCGCCGCGGGCCAGTTCCGAACCGTCGATGGTGACCACGCAGCGCCCGACCTGGTCGAGATCCGCCACGCCTTCGATGACATCCCGCGCCGGAATCACCTGGAAGCCCGCGTTCGACAGTTCGGCGATGGTGTTTTCGTTGCGTCCATAGCCGACCACCTGGCCGGGCGCCAGGGCGAAGAAGTTCGCGCCGCTGTGCCATTGCTCCCGTTCCTGCAGCCAGCGGTCGTCACGGCCCCCGCAGTACAGGGGCTCCAGCTCCATCCCCAGTTTTCCCAGGGCCGACAGCAGGTTGTCCTGTTCGGTGATGGAGACCACCTGTCCGTTTTCGATGTGGATGTGGGTCGTGTCGAAATGATGGGTCTGCATGACCACCGGTTCGTAGACCATGCACAGGTGGCGATCCAGGAAGGTGAAGACCATGTCCAGGTGGATGAACGATTCGGGGGTCTGCGGCAGCTCCTGCACCACGATGTGCTGCCGTTTGTTCAGGCCCATGAATCGTTCGATCAGGAAGTCCACCGCCTGGTGCGACGTGCGCGCCCCGGTGCCGATGACCAGGATCTCGGGGCCCGCCACCTGGACGTCGCCGCCCTCGATGGTCAGCTCCGACCCCTGCCCCCCCAGGCGGGCCGGATTCACCGTGCGGGCGACCAGCAGGGGATGGTAGTCGAAAAGAGCCTCGAGGATGCGGGCCTCGCGCCCCCGGACCCGGTTGGCCATCCGGGCGATGAGGACCTTGTCCCAGACGGCGACCCCCGCGTCACGCGTGAAGAAAAAGTTGTGCAGCGGCGGCAGCGAATAGCGATCGCGGCTGAGAAAGCGGGACAGGTTGTCCTTCACCAGAGCCACCCCCTGGATCAGCACGCGCGCCAGTTCCGGCGAGTCCAGGGCCAGCAGGCCATCGGCGATCTCGGGCACCTCCTCGGCTTCGCAGATCCGGCGCACCAACCCCCCGCGCACCCGGTTGTTGGACAGGATATCGGTCAAAAGATCACCGATCCGGAACACCCGCGATCGCTTTTCGAGGACGCCCTCCAGTTGCTGGTATTCGTCCAGGGCGACCGATAGGTTCAGGATGTCGCTGTAAAGGGCGCGTTCGGCCGTTTCGGGGGTCATATTGGCCACTTCCTGCCCCGGACGGTGGAGAATCACCCCGGTCAGGCGCCCAATTTCCGAATCCACGCTGATGTCGAACTTATCGCTCATTTCCGCTCCGATACCGAGAACCCCCTCAAATCCCCATCCTGTCATGAATTCACCAGAGTACATCCGGTGGACCGGAAGGGCAACCTCCGGCCGGTTAGATTTCCCCTCAAGTACCGATAATTCAGTCAAATCCCGCTCAAGTCCGGGATGCCCCGGTCGATGAAAGTTAGGAACGAGTCACCTTGAAAGGACCGACATGGAAGACCATCGATCCAGGCCGCGCAAAAACACGCCCCATCTGGTCAACGTCATCAACGACGACACGGGAAAAAACGTGGGGCGCGTGGTCGATATCACCGCGGACGGCATGATGCTGGTCACCAAGGACCACATCATCCCGGGCCAGGACTACAATTTCCGCATCGTCCTGCCGGTGATGGTCCACCATCGCGCCGATATCAGTCTGGTGGCCAGAGCCGTCTGGTCCAACTCGGATACCAACCCCACCTACAGCAAGTGCGGGTTCAAATTCATCGGGTTGCCCGTGGAAGAAGGATTCCTTCTCGAGGACGTGATGCACAAGCTGAACCTCGTGGGTTGAGCGGCGTCCGATCCTCCCTTTCGGCCCAAACGAATCTTCAAGCCCTCCGGTCCGGGAGGGCTTTTTTTTTGGAAAACCATTCGTCTTTCCCTCCTGATTCTGGTTGAATAATTTCATCGGCGACGGGGTACACCCTCCGTCCGGAGTTTCTTCGCCGTATTTCCGAAGGAGAATCCGATGACCTTCAACCCCGTGCTCATCTGGTTCCTGGCCGGGCTGGCTTTGATCCTCTTCGAGTTCACCGTTCCCGGCATCATCCTGGTCTTTTTCGGGATCGGGGCCTGGATCACCGCCCTGACCACCTGGGTGGGGCTGACCGGAGGCTGGACCTCCCAGCTGCTGACCTTTTCCATCAGTTCGGTGATTCTGCTGGTCCTTCTCAGGCGCTGGTTCCGCGCCAAGTTTTTCGGCCACCTGACCGCAGGCCAGGACCCCCTGGACAATCTGGACGAGTTCAAGGGACAGGTCGTGGTCGTGACCGCGGACATAGATCCCGTGGGCGGCGGCAAGGTCGAATACAAGGGGGCCGACTGGAGTGCCCGCTGCGACTCCGCCCTGGCCGCCGGCTCGCGGTGCGTCATCGAATCCGTGGACGGCATCACCCTGGTGGTCCGCCCCGAGCAATAGTGGACTCCACCCGCTTTTTCGAAGCGTCAACATATGAGGAGGATCGCCATGGAAATCGGACCGATCATTACCGCGGGAATCGCCGTCCTGGTCATCATCACCCTGATCAACACGGCCCGCATCGTGCCCCAGAAAAGCGTGAGAATCGTCGAGCGGCTGGGCAAGTATTCCCGGACCCTGAACGCGGGGTTTCACATCCTGATGCCCTTTTTGGACCGGGTGGCCTACAAGCACTCCCTGAAAGAGGTCGCGGTCGACGTCCCACCCCAGATCTGCATTACCAGGGACAACATCGCGGTGGAAGTCGACGGCGTGCTCTACATGCAGGTCGTCGATCCGGTCAAGGCCAGCTATGGCATCGAGAACTTCCTCTTCGCCTCCACCCAGCTGTCCCAGACCACCATGCGTTCGGAGATCGGTAAGCTGGAGCTGGACCGGACCTTCGAGGAGCGTGAGGCCATCAACGCCGCGATCATCCAGGCGGTGGACAAGGCGTCCGATCCCTGGGGCGTGAAGATCACCCGCTACGAGATCAAGAACATCCATCCGCCCGAAACGGTGCGCGAAGCCCTGGAGAAGCAGATGAGGGCCGAGCGCACAAAGCGCGCACTCATCTTCGAGTCCGAGGGCCAGCGCCAGGCCACCATCAACGTGGCCGAAGGCACCAAGCAGGAGGCCATCCAGAATTCCGAGGGCGAGAAGATGAAGCGCATCAACGAGGCCGAAGGTAAGGCCAGGGAAATCGAACTGGTCGCCATCGCCACGGCCGAGGGGATCCGCAAGATCGCCGAAGCCATCGAGCAGCCCGGCGGTGCGGACGCGGTGAACCTGCGCGTGGCCGAGCAGTACATCATGGAGTTCGGCAACCTGGCCAAGGAAGGCAACACGCTGATCATTCCGGCGAACCTGAGCGAGGTCGGAGGCATGGTGGCCGCGGCCACGAGCCTGATCAAAAAAATCTGACGGGTCGTCAAATACCGGCAGCTGCGCGCAGTTCAGCCGCCGAAACCACGGAGAACCCGCCGAAATCGGCGGGTTCTTTTTCGGATATGCCGTCGGGAATGTTTTCCACCAGACGATTCCAGGACTCCTCGTCCAGATCCCCGATGAAGGCCGCAAATTCGTCGGCCTCCAGGGCCTCCGGCAGGTAGGTCCGGTACATCGTCACCATGGTCTGGAGCATGGGCAAGTAAGGCTGGATGTCGGTGGTGGTGGACAGGGCCTCGCTGTCGATCCAGGCGACCGGCACCTTGGTGATGGAGTCCGGCCTAAGCAGCCGGGTCTTGATCAGCAGTTCGATATCGAAGGCGAATTTCTTTTCCAGCAGGTCCGGCAGGATGGCGCGCGCGGTTGCGGCGCTGAAGGCCTTGAAGCCGCATTGGGTATCGACGATGTCGTTCAACACCGAAATGATGCGTTTCCAGAGGTAGATGAAGAGCTTGCCCCGGGTATTGCGCACCCCCTGTTTGAGGACCACCGACAGGGGTTCACGGCGCGAACCGATGGCCGCCTCGAAGCCGTCGGTGAGGATTCCGCCCATCAGCAGCCCAGACTGGCCCAGGTGGGTGGAGAGGTCCGCATCGGTGAACAGGATGATGTGGCCCTCGCGTTTCTGTTGCGCCGCCGTCCACATGCCCAGGGCGATGGACCCGCCCTTGCGGCTATCGTCGGCCGTGGTCAGCGGCCGGGTCACCGGGACCCCCGCGGCGATGGCCTCTTCCAGGAAGAGCACCTGGACCAGGTGGTCCCAGGGATGGTCCGCGGCAATGGAACGCGCGATCCGGCCACTGCCTTCGGGGCAACCGTCGTCCACGACGATCATGTCCCAGGTCACGTCATCCAGTCCGTCGCACAGCCACTCCAGCTGTTCCGCCTTGCGCACCAGGAAATCCTCTGATCCGGCGGCCTGGCCGGCCGGCAGGATGCGCTGGTGTTCCTTGTAGACCGCGAACACCACCGATAGATGCGCCGGTCCGGTCAGGTCCAGCAGGATCCGGCGGGAGACGGCCATCTTGGCGGCCAGGTGAAGGACCAGGGGTGTTTCTGCGGCCAAGGCGATCAGGTCCGACTCCAGACGCCGCAACGAAATCTCGTCCGAGCCGCTGGCCACCAGGGCGTCGGCCACCTCCTGGGTGCGGTCCAGATGGCCGACGTCGGTGAGATCCAGGCCCACGGGGTCGTGGCAAGTCAGTTTGCGGGCCAGAGCGAGGAGATCAGGGGCCATGGGACATCCACCTTGTTGGGAGTTGGCCGGATGGTACGGGGCCATCGTATCGATTTCCTCCATTGCGGGCAACCCGATCTCCACAAAAAAAGCCCGCCCCCTGAAGGGCGGGCTCCATCACGAATACGGGAATCATCAGTTGGAGACGGCCTCCTCCTTCTCGGTCACGTCCTCGACGGCCAGCAGACGCATCTGCTCGGCGTTCCACTCCTCGGCCAAGGAAAGCAATCCCGGCAGGTCTTTCGCCTTGCGGAAAAGTTCGAGAGCCTCGTGGAGTTGGGCGTCGGCCTCGATGGCCACCCGGTACGCGGCCTCGGGGCCGTGCAGACGGCGGGCTACCTCGCGGCGGATGCCGCGCTTGATGAACTCGCTGTTGGCGTCCACCAGGGAATCGCTGTAGGCCAGTTCGAAGACCTCCAGGTACTCACCTATCTTCTCCCGACCGGCCAGGAATTCCCTGAACTCGGTGTACTCCGCGTCGCTCACCTGATAGTCGACCGGAATATCCGGGTTCTTCGCAGCGTAGTCCACCGCATAGGCGAACAGGGCGTAGTCACGTTCCACGGCCACTTCGAAATCCTCCAGGAAATCCTGGTCGATCTCGATATCCGGGTTGATGCCCCCTCCGCCGTACACCACCCGGCCGCTGTCGGTGTAGAATTTTTCCTGGTTAAACCGGTGGACTTCCTTCTCGGCGGGGTCCATGTCCAGATCCTCGGCTTCGGCTTCAGCTTCGGCTTCGGCTTCGGCCTCTTCATCCGTGAATTGCTCCATGGGATCGGACCCGTGCCGGGGCCGGTCCTTGTGGATCGACCGGCCGCTGGGCGTGTAGTAGCGGGCGGTGGTCAGCTTGAGGGCTTCGTCCTGGTCGAGGCGAAACACGGTCTGCACCGAGCCCTTGCCGAAGGAGGTCTGCCCCACCACCAGGCCGGCGTCGTGGTCCTGGATGGCCGCCGCCACGATCTCGCTGGCACTGGCGGAGGAGCCGTTGATCATCACGACCATGGGCACCTGGTTGTACGCCTTGCCCCGCGATTCGCTGTAGAAGGAATGGTTTTGCGAACGCAAACGTCCCTTGGTGAAGACGATCAATTCGTCCTTGGTCAGGAAGAGTTCGCTGACCCCCTGGGCCGAGTCCAGCAGACCGCCCGGGTTGAAGCGTAGATCCAGGATCAGCCCCTTCATCCCCGCCTGGGTCAGTTCGTCCAGCTTGTCCTTGAGTTCTTCCTTGGTGGACCGGGCGAAGTTCTGGACCCGGATGTAGCCGATGTCGTCGATCATGAAGGCGTAGGGCACGCTTTCGATCTTGATGATGTCCCGGGTGATGGTGAAAGGCAGGGGTGCTTCGGTGCCCGGACGCTGGATGGTGATGTTGACCTTGGTCCCCGGCTTGCCGCGCAGCAGCTTGACGGCCTCGCGGCTGGTGAAGTCCCGGCAGGTCTCGCCTTCGATCTCGATGATCTGATCGCCGCCCTGGATGCCCATGTAGTAGGCGGGCGTCCCTTCGATGGGAGACACCACGGTCGGGTAGTGATCCCGGATGTTGATGGTGATTCCCAGGCCGCCGAACTCGCCCTCGGTGGACATCACCAGGTCTTCGTAGTTGACCGGCGGCAGGTAGTTGGAGTGCTCGTCGAGTTCGTCGAGCATGCCCTTGATGGCGGCTTCCATGACGTCCTTGGGGTCCATCTCATCGACGTAGTTGTTGATGATCTTGTCGTAGACGTCGCCCATGATCTTCAGATTGTCGTAGAACTCGCGTCTCCGGGTCGCGGGGTCGTCGCCGGCCACAGCCAGCGAGGACGCCAGGACGCTCAGAAGAACGGGCATCAGGACCAGGTGCCGCAGCAGGGGCGCGGTGCCGATCCGTCGGAGGTGAGAGATCCTGTGGTTGCTCATGTATCGATCCTTCATTGACGTCGTTGACGGTTATCAAATGGTTATCGGCACATCGGCGGACTTTTTTTAAAGGTATTTCAAAAGTCCGTGATCCAGCTTCCGGAGATGATCCAGCGTCTTGTCCAGCATATCCCGGGGCGATTCGGTCGCATCTATTACTTTAAAACGCAAAATCCCCGAAACCGCCATGGCCTGGTAGCCTTCGTACACCCGTTGGTGGAATTCTGCCGTTTCCCGGTCCAGGCGATCGGTGGTTTCGGTCTGCAGCCGCTTCTGCCCCTCCGCCGGCGGCAGCAGGCACAGGAAGGTCAGGTCGGGCTCCACATTGCCGAGAGCCACCTTGTTCAGGGCATGGACCTGTTTTTCGCCCAGGCCGCGTCCGAATCCCTGATAGGCCACTGAGGCGTCGGCGAACCGATCACACAAGATAATCATGCCGGCCTCGAGGCCCACCTCGATCTTTTCCCGGACCAGCTGGGCCCGGCTGGCCACCATCAGCAGCAGCTCGGTTTCCGCGCACATCCCTTCAGACGCCCTGTCGAGCAGAATGTTCCGGATTCGCTCCCCGATCTCGGTTCCGCCGGGCTCCCTCAGGATCATGGGATCCTCGCCCTTTTCGGCCAAATAAGCGGCAATGGCGTTGATCAGGGTGGTTTTCCCGCTGCCTTCGGGGCCCTCGAAAGTGATCAGCAGGCCACGGTGGTCTCCGCGTCCCGGACCGTCTGAAGCATGGAGGTTCACAATTCCTCCTCCGGCTCGCCAGGTTCGGCTCCCGGCAGCTTCGCCGCCACGTGGACGATGCGCTGCACCGTGGTCGCCAGGGTGGCGATCGCCAGCAGCCACAGCGCCCAGACCAGGACCCCGCGGCCCAGCAGCAGGGCCAGCACCAGGATGATCACCCGCTCGGTCCGCTGCAAGTACCCCACCAGGCAGGTTTCTCCCAGGCCTTCGGCTCGGGCCCGGACGTAGCTGGTCGTCAGGCTGCCGACCACCGTCCAGGTAATCAGGACCAGGGCTACCGGATCGCTGCCTTCGGGCAGGGTGGCGAAATACCAGGTCAGCCCCGCGAACAAGAAGGCCTCCCCCAGCCGGTCGAAACAGGAATCCAGGAAGGCACCGCGTCTCGACACGGTGCCCTGGAGCCGGGCCAGGTCGCCGTCGAGCATGTCGAAGGCGGACCCGACCAGGAACACGATGGCCCCGAGGAAAAGTCCCCCCCGGGCCACGATCCACCCCGACACCGCGGTGATCAACAGCCCGGTCAGGGAAACCGAAAGCGGCGTCATGCCCAGGCGGTCCAGGGCCAGGACCAAGGGACGCACCCGCCCTCTGGCCGACAGTTTGAATTCCGTGAAATCCATCGTCATTCTCCTGTTCTATCGGCTGCTGAAAGCCGCTTGCTGCCACGCCCCTGGATGACGAGGACCAGTTCCCCCTTGAGGCGCTTGCCGGTCATGATCTCCAACATTTCCCCGGCGGAGCCGCGGAGGGTCTCTTCGTGCAACTTCGTGATCTCGCGCGCCACCGCGACCGTCCGCGACGGTTCCAGGTCGGCGATGATTTCCAGGGTCGACCTGATCCGATGGCAGGACTCGAAAATCAACACGGTCCCCGGTTCGTCCAGGGCATTTTCCAGGAAGGTCCGCCGCTGGCCCTTTTTCCGGGGCGCATACCCCAGGTAAAGGAACCGGTCGGGCGAAAACCCCGACAGAACCAGAGCCGTCACCGTGCTCGAGGGGCCGGGGATCACCGTCCAGGGCAGATCCTCCTCGAGCAGGGCCCGGGTCAGGGTGAACCCGGGATCGGAAATACAGGGCATGCCCGCATCCGAAACCACGGCCACCTTTTCCCCTTGTTTCAGCCGTGCCACGATGCCCGGCACCACCCGGACCTTGTTGTGGTCGTGGTAGCTGGCCAACGGCACCCGCAATCCGTAGCGGTCCAACAGGCGCCTGGTATGCCGTGTGTCCTCGGCAAAGACGATGTCCGCCGCCGCCAGGACGGCCAGGGCCCGCAATCCGACGTCACCCAGATTCCCGATCGGAGTGGCCACGAAATGGCAGAGGCCCCCGGGAAACTCGATTTCGGGCAGGGGCACCTGGATCAATGAAAGCCCCCGTCGGTGAAGGAGGTCTTATCTGGCCCGGGGTCGCCACTGCCGGAGAAATCCCGCCCGCCGAACGAAGCGACCGGAACCGCCGTCCGCTTGAAGGCCATGGCCCGGACACGGTCGCCGACCCGAGCGATCAGATCCGGCTCAAAACCCAGGGCCGCCAACTGTCGGGGTCCCAGGTTCTGATCGATCAGGTGGACCAGCAGGTGGTCTACCTCGGCGTAGGTGTAGCCCAGTTCGTCCTCGTCCGCCTGGCCTTCCCACAGATCGGCGCTGGGAGCCTTGGCCAGAACCGATTCCGGCAGGCCCAGGTGCCTGGCCAGCAGGCGGATCTCCGTCTTGTAGAGATGCCCCAGAGGATTCAAGGCGCTGGCGTTGTCTCCGTGCATGGTCGTGTAGCCCAGCAGGTCCTCGCTGCGATTGCCGGTGCCCAGGACCAGCGATCCGTCCCGGGCCGAGATGTCATACAGCATGATCATGCGGCAGCGGGCCATCACGTTGCCGCGGCGCACCAGTTCATCCTGTGGAATTCCCGCCAGGAAGGCGTCGGCCATGGCAGTGATGGGCCTGTTTTCCACCTGCATCCCCAGAACGCCGGCCACCGCTTCGGCGTCGGTGACCGAAGAGCGGGAACTGGTGGCGTAGGGCATCATGATTCCCAGCACCTTGTCCGCGCCCAGGGCACGGACCGCCAGACCGGCCGCCACGGCAGAGTCGATCCCCCCGGACAACCCCACCACCAGGGAATCACGGCCCGCTGCAGCCAGGGTGGCGCGAAGAAAATCCTCGCAGACGGGGGCCGCTTCCGAGGGGTCTATCGCCCAGGCGGGGTGTTCCAGATCGATGTTCATCGCGGAGTCTCCTTGAGGATCAGCTCCGGCGCCAGGCTCCGGGCAGGAACAGCACCAGGATCGTGAAGATTTCCAGCCGCCCGATCAGCATGAACAGCACCAGCAGCCACTTTTCCCAGTCCATCAGGAAAGCGTAGTTGCACGACGGTCCCACCAGGCCCAGACCGGGGCCGATGTTGCCCAGGGTGGCGGCGGTGGCCCCCACGCTGGTCACGATGTCCCGACCCCCGAAGGTCAGGATAAGGACCCCCGCAATATACACCACCATGTAGAGGAGAAAAAAGCCGAGAACGTTGGTCTGCAGCGCCGGCGATACCGCCCGGTTGTTGAACCACAGGGTAAACACGCCGCGGGGATGCAGCACCTTCAGCAGTTCCAGTTTGGCGTGGCGCAGCAGGATGAAGACCCGCATCACCTTGATGCCGCCGCCGGTGGAGCCGGCGCAGCCCCCGACCGTCATCAGGATCAGCAGGATGGCCGAGGCCACCGGCGGCCACAGGAGGTAGTCCTCGGTCCCGAACCCGGTCGTCGTCAGGATGGCCACCACCTGGAACAAGGCGTTCCGCACGGTGTCGTGCCAGTGGGGGTAGAGCTGGTTGAAGGCCAGCACGCCGGCGAGGATGAGGGTACACGCTCCTACTATCGACAGGTAGAACCGGAACTCCTCGTCAAGCCGGTATACCTTCCAGCGGCCGGTCAGGGCCAGGTAGTGCAGCGAAAAATTGGCCCCGGCCAGGAACATGAACACGATGATGATCCACTCCACGGCCGGCAAACCGTAGCCTCCCACACTGGCGCTGTGGTTGCTGAAACCGCCGGTGGCCATGGTGGCAAACGAATGGCAGATGGAATCGAAGGGCCCCATACCCGCGATCAGCAGGGCCGCCACCTCCAGGACCGTCAACAGGACATAGACCGCCCACAGGCGTTTGGCGGTCTCGCGGATGCGGGGCGTCAGGCGCTCCGCTACCGGGCCGGGGACTTCCGCCCGGTAGAGTTGCATCCCCCCCACGCCCAGCAGCGGCAGGATGGCCACGGCCAGCAGCACGATGCCCATGCCGCCCAGCCAGTGGCTCAGCGAACGCCAGAACAGGGTGCCGTGGCTACGGCTTTCGATGTCGGGCAGGATGGTGGCCCCGGTGGTGGTGAACCCGGAGATGGATTCGAAGGCGGCATCGGTGAAGGAAGGGATCTGCCCGCTGAGCCACAGGGGCAGGGCCCCCAGCAGACCGATGCAGAGCCAACCGAACCCCACCACCGCGAAGCCTTCGCGGACCCGGACATCGGGCGCGTCGCGCAGAAGCAGCAGGGTTCCTCCGCCCACCGTGGCGCCGATGCCCGCGGAAACCAGGTACCAGACCCAGTCCCCCTCCCGGTACAGGAGCGACACCAGGGCCGGCACCACCAGGCAGCCCGCGGTGACCAGCATCAGGAAACCCAGGACCTTGACGACCGAACGGATGTTCACGACGTGCCGCCGGCGAAGAATTCCTCGACCTGGTCCACCGCGTCGGGAAGCACGAAGACCACCACCTCGTCGCCCGCGCTGAGCATGGTGTCCCCGCGCGGGGTGACGACCCGGCCCCGCTTGAGCACCGCCCCGATGACCGCGTGGGTGGGAAAGTCGAGGTCCATCAGCTTGTCCCCCAGCCAGGGGCAGCCGTCTCCCACGCGCACCTGGAGGATCTCCGCACCGGTGTGGCCCAGATTTTCGGCGTCGATGACCGCGCCGCGCTTGACGAAACGGGCGATCCAGGTGGAGGTGGATAGACGGGGAGACACCGCCGCGTCCACGCCCAGGATGGGCAGCAACGGCACGTAGTCTGGCCGGTTGACCAGACAGACCGTCTTGCCGGCGCCATGGTGCCGCGCCAGCAGGCAGGACATGATGTTGGTCTCCTCGTCGCTGCTGACCGAGACGAAGCCGTCCATCTCGCTGACGCCCTCGGATTCCAGGAGCTCGGTATCCGATCCCTCACCTCGGAGCACCAGCGCGTGACGCAGCTGCTCCGAAGCGCGTCGGCATTTCTCCTCGCTGCGGTCGATGATCTTCACCTTGACGCCGGCGGCCATCAGGTCGCGGGCCAGCTCGCGGCCCATGGCGTTGGCCCCGATGATCATCACCTTGGACAGTTGGCGGTCGGCGGAACGGAAATAGATCAAGGAGCGGTCCACCGTGCGGCGGGTGCCGGCCAGGAACACCTGGTCGTCGGCCATGATGACGGTGTCCCCGCCCGGAATGAGGGTTTCCTCCCCGCGGACGATCGTGGTCACCAGCGCGATGCTGCTGCCCAGCGTCCGGTTGATTTCCGCCAGGGTCTTGCCATCGACCATCGACCCTTCTTCCACGCGGGCGCCGATGATGCGCACCTTGCCGCCCGCGAATTCGTGGACTTCGGTGGCCCCGGTCTGGAAGAGGATTTCGCGGATGGCGTGCACGGCCTCGTGCAGGGGGTTGATGGCGAGATCGATCCCCTCCAGCAGCAGGCGGTGATCCTGGTAATAATGCTCCTGCCGCACGCGGGCCACCTTGACCCGGGCGCCCAGGGCGTGGGCGGTCTGGCAGGCGATGATGTTGATCTCGTCGCTGTCGGTGACCGAGGCGAACAGGTCGCAGTCCTTCATCCCGATCTCGCGCAGGACGGCCGGGCTGACCCCGTTGCCAGTGACGATCCGGCAATCCAGGTGCTCGCCCACCTTGTCGACCAGTTCGGGATCCTTCTCCACCAGGATCAGGTCGTGCTCCCGGCGGGTGATGATCCTCGCCAGCTGGAATCCGACGGCGCCGGCGCCGATGATGACGATTTTCACGACCGGGCTCCCGCAAATGAGTTGAGGGCGGCGACCGCGCGTTCGATGTCCGCAGCCGTGTGTTCGAGGTGGGGTACCAGCCGGACCCGGCCCGGGCCGAATCCCACACCCAGCACCCCGTTTTCCTCAAGGTGGTCCAGGAGGGCCTCATCCTGCCCTTCGCCGGCCACGTCGACGATCACGATGTTGGTCTCCACCGGATGATTCACCTTCAGGCCCCGATGGTCAAGCCCTGCCGCAAGCGCCCTGGCTTGGGCGTGATCATCGGCCAGTCGCTCCAAGTGGTGGTCAAGGGCGTACAGGCAGGCCGCGGCCAGGATCCCGGTCTGGCGCATGCCACCGCCCCACATCTTGCGGAAGCGGTAGGCCCTCCTGATGGTCGCCGCATCGGCCGCCAGGATCGACCCCACCGGGGCGCCGAGGGCCTTGGAGAAACAGACGCACAGCGAATCGACAGGAGCGGCCAGTTCGGCCAGCGGCCTTCCGGTGGCCACGTGGACGTGCCACAGGCGGGCGCCGTCCAGATGGACCCGCAACCCACGGGCGTGGGCTCCGGACGCGATCGCCACCACGTTTTCCTGGGGAAGAATCCGGCCGCCAGCCCGGTTGTGGGTATTTTCGAGACACACCATCGCCGGCGGGGCGCAATGGACATTGTCCGGATTCAGGGCGGCCTCCACCAGGGGCCAGTCGAGTAGCCCATCCGGGGCCGCCACGCAGGTCAGCTGCAGTCCGGTCAACACCGCCGGGGCTCCGGCCTCGTAACGGTAGATGTGGGCGCCATCCTCCAGGACGACCTGATCGCCGGCCCGGGCCTGGGCCCTGAGCGCCAGCTGGTTGCCCATCGTCCCGCTGGGAACGAACAGGGCGGCCTCCTTGCCCAACAGGTCCGCGACCACGGCCTGCAATCGGTTCACCGTGGGGTCGTCGTCGAAAACGTCGTCACCGACTTCGGCGGTGATCATCGCTTGGAGCATGCCCGCCGTCGGACGCGTCACGGTGTCACTGCGCATGTCGATCACCTGGACTGAATGATCCTTGAAATTCATGATTCAACTCCGCGACAGATGGAAGTTCTTCCCAAGGAATGGCCATTCCTTCCGGAACAGAAATAACCGGCTCTCCGGGATGGTGTCCGGAGAACCGGTTTCAAAACAGGTTCGGTGTGGTACGTGCGGGAGCACGGAACCACTAACCCGCGGCGGCGACCTTGTCTTTCAACATCTTGGACACCTTGAACACGGGCACCTTGCGGGAGGGAACGGGTACGGCCTCTCCCGTGCGGGGATTCCGGGCCATGCGTTCCTTGCGTTCCTTGACCTTGAAGGTCCCAAAACCGCGGATTTCCAGGTGCTGGCCGTTGACCAGCAGGTCCCCGATCTTTTCCAGGAAAAGATCGACCGTTTCCGCCACTTCCTTCTTGGTCAGGCCAGTCTTTTGCGCGATGTCCTCAACAATATCGGCCTTGGTCATGACAGCCCTCCTCGTTTCCTCCAAAACACCCCTTACATCGCGGGATTCCCCTAGCATGTAACAGCATAACCGATGAGATGTCAAGGGCTTTATGCCCTTTTGCTCCCGCCAGGGAGAGACGGGTGCGTCGGGGGCCGCAAGAGGGCAAGTTGCATGACCCGGGGACCCGGAACGTCGCAAGTAAGCAGGGTCCAGGATACCTTGAACGTTCCGATTCTTCCACACGGTTTCTTTTCCATGCTTTTAATTACTTGTTTTTCATGATGTTAGGGGGTTCCGAAAATGGCGCCTTCAATTGGCACCCGCTTTGCAGATGGCCCGCCAGAGAATGTGGCCGGAAGGGCAGTCCACAATCAACTGTGCCACAACATCGGATCCCTTCCGGCCCGTTCCTGAAACCATCGGGCAACTTAGCGAACTTTTAAGGAGGACCACCATGGTCAGCAACAAGATGATCGTGACTTTCATGCTCATCGCCACCATCGGCCTCGCTGTGGCCGGGTGCAGCGATGACAACCCCGTCACCCCCAGCGGCTCCATCGACACCGCGCCTCCGGCCGTTCCGGCCAACCTGAGCGTGGACTACGCCGATGAATTGGCCGTCCTGAACTGGGACATCAGCACCGTGGACCCGGACCTCGCCGGTTACATCGTGACCCGGGAACGCTACGGGGTCGTCGAAACCCTGGTCAGCGCTCCGGAGATGATTTCCAGCTACGAGGACATGAATCCTCTGAGCGGTTCCAGCCAGTACCACGTCTACGCCGTGGACCAGGCCAGCAACATGAGCGCCGTCGCGACGGTCAATCTGACGGTCGTCCTGAGCCATCAGGTCCTGAACCTGACGCAGTAGTTGCTCAAGCCGGAGATGGTTCCCGTTCGCTGGGTGATCAATGAGGCCCTCCGTCCATGGACGGAGGGCCTTACCGATAGGTGGGAACCCCTGACGCTAATCAATCGATCAACTGGAGCACACAACCGCCTCGTTCTTGGGCAGACTATGCCGGTCTCAAGACCCGCCCATGCGCGCCACGGACTCGGCGATCCTGATGAACTGGTTGGCCACACCCAAGTAGGCGGACCGGAACAGCGGACCGACCGGAGTCAGGTTCATCAGCATGAAGAACCCGAATACGGGCATCATTCCGAAACGCCGCAGGCTATCATACCGGGCCCGCATTTCGGGCGGCAGGAGCCGGCTCACGATCCAGCTGCCGTCCAGGGGCGGGATGGGCAGCAGATTGAACACCGCCAGGACCACGTTGATCATCACCCCGGTCTGGAACAGGTTGAACATGAATCCCAGCAGGGAGGGTTTTCCGTGTGCTCCCCCGGCAGGGAAGCCCCAAACCGCGACCGTCGCCCCCAGCAGGACCGAAAACACGAAGGCCAGCAGCAGGTTGCTGGCCGGGCCCGCGGCGGCCACCTTGGGGTAGTCGTTCATGGGGTCGTTCAGTCGGCCCGGATTGACCGGAACCGGTTTGGCCCAGCCGAGGGGGAAGCCCACCGTCAAGGTCATGATCAAAGGGAAGACGAAGCTGCCGATGGGATCAAAGTGGGACACAGGATTGAGGGTCAAACGACCCATTTCGAGAGCCGTGTCGTCACCCAGCTTGTGGGCGGACCAGCCGTGGGCCACCTCGTGCACGACCACGGAAAAAACCAACACCAGAACCTGTACAGCAATCAATTCCAAACCGGACCTTCTTCCTTGAATCCTAGGTAGTGGGTGCCGGCCCGGGCAGCGACCGCCAGGCCTCCCATACATCCTCGACACCGATGTTTTCCATCCAGCCGTATTCCACGCCCCGCGGGTCAGCCAGCTGCCCCGGACTGCGGACGATGGTCACCTCCGGCGCAGGCGGTTTCCAGAGCGTGGGATCCGTTGGCCCGAACAGCGCCACCGTCGGCACGCGCAGGGCGCCGGCCATGTGCATCACCCCAGTGTCGTTGCAGAGAAACCGGTCCGCCAGTTGCAGAAGGGCCGCCCCCACCCCCACCGTGCAGGCAGGCGCGATCTTGACCCCGGATTCTCCTCCTAGCAGATCCTTCAACTCGGCCAGGGGAGCCGCGTCGGCGGGCCCATGGAGAATGAGGATCTCATGGCCCTCGTCGAGGACCCGGCGCGCGACCTCGGCGAAACGGGCCGGCGGCCAGATATTCTGCTTCTTTCCCGCTCCCGGGTGGAGGGCCCAGAACCCGGGCTCGAGACCCAGATCGGTCAGGATCCGCCGGGCCGAAGCCGTCTCCTCGACAGAGGGCACGACCACCGTGGACGGATCATCGGTTGTGATCCCGATCGCCCGCAGGGGGGCCAGATTATGTTCCACGGTGTGCGTCGTCTGCACCGGTTCGGACGGCATCTCCAGGGAAAACGCGTGGCGGCTGACATCCCAGCCGAAAGGCGCGCTGTCGGGCCCAACCACGTACCGGGCACCCGAAGCCAGGGCGATGGCGCTGCTGGTCACGGAAAACGAGACGCTGCCCAGGACAAACGCCACCTCGGCCCGGTAGTTCCTGATCCGACTCAGGAAGCCGAAGAGCATGCGGGGCCGTTTCCACATCCGGCGGTCGAAGGTCACGACCTGATCCAGATGGGGATTGTGCCGCACCACCTCCATGTTCACCGGGGCCGTGACCAGGGCCAGTTCCGCCGCCGGCCAGGTTTCCCGTATGGCCCGCAAAGCCGGGGTGGCGCAGACCATGTCGCCCATCTGGTTGTGCTGGCGGACGATCAGGATCCGGCGGGGCCTCAGAGCCAGGAGTTCCGCCGAGGTCAGACGAGGCCGGCGGGACAGCCGGGCCATCCAGCTGCTGAGGGTGCGTTTGGCCGTGCGATAAGGGTGCGCGCTCATGTTTCCACAGCTTCTCGGCTATTGGCACACCCCTTGCGATGGCGGGGGCTCATGCCGGTTCCATCCGGCGGCCGGGGCCGGCCGCGGGGGCCGGTTCCAACCGGGAGATCGTGATATGGGCCGTTATGGCCGCTTTGCTTCCCTCAGCCGTCCGACCGCCTTGGGCCTGGGGCTCCTGTACGTGGTCGGGATTGGCCTGGCAATGTACGAAATGACCGCCAAATCCCCGACCCTGCTGGGGCAACCCCTGCCGGGCTGGAGGGCCACCGTCCGGGCGGAAAGAACCACCCGCTGGAACCCGCCCACGGGAATCCTGGCGGTGGACAAGCTGCTGCACGAAGGCGAAGAAGCACTCAGGTTCTACCGGATCATATCCTAGTCTGCGCCCTCGGCCCGGCCATCTCACCCGCGGTATCCTGCCCTTTCCTTCCGCTCTTCCAGATCCTTCAGCAGGGCCAGGTAGGCGTTGTGGCGCCAGCCGGGAATCTTCCCGCGGGCCACCAGGGTCTTGACGCCGCACTGGGGTTCGTCACGATGCATGCAGGAGCGGAACTTGCATTCCAGGCTCGGTTCGCCGAAGTCGGGAAAATAGTCCCGTACCTGCTCGGGATCAATATCCCAGGGATCGAATCCCCGGATTCCCGGCGAGTCGGCGATGAATCCCCCGTCCTTGAGGGGAAAGAGTTCGGTCCGGGTTGTCGTGTGCTTGCCCAGCCCTGTCTTTTCGGTGACTTCGTTCACCCTCAGACTGAGACCGGGTTGGATGGCGTTCAGCAGGGTACTCTTGCCCACACCGGAGGCCCCGATCATCAGGGAGATCCGGTCGGTCAGCATGTCGTGGAACTCCTGCAGTCCGCGGCCCGTATCGGCCGAAGTCCAGATCACGCAATATCCGAGATTCGCATAATATTCCCACTTGGATCTGTAGGAGGAGCCCTCGTCGAGGTCGGGCACCAGGTCGCATTTGTTCAGGACCAGGACACCGGCGACGCCGAACCTTTCGGCCGCCACCAGCAACCGGTCCACGAATCCACCCTGCGGAGCGGGTTCCCGCAGTGACTGGATGGCCACCACCTGGTCGAGGTTGGCCATCAGGACCTGTTCGGTCTGGCCGCCGCTGCGGCGGGCCGCCAGGCGGGAGATCCGGTTGCGCCGCGGCAGGACTTCCTCGATGACACCGGAGGGGGATTCGGCGGCGGCGTCCAGCACCTGGAAGCGAACACGGTCCCCGACCACCGCGATGGTCTGGGTCTGGCGGGGACCTTTCTTCAGGCGCCCCCTGACCTTGCAGGTCCAGATGGTTCCCGACTCGGCCACCAGGCACCGGCCCGAGGTGCCCCGGATGACTATGCCCTCCCGGATACCGTTGTCAGCCCCGGCCCCTTCGCCTTTGTTCCCCTGGCCCACTTTTTCTCCGATGTCGATCCTCCCGGCAGATGCCTCCGGGATCCGATTCTCCCGGGTTACGGCCGCATTGTGCCTTGTTTATCCCTCATCAATGGGTTATTTTTTGCATGAATGAAGTCGTAGCACAACTCCTCCGCTTTCTCAAGGTGGTACGCAGATTATGGACATTGCCGAGGTTCTCAAGCATACCTCACCCGACCTCTTCATCTCAGACCTGGAAGCCACCGACAAATCCTCCGCCTTGGCCGGTCTCGTGGAAGGCCTCATCGCCGGAACGAAAATCCAGAACGCCGACACCATCATGAAGATGCTGCAGAGCCGGGAAAACCTGGGCAGCACCGCCGTGGGCCCGGGCATCGCCTTTCCCCACGGACGTACGCTGGCCGTCCAGCGCCTGACCATCCTGATGGCCCGCTGTACCGACGGGGTGGATTTCGACTCCGAGGACGGGAATCCCACCCACTTGTTTTTCATGCTGATCGCTCCTCCGCAGGATACCGGGCACCAGTACATCAAGTCGCTGGCCGCACTCATCGATCGTATCCAGGATGCCGACTTACGGGACCAACTGATGGGCGCCGAGGATTACGAATCCTTCTGCGCGGCCATGAAGGGGGAGTAGGACATGCATCCCCAATTGCAATTGCTGGTCGCCCTGCAGGACATGGACGAAATGCTCCGGGAGACCGAGGAACAGGGTGTAGAATTCGAGGGGCTGGGCTTCAAGCACGGCGGGCTCGATGGATTGAAAAAGGCGCGGGAGGAACTGGCGTCCAAGATCGATCCCAGCCTGAGCAGCTGGTACCGCCGTTTGACCGGGAAGTTCGGCCACGCCGTGGTTCCGGTAGTCGGCAATCTTTGCACCGGCTGTTTCGCCAACATCCCCTCTTCGTTCGTCAGCAAGACCAACGTGAACAAGGTCCAGAAGTGCGAATGCTGCGGACGGTTGCTTTACTGGCCCTAGACGCTCCGAATATTCCATGAAAAAAGGGCCCCCGGGGGCCCTTTTTTTTGATCTCGGTTTCGGTGCCGGCCGCCTCAGTCTTCAGCCCCGGTCATGACACCGGCGTTGGCCACCACCTGGGTGATCTCCTCCACCATCTCCTTCTTCTCGCCGCCGTCGTCCTTGACGCCCAGGTCCTCCTTGGCCCACTGGGATTCGGGAAACGGTCCGAGGCTTTCCAGCTCTTCCCAGCTGGTCACGCCGGTTTCCTTGCGGAAGATCAGACCCGCTTCGGGATCGTCCTCGTCCACGTCGACGGTGATCAGGTCGCCCTTGCGGATCTGCTCGCTGCAGATGTACTGCGAAATCGGGGTGACGATTTCCCTCTCCACCACGCGCTTGAGCGGCCGGGCCCCGTACTGGACATCGGTCCCCTGGTCGACCAGTAGACGTTTGGCCTCCTTGGTGATTTCCAGCAGGAACGGTTCGCTGCACAAAAGCGAACGGTGGTGCACCTGGGCGATGAGGATGTCCAGGATGCTGTACAGATGCTGTTCCTTGAGGGTGTGGTAGGTGAGGATGTCGTCGAACCGGTTCAAAAACTCGAAGGGGAAGACCTTCTTGGCTTCGCGCAGGGCCGCTTCCTCGATGTCCCGGTCCATCATGGCATCGGTGACGCCGGTGGAAAAGCCGATGCCGGACTGCGCCAGGTGGGCCCCCATGGCATCGCTGCCCACGTTGGTGGTCAGGATGATGATGCACTGCCGGAAGTCGACTTCCTCGTTGTTGCCCAGCACCACGGTGCCGTCCTCGAGAATGCCCAGCAGCAGGTTCCACAGCTTGGGATGCGCTTTTTCGATCTCGTCGAACAGAATGATCGACAGGTACTTCTCGGCCTCAGGAGGATACAGGCGGCTCAGCTTGCTGTCCGATTCGCTGATCATGCCCGACTGGTTCTCGAGGGCCTTGCGGTGGTGCCGGTCGATGTTCTCCTGCGACAGCAGGGGCCGGATCTCGCCGCCCACGTAGCCCGGAGGCGACCCGAGCAGCTTCGAGATGTTGTAGTGGGCCGAGTACTCCTGGCAGTTGACCCGCGTGAAGGCCCGCTTGTTGCCGAAGATGGTGTCGCTCAACGCCCGTACCGTTTCGGTCTTGCCCACGCCCGTGGGGCCCATGAACATCATCGTCAGCAACGGGCGCTCGGGATCGTGCACCCCGGCGATCAGCCGACTGAAGCTGTCGGACAGCTTGTCGATGGCCTGGGGCTGGCCGACGACCATCTTGTTCATGTGGGTGGCAAAGCGGGTGAGCTGCTCGTTGCGTTTTTCCTTGCGCAGAGTCTTCAAAGCGGTGTCATCCTTGTTCCGGCCCCCGGGGTGCGGCGGCCTTTCCGGAATCCGTTCCGGAAGCCAATTTTGATTCGCGATCTGATGTCTCCCCCCGGACCCTCTCATTCTGGAATGAAAAAAGCCCGTCCCTGACCTAATCCATCGGACGGTCACGAACGGGCTTGAGCGCAAATTCAAGGCGTGAAGTGGCTAACTGGCGAAGCTACACAAGATTGCAAAAAATATTACGATTCGGGCATGTACGGTTTCTTCAGGTAGTCCGCCTGGGGCTGCCCCGGTTTTTCGACCCAGCGCAGGCCGACCTCCGGCCGGACCGGGCTGTACTGAACGACGTAGTGCTCCACCGCCTCTGCGGTGGTGATCTGGGTCGGCGTCACGTCTTCCGGGGGGATGGCCGTCAGGAAATGCAGGCCGCTGTTGCCTTCCATCAGGAAGTTGGTGACGATCACCTTGTAGATGCGATCCGGGTCCCAGGGTTGCCCGTCGAATTCCA
>CBDTUS010000013.1:0-39058 GCA_965363725.1 uncultured bacterium | reverse complement strand
TGTCCTCGGGCTGGCCGTCGGTCGGCTCGTCTTCGCCTTCGGTCTCGGCGGGTTCGGGCGGCAGGATGCGCGCGCTGCCCGCCAGCACGCCCGGACCGTCCAGCAGGGTGGTCATGCCGCGGGTGCCTTCGACCCGGCCGACACCCGTGATGGGAATGGTCTGCAGATCGACCCGTTCATCCCAGGGCAGGTTCAGGGGGATGTCGTCCAGAAAGGTTTGCACGTGGCGTTCCGGTGCGCCGCGGATCATCAGGTGGCTGTCGCCGCGTGAATTGGTGGAGACGCGGGCCGAGGGGATCAAACCGCCCAGGTCGGCCAGTGATCCGGGGTCCTGCACCAGGATGGCGGGGGTGTCGATACGTGTCTTGTCGGCGGCCGCAGCTTCGTCGGCTTGTCCGCTGACGACCATGTCGCCCAGATCGGTCACCGTGGTATCGACCGCGGCGGTATCCGCCAGGGCCGGTGCGCACACCAGGAGGACGCCCAGCCCCAGGCCGCATAATCGCAAGGCGAAGGTCATCAGGCGCCGGACTCCCCGGGGCCGTAACCTTCCTTGTACCGCAGGATCTTGGCGGGACAGCCCGCGACGATGGCTCCGTCGGGCACATCCCGGGTGACGACCGCGCCCGCGCCGACCACGGCGTCCCTGCCCACGCGGACGGGCATGATGGTCGAGTTCGAGCCTAGGCTGGCGCCGTCTTCGATGGTCGTCGGCAGCCACTTCTCCTTTTCGGGCTGGGGGGGCATGGTGTCGTTGATGAACATCACGCCGTGACCCACGAACACGTCGTTGCCGATGGTGACCATGTCACAGATGAAGGTGTGGCTCTGGACGCGCGTGCGGTCGCCGATGGTCACGCCTTCCTGGATCTCGACGAAGGTGCCGACCATGGAATCGCGCCCGATCCGGCAGCTGTACATGTTGACGAAATTCCAGATTTTCGTGCCTTCACCGATCTCGCAGTCGCGAATCAGTTGCGTGTCGTTGACCGGATAATCCATAATGGCTCCTCGAGCAGGTGAACCGGTGGCGAATTGATTCCGCTGCAAAATAATACAACCGAGGGGTTTCGTCTTGAAAAATGATGATTCGGGTACTTTGAAATTCGGCTGGAGCGACTTTGCCGCCGGCCGCCACCTTCCTGGCGGCCGGCACACCTGGTTTGAAGGAACGCCGGAAGAACTGCTGGACCTGGTGCGGGCCGGTTGGTCAGGCCGCCGCCCGGGCGCCGGCCGCGCGGACCTGGACCAGGTGGTTCTGGTGCCGGTGAAACCGACCGGTTTTGTGTCCAGCACCGTGGCAGTGAATGAAGACACCGTTCTGCACGCGGACTTCGAACGTCGCCAGCCCCACGAGGATGGTTTCGTGCGTGTGACAGCCGAGGGTCCTCGCGAAGAAGTGAATCACGCCGTGGTGGTTTTGTATTCCGCGGCAACCCTGCTGGAAAACGGAGGCGTGCGCAGTGGTGACTTCGACTGGGAAGTGGTCTGCCTGGTCGCCGGCCCTGAGGAAAACGAACCCATGGACCCATTGACAATGGCTCGCAATATGCTGCAAAAATCCGGCGGCACCTTTTGTGAATACAGCGCACGCGAATTTGCTGAATCGACCTGGTATTGGGCAGCTCGTGCGGGCGTTCACGTGAAGGAACATTGATGTTTTTTCTTGTCGGTTACGGTCCCCGGGTCAAGGACCTAGGTGGGGACCAGTTCCGCACTTGCGAGCGCTGCGGCAACCACACGCAATGGCGCCGCCTCGAAATTACCAACTGGGTCACTATGTTTTTTATCCCGATTTTTCCCACCAATCGCAAAAATCTGTCCCAATGCCCCATTTGTGCCTTCGGCTGGGAGGATGAGGGATCCTAATTAATAAAAATTCTTTTTATGCAAAATTGTTGAATTATTAGGCTCATTTGTGGTAGTCTCATGCATTGGCAGGGGATGCCGGATCGACCCGGACACCGTCGGAATCAGCTAAACTGTTCCAACGAAAAAACATCCGCCACTTCGGGCACTTCCCGGCCATTCGTTCACCCATTGGGTCTTTCGTCTCACGCATCTATCTGTGAAAACAGAGGGAGAAACCATGCGAAAAGCAATCGTGCTGCTGATGATCATGGCGATCGCGGGTTCCGCGGCCGCCGCCGTTGACCTGGGAACCACTCAGAGTGTTCCCGCCAAGGCGCCCTCCAGCGTCGTCTACACTCCGCCCGTCCAGGTGCGGCAGGGTGGCGACACGATCCTGGATGCCGTAGCCATCCCGGGTCTGCCCTTCAATTCGGCTGGTACCACCAACGGGTACTTCGATGACTACGATGAGGTCTGCCCTTACTCGGGTTCCACCTCCCCTGACGTCGTCTACAGCTACACCGCTGCTGCCGACATGTTCATTAGCGTGGACCTTTGCGGTTCGGCTTATGACACCAAGACCTACGTCTACGACTCCCTCGGCGCCCTCGTGGCTTGCGACGACGATTTCTACGGCTCCGGCGGCCCCTGCGGCGACTGGGTCTCGTTGATCGAAAGCGCGGCCGTCATGGCTGGCGAAACCTACTTCATCGTGATCGATGGATACGGCGGAGCCTTCGGGGACTACACTATCGAAGTTCGCGAATACGAGCCGCCCCCGCCGCCCGAGCCCTGCCCGCTGGTCTGCGATCCCGACGCTGTTGAAGAGGGTGAGCCTCGTCTGCTCGACGGCTATGCCGACGAATACAACGGTGGCTGCAACTCGCCTGAGTTCGGCAACCCCTTCCAGATGATCGACTGGATCAACGACGCCGACGGCGAGCCGCCCTTCGACGGCTCCGCCTGGTTGTGTGGCACGTCCGGTTGGTTCCTGAGCGCTGCGGGTGGCGAGACCCGCGACACCGACTGGTTCTCGGTCACCGCTCTGGAGACCGGTACGATGACCTTCACGTGCGAAGCTGAATGGCCTGTGTTCATCTTCAAGCTGTCTCCCACGGACTGTGGCTCCACTGGCGTGGAACTCCAGGCTGAGACCACCGGTTGTGTGGAAGCCTCCCTGACGTTCGACGTCACCGCCGGCGAAGAAGTCTGGCTGTGGGTTGGCCCCACGGCATTCATCGCCCCCGAGGGCACCGTGGTTCGGGAGTTCTTGTACTTCGCGACCGTTGACAACATCGCGTACGACGTTGTCCCCACCGAAGAGATGAGCTTCGGCGATGTGAAGTCCCTGTTCAGGTAGATCTCAAAGTGGCTACTCTTCGAGTGGCACACTGAGTGAGGGGCCCGGAGCAATCCGGGCCCCTTTCTTTTGGGGCCGGTGAAGTGCCCCCGACGAACGGATGGGATATGAAGAAGGAACCCAAAGTCGGCGACCTCGATCCCCGCCTGGATATCCTGCGCGATCACCTGCTGAGCAAACCCCACACCACTGACGATTTCCCATTCGGCCCCCCGGCCATGGTCTTCCGGGTGGCCGGCAAGATCTTCGGCATCATGAGCTGGGAGGAGAACCCGCTCGTCATCTCGCTGAAGTGCGATCCCGACCGTGCCGTGCAGTTGCGCGAGCTGCATCCGGGGATCACCGGGGCCTATCACCTGAACAAGACGCACTGGAACGGCGTGAAGATGGACGATTCGGTGAGCCTGGAGCTGATCCGGGATTTGATGGACCACAGCTACGAATTGATTGTGGCTTCGCTGCCGAAGAAAGTGCGGGACCCGCTGGACTGGGACTAGATATTAATCATCCTTTTTGCCGGTGATGATCATCAGGGCGGGGCGAAGTTCCGGCGCCGCGCTCGGGCCGTGGAAGGTGGACTGGGAAAAATAGATCTCAGCCAGGCGTGCCGGATAACGGTATTGCTTCTGGTCGAAAAAGTTTATCAGGTTCATCACGTTCGGCACCGGGCCGACGAAACCGGATTCTGGGCCCCACCCCAGATAGTTGGCTTCCGGGTCTGAAACCAGGCACAACTGGAAATTCCCCCCCCAATTCCCGTAGGGAAATTCCGGGATCAAGCCATCCGACCAGTCCAAGTCCGCGATGAGTGTAGGAGCCCCGGAGTACCCCGAAAGTGTCGCGGTAGTAGTATTCGCTGATCAGCAGGAAATCCAGGGTCGTGACGACCCCGGAGTCACCGGGCTGGAAGAGGCGGGTCTGGGCCGGGGATGTATCCGGGATGACCACAATCAGGAAGAGCAATAGCCATTTTATGCTGCCGGTTCGCAAAAGATCTCCTGATCATTCTCCACGTTTACACGTGATGACCAAAAGGACGGGGCGAAGGTCGGGCGCCCCATTCGGACCAAAAAAGGTGGACTGGGTGAAAAAGGTTTCCTCGGTCGGACCTTGCCTTGAAAAGGGCCCCCTGAAGGAGAACACCAGGCGCATCACGCTGGGGGGAGCCGGTTCCCAGTCCATGTATTCCTTGGTTGTGAAGAAGTCGAGGTCCTCACCTGATAAACCGCCCGGACAAATCCTGAATAGGGAGGTTGAAGCCGCTTCGAGATTCGCGGCCAGGACAGGATCGTTCATGTCTTCGGGCACTCCTGAATCGAGCTGCGATACCTCCAGGCAGCTTCCCACCCAGAAAGAGTCGATACTGTCGGCAAAAAAACGGAAGCCAAAAATCACATACTTTGACGATTCGGCCGGCAGGGCCGGGATGTCGAAGGTGAGCAGGGGGTAAGACCTCAGGCCGGTCTGCAGATGGGCCATGTCGGGCGGCAGGGCGGCCACCTGATCGAAGGTGGAGGTGTCGTCGGTGGGATTGATCCGGAGGTTCAGGGTCCGATCACGGAAATCTACCAAGAGGAACGGGGCCTGAGGATCCCCGTATGGATCTGTTCCCCGGGAAGCAAAGCCGACCAGGCCCGAATCCGAACCCGCCGCCGCGGTGACGACCATGGCTATCGATTTCCGATTGGTGACCCAATCGATGAGGTCCTCTTCGCGTAGTTCGAAGGAGGGATCATCCTCATCGTCAAGCTCGGAGTGTTCCGGATTCAGGATCTCACCGTCCAAAGGCACCGCGGGGCCGGGCGCGGTGACATAGTCCCGGGGATCGAACCCGTTTGCCAGGGACCGGATTTCATAGATGAAACCGGGAGTCTGAACCGAATCGGGACCTGACCGGAAGGTGCCCATCCGGTTCAAGGTGAGCTGAACGGAGCGTATGTTGGCAGGATCGAACAGGCTGTCCGGGTAGTTCGGATAGTCCTCCCGGAAGGATCTGAAGTCGTAGTGGAGCAGGATGTCCGACCGCGTCCCGCCCGCTGATCCTAGGTAGAGTGAGGACATGCCCGCCATCCCGGTTTCGTCGCCGATCACGGTGATCTGCTGAACTTCCTCGCGGGGGTAGACGACAAAGGTGTCGAGCCCGTCCGGGCAGTTCAGCAACCCATAGCGCTCTTCGGAACAGCCGGCCGCCATCAGGCAGATGCCCGCCAGGAACATCAGGGGAAGGGCTCTAATTTGCACGGACGGGACCTCCCGGATCCGCATTCAGGCCCAACAGAAAGCCGACGCCCAGGCGGACGGTGAACCCCCAGTCATAGGGGTATTTTTTGTTTTGGGCGTATTCAGCCTGCAGGGAAAAGTGGACCAGCCGCCAGGCCAGGAAGTGGCCGTCGAAGGCCATTCCGAACTTCCCGTTATCATGCCCGAACAGCACCTCGTCGGAGTGATCAAGGGTTTGGTACTCGTTGAAGGTGTAGATGCCGCTCAGGCCGAAGATCAGATTGGCCGGCGCGTTGCGATAGTAACCTCTCAGGGTGGTGGCGAAGGAGCGATCCCTGGACTTGGCGAAAATGGAGTTGAATAATTCCAGGTCGGTGGTCCATTGAGTGAACCGGCCCTTGATTTCCAGTCCGATGCCTTGGGTGCTTTTCGGTTGGATGACCACGACATTGGCCAACAGATACCTGGGGCCGATAGAGGTGTCTTGATATTGGGTTTCAGCTTCGAATCCCGCACCGACATCGAACCACCCCTTGTAGGTGCAGGAAGCATGGGCGCCCCATTCCCAGTCGAAATTGTTGGAGTTTCCCAGGGAGGCGATCATGTCGTATGAAATTCGAAATCCCGAATCCCCCCGTTCGAAGAAACGCGATTGGGCCTGCGCCGTTTCCGCCAGACCGGTCAGCAGGATCAACAGAAGCCAAAGGGGGAGGCATCGTCGCAAGATATCACCTCGGGAAATATTTCGTATATCGCCACCTAACAGTAACCACAGTAACACACTTGGACTTATTGAGTAATGGATATCATTTGTTGAAAATGGTTGTCATTTCACCCATGAGGTCACACGCGAGGCAGGAGTGGACCGGCCAGACCACCACCAGGTCGCCGATGCCCAGGTCGCCGATGATGGTCGCGTCCGCCTCGATCACACCGTGTTCCTGGGAAAGCGAGATGACCGGGTCCTCCCTGAGGACCGGGCCCAGTCCGGCGTTTTGCCCCCCGGGGGGCAGATCGAGATCGCCCAGGCAGCCGTAAATCCGCCGGCCTTCGAAATCCAGGCTTTCCTTGGACAGATGCACCGCGCCCCCGTGCACCACGACCTGATTCCGGTCGGGGTAGATGCCCACCACGGGGCAAACGACGGCCGCGGCCATCTGGTCGGCGGTGCAGGACCCGATTTGCAACTGCATGAGATCATAGAAGACGAAGTTGCCGGGGCGGATCTCGTCGATGCCGGTGAATTCGTCGACAGCGCTGCAGCAGGGAGTGTCGCCCACCGAGAGTGGCAGGCCGCAGTTGGCGGCCGACATTCTCTCCACTGTTTCCGCGTAGATTTCCAGAAGTTGGTTACGGCCGTGTGCTGAGTAGCTGTGCCCGGTGTGAGTGAGCAAGCCCGCGGGCTCGGGAATTTCGGTGAGAACTTTGGCCAATTGATCCGCAGCGTCCCAGCGTACCCCCGTGCGGCCGTAGCCGGTGTCCACTTTGACCCAGACTTGGGCGTCCAGATCGATGATCGCGCGAGCGGCGGCCACCGAGTCCACGGTGACTCCCAGTTTTCCGCCGCGGCGATTCAAGTATTCGGCCAGGTGGGTAAGGCGAGGGATTTCCAACGGGTTCAACAGGAAGGCGATCGTGATATCTTTCCAACCCGTCTCGGCGAACTGCTCAGCCATCCTGACGGAGGAAACGGTGATTCTGTCCACGCCCTCGTCCGCGAACCACCGTGCGACAACGGGTGACTGATGGGTCTTGAAGTGGGGGCGGAAAATCACTCCCGAACGGCGGGCCTTGTCGGCCATGGCGCGGATGTTGGCCCGGGCCCGTGATTCGTCCACGACCATCGCCGGACCGGTCAGGCCCAGGGATTTCAGATGTTCGCTGGCGGCTTTGAGCATGTCGATGTCTCCTTGAACGCCAGTCTATCACTCAAAAGCCTGGTCAGGTCACCTCCTTTTTCGTGGAACAGACGATGGCAGGCCGAACAGAGGGTGACCAGGTTGGCTGGATCGTTGGAGCCGCCGGCCGCACGTGGCACTAAGTGGTGGATGTCCAGGAAGCGGTTGTGGTTACAGCCTTTCCGGAGGCATTGGTGCCGGTCGCGTGCCAGGACATCGCGGCGCACACTGGGCGGGATTGTGCTCCGGTTGCGCTTACCAGGTGAATGGACCGTGGCGTCACAACGGGCGGCTTTCGCCTCGGGGGCGGTGAGTTCTTTTTCACCGTGCGTCGTCTGCACGGTTGTTTTCTCGCATGTCGGACACTCGTGAACGTGGATCTGATAACGAGGAGCCGATGCCCCCCGGGGGGCATTGTGGTGCAAATCCAAATAGGTCTCCATCATGTCCAACAGCAGTTCCGTCTTGTCACCGGCCTTCCCGATCCGGCCCATCAATGCTTCGTACCGTGCGAGCTGGGTGGGCGACATTTCAAAACCCACCCGCACGGAAACGGAGGCGGGGGGCGTGGCCGGCGCGGGCATCAATTCCGCCTGAGCAGGATCGACCTTTCGTTTGGCACGCCGCACGGTCTCCTCCAGCTCACGCCGGGATTGCTGTCCGGCCACTTCCAGCCAATCTTTTTCGTTGCCGGAATCGGCGACCTTCACGATCTCGCGCGCCTTGGTGTAGCCCAGCTCCCCGGACTTCACCTTCGCCTTCACGCGCGGCAAGGCTTCCAGTTTCTCGGCCAACCGCTTGAAATCGCCCGTCCGGGTAGCTGAAAAACCAAGCTCCTCCGACGCGTACTGATAGATGGAGCTGTAACCCAGTTCGCGGTAAAGCCGGCGACTGAGGATCTCTCCGAACCACAGCACGGCCCCGTGGTGTGCGCGGTCCATGATTTCGACGCTCGTTTTTAATGCTTGATGGGCCTGGCCGGCGCTGCGGCCGGGACAGAATTTGGGCAGATTCATGGTGGTTCCCTCCTTGGAATCAAGATACGAACAAAAGACGAAAACAGCAAGTTAAAATGTTGAAAATGGAATGATTAACCGATCATGAAAATCAAAAAACACCCCAATAAAGAACCGACCCAACCACCCCACACCCCCCTTGCCAAATCCCTCCGCTTAAGCCATTCTCCGCCAAGGAGGAAGACAGATGAAATGTCCCGTCTGCCGCGTGCCCACGTATGTGGTCGAATTTGAAAAGATCGAACTGGACCTGTGTCCGGACTGCCGGGGCATGTGGTTCGACCATGGCGAACTGGATCTGCTGCTGGGGACCCCCGACGCTTCCGCCCTGGTCGATGCGGAAACCGACGAGCCCAGCCGGCCCTGTCCGCTTTGCGATCACAAGATGAACAAGGTGAATATCGGGCCCGGCCGCCGGGTACTGATCGACAGCTGTCCCGAAGGCTGCGGGCTCTGGTTCGACAATGAAGAACTGGCCGATCTGGCGGGCGATCTCAGGGACGAGGGCTGGCATGTCCAGCCGGGCGTCCGGGATTTCCTCAGCGGTATGTTTCCCACGAAAGGTGATGAAAAATGATCCCCCTTCTCATTCTACTCGGTTTGATCGTCGTGGCCGTCATGTGGGCGGTCGGTCTGTACAACGGGCTGGTGGGACTGCGCAACCAGGTCAAGGAAGCCTGGGCCCAGGTCGACGTCCAGCTCAAGCGGCGCTACGACCTGATTCCCAACCTCATCGAAACCGTGAAGGGTTACATGACCCACGAGCGGGACACCCTCGAAGCGGTGACCCAGGCGCGGGCCGCGGTGGCGGGAGCCGGCGGAATTCCGGAGCGGATGGCGGCCGAAGGTGGACTGACCGCCGCACTGGGCAAGCTGTTCGCCGTGGCCGAGAGCTATCCCGACCTGAAGGCCAGCACGAACTTCCTGGCCCTGCAGGAGGAACTGGCCAGCACCGAGAACAAGATCAGCTTCGCTCGGCAGTTTTTCAACGAGGCCGTCCTGCGCCTGAACAACAAGGTGCAGATGTTCCCGAGCAACATCGTCGCCGGCATGTTCAACTTCAAAGAGGAGACCTTCTTCGAGGTGACCGAAGAGACCGAACGCGAAGCGCCGAAGGTGGACTTCAGCTGACATGTGGGAACAAATAGCCGCCAACAAACGGAAGTCCTTTTTCCTGGTGTTTTTGATGGCCCTGTTGCTGATGGCGCTGGGTTATTTCGCCGGGGAATACTTCCTGGGCCGTGGCGGCGGGACCACCGGGCTGATCATCGCTCTGGTGGTGTGGTTCTTCATGACCCTGGTCTCCTGGTTCCAGGGCGACAACGTCATGCTGTCGATTTCGGGCGCCCGCCGGGTGGAAAAAAAGGATCTGCCGATCCTGTTCAACGTGGTCGAGGAAATGACCCTGGCGGCGGGCCTGCCCAAGGTGCCCGCCGTCTATGTCATCGACGACCCGGCTCCCAACGCGTTCGCCACCGGGCGGCGGCCGGACACGGCCTCGGTGGCCGTGACCAGCGGCCTGCTCAAGCGGCTCACCCGCGATGAGCTTCAGGGCGTGATCGCGCACGAGATGGCTCACGTCCGCAACCGCGACATCCAGTTGATGCTGTTTGCCGGAGTCCTGGCCGGCGCCATCGTGATCCTGGCCGAAATCGGCCTGCGCGGCATGTGGTTCGGCGGCGGTCGCAGCCGCTCGCGACGGGACGGCGGTCAGGACGGGTCGGGCATCTTCGCCATCGTGGCCATCGCGTTGATGATCCTCGCACCTATCCTGGCCCGACTGATCCAAATGGCGGTGTCGCGCAAGCGGGAGTACCTGGCCGACGCTTCGGCCGCCTCGTTCACCCGCTATCCCGAAGGTCTGGCTTCGGCGCTGGAAAAGATCAGCCGCGCGCCTGATAAACTCCGCAGCGCCACCGGCGCGACGGCCTCGATGTACATCATCAATCCGCTCAAGCGCACCAAGAACATGGCCGCCAACGCGACCAGCACGCATCCGCCCATCGACGAACGGATCCGCATTCTGCGCGCCATGGGGTCAGGCAGCTATATGGATTACGACCGCAGTTACCGGGAGGTCAAGGGGGCGAAAAAAGGCGTGATCCCCAGCTCCGCGCTCACGGGAGATGCCCCGGAACCGCCGCCGATCCACGAAAAAGTATCGGCCTCCCAGCGGGAGATCGCCCGTCAGGTCGATGACCTTTTCTACCAGAAGGATGGTTACCAGAGGATCGAATGTTCCTGCGGGACCGTGCTGAAAATCCCCCCGGATTTCGAGGCCGATCAGGCCCGGTGCCCGCGCTGCGGGACGGTCCATCCGCTGTAGCTGTCAGATTTCGGGAGGCCCCACCGGTCCGCCCATGAGATAGCGGCCCTCCAGAAATGCCGACACCAGATCGTGCCCGCAGTCCGTGCCGATGGACTCGGGGTGGAACTGCAGGCCGACCACGGGCCATTTTTTGTGCCGCACTCCCATGATCAAACCTTCGTCGGTCCAGGCGGTGACGGTCAGGCATTCCGGCAGCGATTCCCTTTTCCCGACCAGCGAATGGTAACGCATCACTTCGAGCGGCTCGGACAGGCCGGTGAAAAGGCCAGTCCCGTCGTGGAGGATGTAGCTGGTCTTGCCGTGGCGGGGCTCGGGCGCGGTCACCACCCGTCCGCCGAACGCCTCGATGATGCCGATGTGCCCCAGGCAAACCCCCAGGATCGGCACCCTTTCACCGAGTTCCAGGATCACTTGCCGGCACACGCCGAAATAGCCCGGATTTTCGGGACGGCCCCCGCCGGGGGAGATGACGATCCGGTCGGGCTCCAGTTGGCGCAGCTGGTCCACGGTGACGGCGTCGTTCCGAAAGACGAGCGGCTCGATGCCGCCGGACAACTCGGCCACCATCTGGAACAGGTTGAAGGTGAAGGAATCGTAGTTGTCCAGGATGATCACCTTCATGGCGCGTCCTTTTGGCCGGCCAGCAGCGAGACCGCCGCGATGAGCGCCCGCGCCTTGTCCAGGGTCTCCTGATATTCCGCCGCCGGATCGCTGTCGGCGACCACCGCCCCGCCGACGCCGAAGGTCGCTCGCCCGTCCTTGCAGACGATCGAGCGGATGACGATGCTCAAATCCATCGTGCCGTCGAAATCGAAGTAGCCGATCGCTCCGGAGTACACCCCGCGCTTCACGGGCTCAATGGCGTCAATGATTTTCATCGCTTCAATTTTCGGTGCCCCGGTCATCGATCCGCCGGGGAAGCAGGCGCGGACCAGGTCGAAACAGTCGCGGTCGGTGCGCAGCCGCGCCCTTACCGTGGAGACCATCTGGAACACCGTGGCATACTGTTCGATGACCTGCAGTTCCGGCACGGTCACGCTGCCGATTTCCGCCACGCGTCCCAGGTCGTTCCGCACCAGGTCGACGATCATCACGTTTTCGGCGCGGTCCTTGGCCGAGCCGGCCAGGTCCGCGCGCAGCCGGACGTCTTCTTCGGCGTTGGCACCACGCGGCCGCGTTCCCTTGATGGGCCGGCTCTCGGCGATGCGGTCGGAGTCCAGGCTCAGGAATTTTTCGGGTGACGCGCTGGCCACCTGGAATCCAGGGAACTGGAGCCAGGAGGCAAAGGGGGCGGGGTTGATGTCCCTGAGGATTCCGAACAACTCCCAGGGATCGCCGGGCAGGTCCATTTCCATTTGTTGGGTGAGGCAGACCTCGAATACGTCGCCGGCGAAGATGTGATCGCGGCATTGCTGGACGGCCGCGCAGTATTCGTCCTTGGTGAAGTGGGCGCGGGCGCAAGGGGAGTCGGTGTTGCTCTCTCCCGGGGGCGCCGACCTCCGCCCCCAGTCGTGGCTCCGGTCGGCTCGGCTTGCGGGCGCCTCCGCTTCGCAACTAGCGATACGGGAGCGCCAATCAGCTTCGCGCGCATCAGCATCCCCGCGGTCGATGATCGATAAGATCGTCTCGCCGGATTCGTGATCATGGCACAGGACCTCATCGACGACCATGAACGCCAGGTCCGGCACCTGGAGGTCGTCTTCGCCGGTGTCGGGCAGGTGCTCGATGGCGTATCCGGTTTCATACCCGAAGTAGCCGACCAGGCCGCTTTGAAAATACCCCCCGGGGGGCAAATCAAGGGGGCGGTATTCCGTCTGCAGGGTTCTCAGGGACAAAAAGGGATCCCCGGCCCATTCCCGGGTCGCAGGGGAGGGAAGCGAAGCCCCCTCGGAAGTCCGCCAGGTCGTCAGCGCAAGGTCCATCGACAAATCGCCACCTGCGCGCCGCCGTCCCGTCAACAGGGCGCAGGGCTGGCCGCCCAGAAAGGAAAACCGCGGCCTGGGGCCGGTATCCAGGGCGCTGTCCAGCAGGAAGGCGCAGCCCGAGGGGCCGAACATGGCGCCGTATCGCCAGAAGGGCAGGGCAAGTTCCACGGGGATGTTGCGGACAGTGGTCATGGTTCATCCGACAGGTCGATGGCTGCCACACCGGCGAGGATCTTCGATACCCGCCCGCGCAATGCGGTGACATGGGTTCCTTCCCAGAAGAGCTGGTCACAATCATCGCAAAGATAGTAGGTGTCCAGCCATTTGGCCGTCCGGGGCGGGATGCGGGCCGCGACATCCGCTTTGGGGACCTCATGCAAAATCCCGTTGCACTTGCTGCACCGGCCGAAGAGCCGGATCCTGTCGACCAAAAGGAATCGGCCCACGACTTCGGCGGCCTGGGCATCCGGGTCGTCGGCGCGGATCAGCATGGCGTCGTCCATGGCGGCGCGTTTGAGCAGGGACCGGCTGCGGGACAACACCGTGCGTTTTTCGTTGATCCCCCGGCGGGCCAGGGCCGGCTCCGACCAGGAATCGTCCCAGGCGGTGTCGAACCCCATGACCCGCAGCAGCACGACCAGCTTGCCGAGGTGGCCGTCGCATAGGAACCGCGCCGAGGCCAACCGTCTTGAGGCCGCTCCCCGGATCTCCAGGACATCGCCATCGAGGGTCCGGGCCTCCAGGGGAAGGTCCGCGCCCGAAACCAGGGAATGAACCGTGCCAATCTCGCAATGGGGAACGCCCAGGGACTCGATTAGGTCCTTCAACGCCGAAGGTTCGGCCAGACGGCGCAGAACCACCGCCGGTTCACCCGGTTGCCGGGGTGAAACCAGGTTTGAGGGGGGGATCAGCGACCCCAGATTCGGCTGGAAAATGAGCTTCATTGTCAACATCCAGCAAATAGTACCACACATCCCTGTTCGCGGATTGACAGGGCCAGTTCCCAACCGCTAAATTTCTTCATTCGACCCTGACAACTCGGGATTTCTGAAATGAATCCTACCCGCCGCCGGCCCGTTCGCCGGAGTTGACATGGTCAGCCGGACCGCAGGGGAATATCCCGGGGCGATCCGGTTTTTCCTCCTCTTGAATATGTCGCTGGAGATTGCTTTGCGCCCGAGCTGGATCTCGATTCTCCTGACTTCGCTGCTGCTGCTGGGCTCGGGGCCGTCGCCTGCTCAAGATGAAGACAATCCGTCCCTCCCTATCACCAATTTCTTTACCGACGTGGGGCTGCTGGGATTGGCCGTCAACAATCTGGGGTATTTCGGGACCGCTTTCAGCAATCCCCACATGCCCTCGGCCGAATACAAGCTCGACAGCAACACGGAACATATCTACCGCGGCGGTATCTGGATCGGCGCGCGCGACAGTGAAGGAAACCTCCGAGTTTCCACCGGCGCCCAGGACGCCAACGGGCTGGTGGAGGGGGACGAGATCCGGGAATTCCAGAACTATTTTGTCTGGGAGGACTCGTTCTTTGTCAATGAGCTCGATGAACTGGACTCGGTCCCGGTCAAGAGGTCGATGACGAATTGGTCCAACGAACAAAACGCCAACAACTACAATTCCCAGGCACTGGCCACCCAGCACGTTGAGTTCGCCTTTGATGACTACGCCTATATCGAGTCGGGCAATCATACTCCGCTCGGGTTGCTGGTTCAGTTGAAGGTCCTGGCCTGGGGCCAGGTCAATGCCGATGATTTTGTCATCCTGAACTATACCATCATCAACAACAGCTCGATCCAGGAGGAACTCCGGGACCTGTATCTCGGACTGTGGGTGGACACGACCGTCGGCAACACGCAACAGACCAATCCCTATGATCCCAATGCAGCGGTCCGCTGGAACTACAACGATGATTTCAACGGCGCCTGGGGTCCCAGCCATTTGGTTCCCCCGGCCTACTCGGTTCCGAACGATCCGGAAATCTGGATGGCCTACGAGCGTGACGATGACGGCGAGGAAGGCCTCGCGACCAGCTGGATCGGTTACCGGTTGCTGGGAGCCAGCCAGGAGCCTGAACCCGAACCGGGGGTCAACCCGGTGTCCTACAACGCCTGGCGTTTCCGGGGGGTGCCCGATGAGGACGATTGGTACACCGATGCCGACGACCCCGACACTCCGCTGCCCGGCAAATATCAGATCATGAGCAACGGCGCCTTTACCGTGGGCGAGACCCAGGAGGTCGATTACTCCCGGGCCTCCAACTGGGTGAGCCTGATTTCGACGGGACCGTTCCCCCGACTGGCGTTCGGCGACACCCTGGAGATCGCCTATGCCATCGTGGCCGGCGCCGATTCCCTGAATCTCCTGGATAACAGCAAGGTCGCCCAGTTGGCCTACAATGATAAATTTTCGGTGGCGACCGGCCCGCCCTCGCCGATCCTGGAATTTGCCGTGGGGGACAATTCGGTCACCATGAGCTGGGCCCCGGGCGATTCCCTCGATTCCGAGACGGGTGCCGGCCTCCCTCTCGACAGCCCCCTGCGGTCACCCGAACACCATCTCAGTTCCACCAACGGCCGCGAGGATTTCCAGGGGTACCGCATCTACCGGTACCAAGGGATGGCCATCGAAGGAGCCGATGTCACCGGCGGCGGTTCCGCGGAGGATTCCGAACTGCTCGCCCAGTTCGATAAGGTCGACGGCATTGGTTTCGACACGGGTTTGCCGTCTTTGAACGATGAGGGTAAAAGGGTTTTCATGGACACCGACCTCGTCAATGGCGCCCCCTACGAGTATTCGGTGACGTCCTTCAGTACGCCCTTCTTCGAAGAAGGCCAACCCGAACTGGAAAGCGGATACAACGCCAACAAACACACCGTTTTCCCCGGCCCCGGACCTTCGACGGCGGCTGATCCCAGGCAAGTGGGCGTGTATCCCAACCCCTATCGCGCGGGTTCCATGTTCGACGATCGCAACGAGGAACTGGAGTTGGGCCGGAAAATCTGGTTCACCAACCTGCCGGCCCGCTGTCGGATCCAGGTCTTCACCCTCCCGGGTGACCTGGTCAAAACCCTTTACCACGACGATCCTACCACCAGCCAGGAACCCTGGGATCTGTTGAGTGAAGAGACCCGGGCCATCGCCTCGGGCCTTTACATCTACGTGGTCGATGACTCGGACACCGGCGAAATCCAACGTGGAAAGCTGGTGATCATCAAATGACGGCCCCCCGATTGGTGAAACACAGGAATGGCAACGGCAGGGAACTCATGATGGGTGCGGTCCTGCTAGCCTTGACGGGCGTGGCCGCTCTGGTCTGGATGGCGGGTTGTGCGCCCAATGATCCCTTCGATCCTGAATCACTGGAGAACAAGCCCCCGACCATCGCCTTTTTCGTCAGCCCCCAGGATACCAGCGGCAGTGTCGAGCCCATCAGCTATTCCGAACGCTCCTTCCATTGGAGCGGAACCGATCCGGATGGTTGGGTGGTGGAGTACTACGTGAGTATCGACACCTCCGACGTCCTGGAGGCGCCCTGGGACACCACCACCAGCACCGATACCACCATGACGTTCGTTCCCGACGATGAAGGATCTGCCGATGCTACGTTCAAGGTGGCCTGCCGGGACAACAGGGGTGCCTACAGCGACACGGTCATCCAGTTCATCCCCGTCAGGAATTTTCCCCCGGTGGTGGAGCTCCTGTCCGATTTTGACCCCCTGTCCAACATGCAGCGGGAGTTTCGCGATGCGGACGGCAACGTGATCGAGGACGGTGCCGCCGCCGCCGATACGGTATTCTGGAACTGGGGGGCGATGAATTTCCGGCTTCTCGCCTATGATATCGATGGCCTCGAAACATTGGATTTCTTCTTCCTCTACACCCTCGCGGATGGCGATCCGGAAGAGACCTATGACCAAGGGGACCCCCGGGCTGACCCTGAAACCACCTGGGTCCGGGATTCCTTTTTGCCTGGGAATGAGGAATCCGTCAGGATCGAACTCTTCATGGATTCAGTCGTGCCTGGCATCCCCCGGACGCTGTCGATCTCCGTGAGCGACAGGGTCGGGTCCACCACGGTGTTCCAGTACTCCTGGGAGGTGCGGGCTCCCCGGGGCAACGTCCTCTACATTCCTGATTCCTCGGCCAGTCGTACCCGTAATTTCTACCGGGACTACCTCGACGGTCGCTTCGGGGAAGGCCAGTGGGACATGTATACCTTCTGGAAGGGCTGGCCCGACGTGGATTTCGTTCTGCTGGAATCCATGCGGAAATTCGACCTGGCCCTGTGGACCGACTCCGGGGCCGCCAGCAACAACATCCGAGAGGCATCCGCCCTCAACGGGGTTCTGTCGCAATACCTGGATGGCCCGGTTGATTTGGGGCCCAAAAAGATCTTCATGATTTCCCGGATCCTGACGGGATCCGGGAGCGGTCTTTCCAATCCCTTCCGGGAAAATATCCTGGGAATAAATATCAACGCCTTGCCTGAAGCGGCCCTGATCATGCCCGCCGGGCCTCAGGCCCTGGGACTGCAGCCGTATCTTCCGGACATGACCTCGACCCGGGGTTCCTCGAACGGCGGAGTCGGGCTGGAGCTCAAGCTCGATAACTCGGGGATGCTGATAAGCGAATTCCTGTACCAGATGGAGGAATGCGGAGAATGTTACGGAGATCCGCGCCGCCCTGCCATTCCTCCGGATCCCCATGTCGGTGTGAGAAATCCACTGCGCAGCGTGGATCCGGTGGCCGATATCGTGGGCATCTCCCTGCAGCTCGATGATTTCGAGCCCACGGAAGTCTACCAGGCCCTGGACGCCATCCTGGAATTCGAACTGGGGGTGACCGGCAAGTGAGCCGTCCCGCCTCAACATTTCCCGCGTTCCTGGTGTGGAAGTGCCTGTCCGTTGCCGTGCTGCTGGCGCTGGCCGCGCCGGTGCCCGTGTCGGCCCAGGTTGGTGCCAACGCCACCCAGCCCCAGGCACCGGCCACGATCAAAGGCCGGATCTTCGACGACGAGTCGGGCGAATCGATGCCCTACACCAACGTGTTCATCTCGGGCACCAACATCGGCACCATGGCGTTCACCGACGGGTTCTACATCATCAAGGGGCTGCGGCCGGGTACCTACACCATCAAGGCATCCTACATCTCGTATGGGATCGGGTCCCAGACCGTGGTCCTCGGAGCGGGCGAGGTGCTGAACCTGGATTTCCAGCTTGAGGTCCAGGCGATCATGGCCGACCCGCTGGAGATCCAGGCCGAACGCGCCCTGGTCGAAGTCGACAAGACGGGCAGCTCCCACTACATCTCCGCCAAGGAAATGGAGGCGATGCCGCTGGACCAGATGGTGGACATGATCGCCACCCAGCCCGGGGTCACCCTGCAGGACAACGAGATCCACATTCGCGGCGGCCGGGCGGACGACACCATGTTCGTGGTCGACGGCATGTCGGTGAACGATCCTCTGGCCGGGGGCGGTTACGGCTACCAGATCGATCCTTCGATCATCAACGAGATCGAGGTCCTGACCGGAGGCTTCAACGCCGAGTACGGTCAGGCGGTCAGCGGCATCGTCAATGTGACGACGAAAGAAGGTACCGACCGGGTCGAGGGCAAGGTCAGCTTCAAGAGGGATTACCTATTCAAACGGGTTCCCAAAAACGATTACCGGGGCTGGGAAGATCTGACCGACTTCACCGAGCCCAACAACATCGACATTCTCAAGGCCTCCATCTCGGGCCCCGATCCCATCAGCGCGGGACTGCGGGCCCTGGGTCTGAACCTGCCGGGTACTCAGTACATCATAGCCAGTGCGTCGGTGGACACCAGGGACGGATATCTGCCCATCTACAGCCGGCAGAATCGCCTGCAGTCGCCCATCTACAAGCAGAACTTCTGGTCACCCCGGCAGCAGAACAACTGGAACGGACTGCTGAAGTGGACCTGGAATTTCACGCCCCATCACAAGCTGAACATCAACCTGAGTCGGAACGTCGGTGTCGGTCAGGGCTTCTTCCTCGCGGGGGAGGGATATCCCCGCCCGTTCATGGACAACCTGGACCAGTACCTGGTGTTCACCACCGAGAACATCCTGTCCCAGTTGTACTACCGGCAGGTGCTGGATGAGAATTCCTGGTACGAGCTGACCCTGGGGCGGAACTTCAACCGCCTGCACAGCAACCTCAACGGCAACGACGACTTCACCACCTACACGCCCATCGACATGTCCCAGTCGCCGGAAAGACAGGCCCGGGGCAGCGCCGACCGCTGGCACGACCACTATTCCGAGTCCTGGACGGCCAAGGGGGCCTACTCGTTCATGGGCATCGGCAACAACCGGTTCAAGACCGGTTTCGAGATCTCCTTCACCGAGATGCAGTTGATCGACCTGCAGTCGGGTCTGGGTGATCCGCCCTCCGGAAAACTGGCCATCAAGCAGGACATCTTCGTGGCCCACCCGATCACCACGGCGGCCTATTTCCAGGATACGCTCGAATACCGTGGGCTGATCATCAACGCCGGGATCCGGGCGGATATGTGGGCCCCGGGCAAGGAAGTCGAAAGGGTCATGACCACCCCCGACGACTACCTGTTCATCACCGACGACATGGCCGACGAGTTCTACGACAATACCTTCCGCATGGCGGGTCGCAGCTGGAAGGCCAGGCTTTCGCCGCGCATCGGCCTGAGCTTTCCCGTGACCGAGCGCGACAAGTTCTTCTTCAACTACGGCCACTTCAGCCAGTGGCCCCGGTTCGCCTACGTCTACCCGCAACTCGAGGCCCAAGTGGCCACAGAAATCCAGCTGCTGGGCAATCCCAACCTCGACCCCAAGGTCACCATCGAATACGAGACCGGACTGCAGCACGAATTCGGCGGACTGTGGAGCCTGGGGCTGACCTTCTTCAACCGGGACATCTACGACTACGCCAAGGCGGTGAACCTGGGTTCAGTCGACATCAGCGCCAACGAGACACCCGATCCCAACGATACGGGACTCACGACCATCGAGCCGGTCCGCTACTTCAACGGGGATTCCGCCCGCAGCCTGGGGATAGAGGTCACGGTCATCAAGCGGACCACGCGCTGGCTCAGCGGGTCCGGCAGCTTCGAACTGCAGAGCACCACCGGGACCAACAGCACCGCCGACGAAGCCTATCTGAGGGCCATCTACGACGAGGCCTACGAACCCGAATCCAGCATCGGCGGACTGACGCGGAACCCGTTGATCTGGGACCGCCCCTGGTCGACCAGCCTCAACCTGGACTTTTCGGTGTTCGAAACGGACCGTCCCCACCTGTTCGGTTGGCGCATGCCTCCGAACTGGAGCTTCAATCTCCTGGCCCAGGCCTCCGCCGGCCAACGCTACACCCCAAAAACCTGGGTGGCTTCGGGAACGGATCCCATCAGGGGCGATGTCCTCAGTGCCATCGGGCCCTGGCGTGGCAGTATCAATTTGCGGTTGAACAAGTACTGGAATTTCCGCAACCGGGGCCGTCTGACGATGTACCTGGAGTTCAAGAACATCCTCAACCACCAGAATTTCCGTCGGGTCAACCCCTACACCGGAAGCGGCTACGAGGTCGGCGACTACAACCCCCAGTGGGTGGACGACTGGACCCAGGATGGGTATGAAGTGTCCACCAACAGCGAGGAATATGCCAAGGGCATCGTGAATCCCAGCTACATTGAAAGACCGCGGATCCTGATGTGGGGGGTGAGCTACTCATGGTAGTCCGCTTGCACAGGCGTCCCCTGGCTCAGGCCCTGTTGGCTCTCCTGCTGATGCTGGGATCAGTGACCGGTGCTGGTGCCGCCGATCTCCTGACCCTTTTCGGCGAGGAAAACGCGGGCACCGCCGGGGCTCAGTTCCTGCGTATTCCCGTCGGCGCCCGCTCGGTGGCCCTGGGGAAGGCTTTCACCGCCATGGCCACGGACGCCTCGGCCCTGTACTGGAATGCCGCCGGGATCATGCGGACTCCGGGCCGGACGAACTACTACGCGAGTCATAGCAAGTACACCGCCGGAATCGACCTGGACTATCTCTCATTCCACCGCCGCGGCCAGAATTACGGATTTGGCCTCTCGATGGGAGTCCTTCGTTCCGGGGACATCCTGCGCACGGATGAATTCCACCAGGCTGGTACTGGCCAGTATTTCAATGCCAACCAGTTTTTCGTGGGCGCCACCCTGGCCCGGTCCATGACCGACCGTTTCTCCATCGGCGGCACCCTGAAATTCTACCAGGAGAACCTGGATGAATATCAGATCCAAGCCCTCCTGGCGGATCTGGGCATACTTTATTTCGTGGGTCTGGGAGATTTGAGAGTCGGTTTCGCGGTGAAGAACTTCGGCAGCAACCTCAAGCCGGGCGGAACTCCGCCCGCCATGCCCGACGGCTACCAGGCAGCCACGGATTTTCAGAAATTTCCCGCGCCCACCGAGGGCACCTTCGGCGCAGCCAAGACCTGGGGTTTGAGCCGGAATATTGGCCTGGTGACCACGGCGGACTTCAACCATCCCTCCGACAACCAGGAAAGCTTCCGTTTCGGAACCGAACTGGGCCTGCGGGAGATGCTGTTCCTGCGCGGGGGTTACGAAACGGGCCGGACGGAAGCCGGCTGGGCGGCCGGATTTGGCCTGCAGCTCAAGCGCAATCAGTTCCTGTTGCGGGTGGATTACGCCTACAGCGACATGGGGGCCTTCGGCATCATCCACCATATTTCCGTGGATCTTTCACCGTTGACCAGACCCAAGGATACGGATTCCTGGCGAAGGGAATCGCGATGAAGCGCCACCAGACAGTCCTGTCGGTCCTGGTCGTATCATTGGCCCTTTCGCTGGGGCTGCTGATCTCGGGCTGCGGGGAAAAGATCGCCATTCCCCAGGCCAAGGGCGTGTTTTCTCTCGACGAATACACCGTGGATGAAACCTATGAAGTCGATGGGCCGGCGATCCAACTGACCAGAGGCGGGAGCTTCCTTTTCGTTCTGACACCCGGGACACTTTCCAAGTATGAAACGGATTTCGACCTGCAATTCCAGGTGACCGGCCTGGAAGGTCCACTCGCCTTGTGTGTGGATGGGGAAGCGGATTTCGTATTTGTCTGGGAAGACGACACCAAAAGCGTCGTCTGGTACGACACCATCGATGGGCAGCGACTGGGATCCAGCTCTCTTCCGGAGGTCCAGACCGTCACGGGCATGGCCACCAACCCTTCGGGAATCCAGCAAGTGCCCGGGGCGCGGACATACCTGTATCTTTCGGATCCCCTATCGGGGGTGATCCACCGCTACGCTTTTTCCCTGGCCGAGGGTTTGGACCCCCATGGTGTTTTGGCCCGGGCCGACGGGGCGGGCGCCCGGTTCGTCCACGATCCGGCGGGAATGGCGACCGACAGTGAAGATTCTCTACTGGTCTGCGACGTGGCCACCAACCGCAACTGGGTGATCCGGTTCAACAGCACCCCTGACCTCCTCGACATGGACCTCCGGGGATTCGCGGTCCTGTTTGATCCTCCCGAGGCTTGCACCCCGGCTTCGGCATCGGAATTCGTGCTGGGTAATGCGGCGGAATGCAACGAGGAGGACTGGGTGGGCGGACCCAGTGTTGAAGTCGGGGAATTCGACCGACCATCGGACGTGGCGATCGACGGCAGCGGCCGGATCTTCGTGGCCGACACGAACAACCGACGCATTCAGTTGTTCACCCCCACCGGGGAATTTCTGATGCAGTCCACGGGTGACGATGAAACTCTGGCTCCCACGTCCCTGGGGGTTTTCGACAAGGCCGGAAACACCGGCGAGGCCTTCTTTGGCGCCTATGTTTTTGTCACCCTGGAAAACAGCAACTCGGTGGTTCGACTCATCTCCGGCGAATACTACCAGGAAACCGTTGGTGATGATGGCGGGCCCTATTGATTTCCAGTTCCCCGCAGGCTGAATCCGGGATCGGCATCGGAACCTGGTTCTGGCTGCTGGCCGCCCCCGCCTCGGTCGTCGCCTGCCTGCTCCTCTGGCACAACGTCTTCGCCGTCTTCGCGGTCTACCACCTGGGCTTCTGCCTCATCCTGCCGGCGGTCCGCAACCTCGTGGTCCGCCGCTATCCGTTTTCCCGGCACCTTCGTGATCTGGCCCTGACCGGCCCCGGCACCGCCCGGGGAATCGGGATCGGCCTCCTGCTGGGACTCGTGCTGGCGGCCGGAACCATTCTCGTTTTCCGGTGGCAGGGAGATGCGCTTTTGGCCGACCAGGACGTGCCCGCCGTCCTGGCCCGGTGGGGTGTGGACCCCACCAACCTGGCGGCACTGTTCTGGTTCATGACCCTCGTCAACGGCCCGGCCGAGGAACTCTACTGGCGCGGCTTCATCCATGGTGATCTGGCGGACCGCCGGCCCCGCGCCGCAGCCATCTTCGTGACCGCCGCCTGCTACGCCAGCTACCACGGCGTGACGGTCTACCTCCTGGTGGGGAACCTTGCGGTGGCCGTCCTGTTCCTGGCGGCGATCCTCGCCGCGGGAATCGGCTGGGGCTGGTTGCGTGAAAAAACCGGCTCTGTCTGGCCGGCCCTGTTGAGTCACACCGCGGCGGCGGTGGCCTACATGGTCGTGGCGCGGCCACTGATGGGAATGTGACAAGTCGACGTCCCGGTAACGGAAAGCTTGCCCTAACCCGGCTCGGTGACCGATAATCACTCACCATCAATCCACCGCCAAGGAGGGAAAGCCATGCTGGGTGCCATTGCCGGGGACATCATCGGGTCCGCCCATGAATTCTCCCCCCACAAGTCCCTGGACTTTCCCCTGTTCACCGAGGCCAGCAGGTTCACCGACGACACCGTGCTGACGGTGGCCACGGCGTTTTCGCTGCTGACCGACGGCGATTACGCCGAGAACTACCGGATCTTCGGACGGCTCTATCCCCTGGCGGGTTACGGAGCGGGGTTCAAAAACTGGTTGTCCAGCAAACACGGCAAACCGTACAACAGCTGGGGCAACGGTTCGGCGATGCGGGTCAGCCCCGTAGGGTTTGCCTTCGATACCGAGGAAGAGGTCCTGCGCGAGGCTGAAAAATCGGCGGTCGTGACCCACGACCATCCCGAGGGGATCAAAGGGGCCCAGGCGATGGCCCTCGGCATCCTGATGGCCCGGCAGGGAGCCGAGCCGTCGGCCATCAAAAAGGAGATCACCGACCGGTTCGGTTACGACCTGGACCGCACCGTCCAGGACATCCGGCCCGGCTACGTGTTCGACGTTTCGTGCCAGGGTTCGGTGCCCGAGGCGATCATCTGTTTCCTGGAAGGCACCGACTGGGAAAACGCCGTGCGGCTGGCCGTCTCCCTCGGCGGCGACGCCGACACGCAGGCCTGCATGGCGGGCGCCCTGGCCCTGGCCCGGTTCACCCATGTGCCCAGCGAAATCGAGCTGACGGCGCGGCAGATGCTCCCCGATCACCTGCGCGAGGTGGTCGAGGAATTCGAACAAAAATTCATGACCGGTTGAAGCGGAGTGACATCGTGAGTATCAGCGCCCTGAAAAAGAAGTTTCCCAAGAAGGATGTCCCGGCCACGCCGTTTTTCGTCTCGATCGCCGGCAACATCGGCGTGGGCAAGAGCATGATCACTACCATGGTGGGCGAGGTGTTCGGCTGGCAGATGCACTTCGAGCCGGTCATCAACAACCCCTACCTCGACGACTACTACAAGGACATGAAGCGCTGGAGCTTCCACCTGCAGGTCTATTTCCTGAGCAAGCGGTTCGAGGTGCAGAAGCTCATCCTCGACCACAAGGGATCCGCAGTGCAGGACCGCACCATCTACGAGGACGTGGAGATCTTCGCGCCCACCCTGCACCGCCGTGGCTGCATGGACGACCGCGACTACGAAAACTACCGCGAGGTCTTCCGCAACATGGTGTCCTTCCTGTCCCCGCCGGATCTGATCATATATCTGAAGTGCCAGCCCGAAACGGCGCTGGAAAGGATCAGGCAGAGGGGGCGGGGCTGCGAGTCGGAGATCCCGCTCGATTTCCTGCAGGACCTGCACCTGGCCTACGAGGACTGGATCGAACGCGCCCCGGCCCTGTGCCCGGTGCGGACCATCGACACCGAGAAGATCAATCTGCGGGATGATGCGAAGGCCCAGGAGGACCTGCTGGGGATGATCCGCGAGTTCCACATCGACAAGCACGAACGAAACGGCGGGTGACCGTCTTTGCATATCCGAAACGGGGATGAAACTTGAAATCAAGCGACTACCGGCCGAGCGATCTGCTGCGCGGCCCCGACATACCCGACGCCCTGCTGACGGCCCTGCCCAAGACGGACTTGCACTGCCACCTGGACGGCTCGTTGCGCATGGAGACGTTCATGGAACTCGGTCGCGCCGTCGGGATGGACATGCCCGACGACCCGGAACAGGTGCGCGCACTGTATTTTCCCGCCGACCGCGAGGCCGTCATGCACGAGTTCCTCAAGCATTTCGACCACACCGCGGCCGTGCTGCAAACCGAAGCCAGCCTGGCCCGAGTGGCGCGCGAATTGGTGGAGGACTTCGCCGCCCAGGGTGTGTGGTACCTGGAGATCCGGTTCTGCCCCCTCATGCACACCCAGCAGGGCCTGACGCCGGACCAGACGGTCGCGGCCGTGCGCCGGGGCCTGGATGAGGCGGTTACCCCGGGGGCCATCAAATCGGGAATCATCATCACGGGGATCCGGACCATCGAACCCGCCAAATCTCTCGAACTGGCCGAATTGGCGGTGGCCTGGAAGGGCAGGGGCGTGGTGGCCTTCGATCTGGCCGGCGCCGAGCAGGACTACCCGGCCAAGAACCATCTCGAAGCGTTCTACCACGTGATGAACCACAACCAGAACGTCACGATCCACGCGGGCGAAGGCTTCGGCCCGGAGTCCATCCACCAGGCCCTGCACCACTGCGGCGCGAACCGGATCGGCCACGGCACCCGCCTGGAGGAGGATCCGGACCTGATGGCCTACGTCGCCAACAACCGGGTGCCTCTGGAGATCTGTCTGAGCAGCAACCTCCAGAGCTGCACCGTCGAGAACCTTGCGGAGCATCCCTTCCGTTTCTACCTGAAGGAGGGTTTGCGGGTCTGCCTGAACACGGACAACACCTTGTTCGCGCGCACCTCGCCCGCGCGGGAACTGCGCCTGGCGGTCGACACCTTCGACCTGACCCTGCTGGAGACCGAAAACCTCCTCGTCAACGGATTCAAGAGCGCGTTCCTTCCTGAAAAGGAGAAGGGCGCGATGATCCACGAGGCCCTGGAGACCTTCACCTCGTTGCGCGACAAGTTCGACCTGGACAGCCGGAAGGTGGGCCGGCCATGAACGAGCGTCTGATGATCCTCGCCGAATCGTGGCGGCCGCGGGTGGCCGAAGCCGTTGATTTCCTGAGCGACCGGGGTTTTGGCGGCAAGGTGGGCCTGATCCTGGGCAGCGGCCTGGGCAACTTCGTGGACGCGGTGGACGACGCTGAAGCCGTCGATTACGGGGAGATCCCCGGCTACACCACGACCTCGGTGGCCGAACACTCGGGCCGGCTGGTGTGCGGCAAGGCCGCCGGCGTGCCCGTGGTGGTCATGCAGGGACGGCTGCATCCCTACGAGGGGCTCCCCTTCGACGAGCTGCTGCTGCCAACGGCGGTTCTGGCCTGCCTGGGCATCGACACCGCGGTGGTGACCAACGCCGCCGGCGGCCTCAACCGGTACTATATTCCGGGCGACCTGATGGTGATCCGCGACCAGATCGACATGCACCTGCACGACGCCCTGCGCGGATTGCTGGCCCAGCCCTTCGCCCCGGCCGCCGGTACGGATGCCGAAACCTCCGCCGCCCTGGCCCAAGTGGGCCGCAGCGGAGGGGTGGCCGATCTGTTCGATCCGGACCTAGCCCGCAAACTGGTGGCCGCCGCCGCCGAGACGGGCGTGCCCATGCACAGCGGCACCTACGCCAGCATGTACGGCCCTGCCTACGAGGCCAAGGCCGAGATCGGGATGCTGCGCCGCATCCACTGCGATGCGGTCGGCATGTCCACGGCGCCCGAGACGGTGCTGCTAAAGCGGCTAGGGGTGTCGCCGGTGGGATTGTCCTGCATCACCAACCCCGCGCGCGAAACGGGGCAGCCCGAACTGTCGCACCAGGACGTGGTGGAGGTCGGCAAGATGGTGCGGGAACGCATGGCCCGACTTCTGCTGGCGTTTTTGCCGAAGGTGTGACCGGGAGCTCAGCCCCCACTAACCCCGGTTTAAGAATCCCCTAATATTTTCTCCGAGGCCAAAGCCTGCGATGCCGCCACCATCTCCTCGGTGAACCCGGCCCGGCGCAGGCAATCCATGAATTCCGGTTCGGAACGCAGGAAGTCGAATTCCGCGGTGGCATTGGCAATCCAGAAATCTTTGGGATGATCAACGCTGGCCACCTTCAGCCAGCGCAGGGCCTGTTCCCGATTACCCAGCCAGGCGTAGTGCCGGGACAGGTGCCAGGCCAGGTCCGTTGTCCCGGTTTCCTCCATCTCCTCCAGCATGCCCGCAATCTCCCCCTCGACCCGGGCCCTGTCGCCCATGATGAGGAACAGCGAGCTGTCCAGGGCCTGAGGGAACACGGCCAGGGCTTGCTCGTGCCGCCCGGTTCTTTCCAGGCAGAGGGCCAAAGTGTATTGGCCCCAAAAATCATCGGGGTAGTATTCCAGCAGATGCTCCAGGACAGGTTCCGCCTCGTGATAACGGCGGCCCCAGGCCAGGCTGGTGGCCAGGTTCAAGATCCGTTCGGATAACATCGGTTCTGCGGCGAGGGCCTTCCGGGACCAGGTGATCGCCTGGTCGAACCGACCCGAACAGCGCAGGAACATGGAATAGCCCGGGACACTTTCCCGGTCCCGGGGAGGAATCTTTTCCCATTGGTTACCTGCGGCCGCCCAATCCAGGTCGATCAGCATGAAAACGTTAGCAAGAGCCGCGCGGCTAATGGCCGCCCCGGGGTCGAGTTCGAGGGCCTTGCGGGCGGCCCTGCGGGCGATATCGGCGTGCTCGATTCCAGTCCGGCCGGTCAACACCACGAGGTTGCTGTGGATCTGGGCCAACCCCGCCCAAGCCGGGGCAAAGTTAGGATCCCGGGCGATGGCTTCCTCGAAAAACGCGACCGACTTGGCGGCATGGTCGGGGTCCTTGTCCTTGCCCAGCCAGAACCGTCCCTTGAGGTAGGCTTTGTAGGCCGCGGGATCCACCACGGCAGCCGATTCGAGATGCTCCCTATCATCGGCCGACAATCCCAGATCCATGGCCCGGGCGATGTCCCGGGTCGCCTGCCCGTACAGCCCCATTATGTGGTCAAGGGGTTCTTCATAGGTGTCGGCCCAGAGCGTCTCTTCGGTCTCGGATTCGATCAGCTTGATGGAGGCCTTGATCCGGTCCCCAACTTCTAACAGGGACGACTCCACCACCGCGTCGACCCCGAGTTCCCTCGCGATCTCCGGCAGGGTCAGTTCCGAATCCCGGTATTTGATGATCGTTTGACGGGAGATGACCCGGGGCCTGGCCTCCAGGCTGGACAGGGCGAAGATCAGGCCGTCGGTCATGCCTGCGGAGCGGAATTCCTGTTCACTGTCCCCGGTGAGGTTTTGGACCGGTAGCACGGCCACCGACCGGATCGGCCGCGAACGCGGCCAGAAAACCAGGGCGGCAGCTGCGAGCAGGACCGCGGCCAGGAGGCCGGCCACCAGAAACTTGTTCTGTTGCGTTTTGCGGATCCGGTCCTGCCATAGCGTGCGACGGTCCAGCCCCTGCTTGGCCTGCACCGCCGACAGGTCGTCCATGAAATCGTCCACAGTCTGGTATCGCTGCGCGGGATCCTTGGCCATCGCGCGCAGGACCACCCTCTCCAGATCCACCGGGACTTCCGGCCGCAGCCTGGTCAGAGATTCCGGCTTGCGATGCTGGACGGCGTAGGCCACCGCCGCCAGATGATCCCCTCCGAAGGGGACTTGGCCGGCCAACATCTCGTACAGCACTACACCCAGGGACCAGATGTCGGACCGGCCATCGACCGTATCGCTCTTGGCCTGTTCCGGTGACATGTAAGCCGCGGTGCCGAGAGTCGCTCCGGTCCTGGTGACCCGGGTCATGCCGCTGGCCTTGGCCAGGCCGAAGTCCATGACCACAGGCTCACCGTCTTCAGTGAGCATGATGTTCGCGGGTTTGATGTCTCGGTGAACGATCCCGGCCCCGTGGGCCCGGCTCAAGGCCCGGCCCACCTGACCGGTAATGTACAGGGCCTGGGGGATGGACAGGGGTTCGTCGTCATCCAGGCGTTCGGCCAGGGTCTGTCCCTCCAGGAAGGACATGACGATGAAGGTCTGCTCGCCGTCGCGCCCGATTTCATGGACCGGACAGATGTTGCCGTGCTCGAGGGCGGCCGCGGCCCGGGCCTCGCGTTCCAGACGCAGGATATCTTCTTCACTGACGGCGGAACCCGGGGGGAGGAATTTCAGAGCGCGGGTGACCTTGAGGTCGAGGTCTTCAGCCTCGTAGACAATTCCCATGCCGCCGGCGCCGAGCTGGCGGGTGATACGGTAGTGGCTGATGGTCTGGCCGATCACACAGCTCTCCCCGGGAAGTGGGAAAGGAGAGCGGAAACGCGTTTGCGATCCCCCCAAAGCACAATCCTAGACCATTTGGCGGGTCAACGGCAAGCAGGGAGGATCCTGCCTATCCCCTGGTCATGAAGTCGAAGATGTTCCCCAGGGAGCTCTGGTCACCCTTGTAGAGTTCGGTGTACTGGCACTGGGTGCAGGAAACGGTCGTGAATTTCTTGCTCTGGATGTCGAAGATCTTGGTCAAAAAGCCCCCGGTAGCCCGGAATTCGCTGGTTTCGAAAGCGGTGTGGCCGCATTTTTCACACTTGTAACCCCTGTTCATCGCCATTCCTTTCTTCGTTATCGGCGCAGTATTTCATATAATACCCCGATCGAATCCTGGTTATTCAACGTCAGCAAGTTCAAGGAGCCCATCATGCGCCGATATCTGGTGGCTGGAAACTGGAAACTGAACATGGGGCCCGCTGCCGGGCGCGAACTGGCCGAGGGCGTGAGCGGTCTTCTCAGGGGCCGCGAGCTCAAGGGCGATGTCCTGGTCTGCCCGCCCTACGTGAGCCTCCCCGCGGTAGCCGAGGTGGCCCAGGGAGATCCTGTCCTGCTGGGCGCCCAGAACTGCGCCGACCAGGCTGGGGGCGCCTACACCGGGGAGGTGTCGGCCGAAATGCTCGCCGAGGCCGGCTGCCAGTACGTGATCGTCGCCCACAGCGAACGGCGCGAGTACCAGAAGGAAACCGACGACATGTTCGTGGCCAAGATCGACCTGATCCACAAGGCGGGGTTGAAGGCCATCTTCTGCTTCGGCGAGGTGATCGGAGAGCGCAAGTCCGGCCGCGCCCAGGAAGTGGTCAAGGCCCAGCTCGAAGGCGTGCTGCCGCGGCTGGAGTTCGTCAACGCCTACAACACCGTGCTGGCCTACGAGCCGGTATGGGCCATCGGCACCGGCGAAACCGCCACGTCGGAAATCGCCCAGGAGATGCACGCCTATTCGCGCCAGGTGCTGGCCGGGGTCCTGGGGCAGGAAGTGGCCGACTACATGCGCATCCTGTACGGGGGAAGCTGCAAGCCGGGCAACGCCCGCGAACTGATCGGCCTGCCCGACGTGGACGGCGGCCTGATCGGTGGCGCGTCGCTCAAGCCGGCCGATTTCGTAGGGATCATTGATGGGGCCGAAGCAGCCCAGGGTTGATGTTTTGGGAGAAAACCTTTCTGCGGAGGAAACGATCTTGAAGATGTCCAGACTGTTGACCGTCCTGGCCCTGCTGGGCCTGATGACCGCCGGAAACGCGACCACGGCAACCGCCCAGAGCCACGGGGGGGAATACCTCGATCCCAACCTGGATCCGGTGTTCCACCCGTTGCCGGACAACATCGAGATCCTGCGCCTGGAAAACGGCCTGGAAGTGATCCTGATGCGCAATCCCGCCCAGCCCATGGTCGGGATCTACACCCAGGTCAAGGTGGGTTCGGCGCGTGAGGACTACCGCACCAGCGGCATGAGTCACATGCTCGAGCACCTGCTGTTCAACGGCAGCGAGAAGTACACCCAGGAAGAGCAGTACGACCTGGCGGACAACGCGGGTGCCTACAACAACGCCAACACGACGGATTTCTACACCAACTACATGATGGTGATCCCGGCGGCCGCCATGGAAACGGGCCTGGATATCCAGTCGCAGATGCTCTTCCACTCCATCCTGCCCGAAGACAAGTTCGCCAAGGAAAAGGGCATCGTGGTGGGCGAGATCGTTCAGGGCCGCGACTGGCCCGGCCACTACGCGGAAACGGCTCTGCGCCAGGCCCTGTTCTCGGGATCGAGTCTGGAACTGCCGACCGTCGGTACGAAGTCGACCATCGAGCATATGGTGCGGGATGACGTCTACGATTTCTACAAGCACTGGTACATGCCCAACAACATGGTGCTGACCCTGGCGGGCAATTTCGATCGGGACCAGGCGCTGGTACTGCTGGAGACCTACTACGGAACACCCTCGCCGGGAACGGTCGACCTGGACGGGTTCCGGCCCGCCGCCCTGATCGACCGCACGTCGACGATCTCCAGGCGCGGGGGTGACCAACGCATCCTCGCCCTGTCGTTCGAGGCCCCGTCCTACGGGATGTCGGAATTCTTCCCCTTCCTGGTCATGACGGAGCTGCTGGGCCTCGAGGGCAGCGGCATCCTGACCCGGGCCCTGGACGATCTCGAACCAGCGGTGCGGCCTGACCTGGGCCTGTGGTGGGAAAAGGCGCCCGGATTCGGCCGCCTCACCCTGGAATTCACCCTGCCCGATGAAGCGGAACCCGAGTCGGTCTACCGCCTGGTCCAGGACGCCGTGGTCGGCGCCGTGGAGATGGGAATCACGGGCGAGGACATCCTCGGCATCGTGCGCATGTCCGAGGTGGAAACCCTCCTGCAGCGGGAACAGCTGCGCATGACAGGCATCTACACGGCCGAATCGATCGTGCTGGGGGGATCGGACTTCTTCATCAACTATCTCGACGGACTGCGGAACGTGACCGCCGAGGACGTGACCCGCGTCCTGACCAACTGGCTGGTCGATGCTCCGGCCCTGGCGGTGTTCATCGAGCCGGATCCCGCCCAGGCCAAGGAGGAAGGCGGCATGGGCGGCATGCCGCCGGGAATGAAAATGCCCGCGGGAATGAAAATGCCCCCGGCCATGGCCACGGCCATGAAGAAGCAGGCCGCCACAGGCGGGGACGAGGCCGGGACCGCGACCGCTCCGCCGGCCCCCGCCGCGCCAACGCCCTTGCAGGTCGATCGCTCGGTCCTGGCCAACGGGGCGGTCCTGGTGAGCCAGACCAATCCGGACAGCCCGTTGACCGCCATCCACCTGGCGGTGCGAGGCCGGTCCCTCATCGATCGGGACAACGCTTTGGCCGGGGCCCTGGACATTGTGCACCGCCTCCTGAGCGAGGGCATCCCCGGTTGTGACAAGGTCTGCCTGTCACGGCGTCTGCGCGACCTGGGGGCGGTGGTCAAGCTGGTGGACGACGACCGCATCCCCATGGACAACTACTACACCAACGGCCGGTTCAGTTTCATCCGGATCGAAACGGCGGCCGAATACGGGCCCGAGGTGCTGGACCTGCTGATCACCGTGCTGCAGCACGCCACCTTCGACGACGCCACTTTCGACAAGGTGCGTCAGGACCGGATCAAGGAAATGGAGCGGCAGGAGGCCAGCGCCCGCAGTACCGCAGGTGCCATGTTGAATGCGGCGCTGTACGGGGAGCACCCCCTGGTGTTGCCGGCAGAAGGAGATCCCGCCTCGCTGGCCGGCCTCGATTTCAACCAGGTACGGACGGTATACCGCAAAGCGTTCTCTCCGGAGAATCTGATCTTCTCCATCGTGGGTCCCGCCACCCACGAGACGTTGAAGTCCACTCTCGAAGACCAGCTGAGCGGGAAAGGGACGCCGACATCGGGCCTTCCCATCACCCCGGTGACAACCCATCCGGAAACCCTCACGGCCAACGTCGGCGGGCAGATGGCGGCCGTGCGGCTGGGGTCGCTCATGGCGGTGGAGAAGACCGATGCGGGCGCCCTGAAGCTGGTCACGGCCATCCTGTCCGACCGGATGGCCATGGACCTGCGGGAAACCCGGGGGCTGAGCTACAGCGTGGGGGCCTCGCTCGAGGTGATCGGTGAGCGGGGTAAATTCACCTCGTGGATCAATCCGCCGGTCGAACGCCAGGACGAGGGCCGGCAGGCCCTGAAAGACTTCATCGCCGGGTTCGACGCGGCTACCGTCACCCAGGAAGAGATGGACAAGATCCGCGCCGCCCGCTCCGGCCGCATGATGATGCGCCGGCTGTCCTCGATGGGGCAGGCCTACTATCTGGCCATGGCGGAGCTGGAAGGCGACATCCCGGGCTACTTGAACGGACTGACCGCCTACGACGATCTGACCCTGAATGACCTGCAGGCCGCGGCCGCGAAATATCTGAAGGAGATGGTCCTGGTCGAGGTGGTGGTGGACTGACCCGGGCTATTCCGAACCGGGGGCGTCGTTGCAGATGTGGTGGCAGATCTTTTTTTCGATTTTCTCCAGCTGATCCTGGCCCGGCCCGTCGGCGGAGGCGATGTCCCGGGCGCCCTGGCCGAGGGACCGGATCTGGGCCACGTAGTTGCGGCAGTGCCGGCACATGAACAGGTGGAACTTCAGCTCCATCCGCTTCATGAAACCGAACTCCTCGATTTCGTCGGCGGCCACGAGCTGGGACAGGTCTCGGCACTTCAACATGTTCGATCAACCTCTGATGTTTCTTTTTTCGAGACATTCCCGCAACAGGTTGCGGCCCCGGAAGAGCAGCACGCCCAGGTTTGAACGGCTGACGTCCAGGGTCTGACAGATCTCATCGCTTTCCATCTCTTCCACTTCCCGCAGGGTGAAGGCTATCCGCTGGTCGGTCGTCAGTCCTTCGAGGCAATCGGCCAGATGTTCCCGGACTTCCCTCTCGTAGGCGGCCATGTCCGTGTCGCGCGGAGGCCGCTGCCAGTGGCCGTCGGTCTTGAACCGGGACTCCATGACCTCCTCGATGCTTTCGGCCGACCCTTCGCGGGATGCCGTCCGCCTCATCTCTGAAATCTTACGATACAAAATCCCGAACAACCAGGTGCGCACGTGGGATCGCCCCTCGAAGGCGTCGATTTTCTGGATGAAGGTGACGAACGTTATCTGGCAGACATCCTCGGCATTCTGTGGACTGAGACCCGCACCCCGGGCGGCACGCAGGATCTGGGGAAGGTAGGTCTTCACCAGCCGGTGCAGGGCGGCTTCGTCCCGGGCCTGGAGCAGATCCAGGAATTCAGGACCGGAAAAATCTTCGGACGCCAGGGAAAACAACATCTGGGCGTCAAACTCCCGGGTGGAAAAAACTGTAACAAAACGACGGCCGAGCCCACTCACTCCTGTGACCGACAGCGGATTCCAACAAGATCCACCTCGGGTGGACCTGAACATATTTTAAGGAGGAGATCAATGAACGCCAACAGAATCAAGCACGGAATCGTCGGAGGACTGGTCGGCGGAGTAGTTTTCGGCATCATGATGAGCTTCATGGGCACCCTGCCCATGATCGGAAAGATGGTCGGTGTTCCCAACGCCCTGGTCGGGTTCCTGGTGCATCTGGGCATCAGCGCCGGGATCGGCGGATCCTTCGGGCTCCTGCTGGGACCGGTGGTGACGGGCAAGGTCAGCGGATTGATCGCGGGCATGGCCTACGGAGCGGTCTGGTGGGTGCTGGGCCCCTTGACCTTGATGCCGCTTTTCCTGGGCATGGGCTTCGGGGTGAACTGGAACACGACCGCGGCGTCGAACATGCTCCCCAGCCTGATGGGCCACGCCATCTTCGGACTCGTCCTGGGGCTCGTGTACAGCCGGGGTGAGGACTGCTTCCTGTTGAAGATGGGGAGGACCGACCAGGATAAGTCCCCGTCGAAACCCGGTTTGAGATCGGTGGGCTGATCCCATGCCACAATTTTCCCCCCGGGCGGGAACCGCACCCTCTTCGCGGTTTCCGCCCTTTTTGCGTCCCCTTGACTGGAAACTTGCGCCTCCGGGGCCCCAGGGACTATTCTCTGGCGGGTTCCATCCCCCGATCAGTTCCGGAAAAAATTCGGATATTTTGCCCTGATTCCGGTGTTCACGCCAGCCTGGTCCCGACTTTCCGCAAGGAGAATACAGTGGCAGGGAGATCCCGCCTTACTGCTCGAAGCGCTCTTTTTTCGGCTCTGATGGCCGGATTTCTGCTGGTCCCGAGCCTGGCCGCCGCCCTCATGCCGGTAATTGCTCACCAGGCGGAGATTTCCTTCGACATCGACAGCCACACGGTCCAGATCACCGATCGGCTGACGGTTCCCGCAGGCCTCAGCGGCCTGCGCCTGGGCCCCGAATTCGTGGTGAAGATCCTGCAGAACCAGGCGGGCGGTGCCCTGATTTTCCAGGATGAGGACGAAGACGGGCCCTTCCAGAGGGTGGATCTGGCCGGGCTCGGCCTGACAGAAGCCGGCGGTGAGCTGACTCTCGTCTACAAGGGTAATTTCCACGAGCCCGTTGACGACGTGGTTTTTTCGCGGGAAAACGTCGGCGGCGAGATCACGGCCACGATCGGGGAGGAAGGCATCTACCTGTCCTCCATGTCCCAATGGTTGCTCTGGGCGGAAAACACCATGGCGACCCATGATCTGCGCATCACCACGCCCGCAGGGTTCGAGACCGTGACCCAGGGGCGGAGGACCGAGCACGCGGTCGCCGATGGTCTTCTGCGGACCCGCTGGGTTGCGGACAATCCCTCCGACGGCATCAACATCATCGCCAACCGGTATGTCGTCCACGAGGAGCCGGTGCGCGACGGCGTGATCAGCTACACGTTTTTCCTGGAGGACGATGCCCGCTTGCGCGCCACCTACATGGAGCGCACCCGGGCCTACATCGAGATGTACGAAGAGATGATCGGTCCCTATCCCTACACCAAGTTCGCCACCGTAGAGAACTGGTTCCCCACCGGCTACGGGATGCCGTCCTACACCCTGCTGGGCAGCCAGGTCCTGCGGCTGCCCTTCATCCCCTACACGAGTTTCGGCCACGAAATCGCCCACAACTGGTGGGGCAATTCGGTGTTCGTCGATACGGACCGGGGCAACTGGTGCGAAGGCCTGACGGTCTATTGCGCCGACTACCACTACAAGGAACTGGAAGGCGAGGAGGCGGCCCGCGAATATCGTCGCACCCTGCTGAAAAACTATGCGGCCTACGTGAAGGATCCCGCCCAGGATTTCCCCCTGTCCGAATTCATAAGCCGGCACAGCGGGGCGACCCGGTCCGTGGGCTACGGCAAGAGCATGATGGTCTTCCACATGGCCGATCGGGCGATCGGCCGGGAAAATTTCCTGGCCGGGCTGCGGAAGGTGGCTGCCGAGCATCACTACACCAAGGCCGCCTGGAGCGATTTCCTGGCCGCCTTTGCCGCCACCTCCGGCCGGGACCTGACGCAGTTCAGCGAGCAGTGGCTGACCTGGACCGGCGCCCCCGACCTGGACCTCGGGCCGGTGGCTTTCGAGAAGGACAAGGTCGTCTTTACGCTCGAGCAGGGGGAGCCCGCCTACCACCTGGAAGTGCCGGTGGTTCTGACCACTGGCGAAGGTGAGCAGGAGCACATGGTCGTATTCGACGGCGCGACCGCCACCTTCGAACTGGAGGCCGAGGAGATCACCGGTCTGGCGGTGGATCCGGACTGCCACCTTTTCCGGCGACTGCATTCCGAGGAGATCGAACCCACCATCAGTCAGGTCCTCGCTGAAGAGGAACCGGTATTCGTTGCCGCAGAGGGGCCTGACGACCTGATCGGGGCGGCCCGGGAATTTGCCGCCGGTTTTTCGGAACAGGACGACTTCCTGTTCGTTGAAGACGAATCCCTGCCGGCGGGCGGGCACGCCGCTGTGGTGTTCAATCCAGGCGCCGTTTTCCTGAAGCAGTTCCTGCCGCCGGAGCTGGTCGTTTCCGGTTCCACGGTGTTCCTGGGGGGCAAGCGCTACAGCCTCAAGGAATACGACCTCGTGTTCGCGGCCGCCGACCCGAATGAGCCCGGCCTGACCGATCTGGTGGTGCTGTGCGACTCGACCTTCCGGCTGGAGGCGCTGGCAAGTCGGGTTGGTCACTACGGGAAGTACTCCTGGCTTCTGCTGCCGACGGGTCAGGGACGGCCCTTGCGGGGTAACTGGGCGGCCGGGCAATCCCCCCTGGTCGCGGGGCGATAGGGCGAAAATGAGGCAGAATTTCGCTCCGATGTGGTACAATTGCCGAAAGAGTCAATGACGCGTGAGCGCCAAGGAAAACCTGTGACCACCATGAAAATCTTCAGCGGGATATGGCCCATTGTCAGGCCGGCTCACAGAGCCGGCTTGTTCGCCGTGATTCCGGTCCTGGTCACGTTGATGCTGGTGCCCGGCTGCGGAGATGACGATCCGACGGGGCCGGGGCCCGCCGATCCCGCCTGGCACCAGGTCCTGGCTCCCGAATATACCCACCGTGCCGTGTGGGGCGTTTCCTCCTCCCACTTTTTTGTCGCCAGTGAAAAGGGATCGGTCAGCCGCTTTCGTGACGGACAGTGGACCAGCTGGTCCTTCCGCTACTTCGAGAACATGCGCGGGGTGTGGGGGGCGGGCCCGGACCAGGTCATGGCTGTCGGCGAAAACGGCAAGTGCTACCGGTTCGACGGGACCGCCTGGGAGCTGCTCTACACCGGCACCAGCGAGGACCTGCTGGGGATCTGGGGAACGGCCTGGGACAACATCCTGGCCGTGGGGGCTGCAGGGACCATCATCCACTTCGACGGCGACCAGTGGGCCTCCGTGGACAGCGGAACGGCCTCGCTTCTCTACAGTGTCTGGGGCTCGGGTCCGGCCAACATATTCGCCGTGGGGCGGGATGGAACCATCCTCCACTTCGACGGCACCCAGTGGGCGTCCATGGACAGCGGGACATCCCAGGCGTTGGACTGCGTCTGGGGCCTGACCGGGGACGATGTCTTCGCGGTCGGGGCGCTGGGCACCATCCTGCATTTCGACGGACAGGAATGGACCCCTGAGGAAAGCGGTATCACGGACCGCCTGTGGTCCGTGCGCGGCCTGCCCGGCGAGGATCCAGTGGCGGTGGGGGCCCGGGGTTCGCTCCTGACCCGCCGGGGTGGGACCTGGGTGTATGAACAGATCGCCCAGGGCATGGATCTCTATGGTATGTGGGACAACGGAGACAGCGCCCTGCTGTGGGTGGGGTACAACGGCCTGGTCATGAGCATGACCACGGAGGTCCGGCAGGTCCTCAACCAGGGTCGCACCCACTGGCTGACGGGCGTGTGGGCGGCCGATTGCAACCAGGTGTTCGCGGTGGGCAAACGGGGCGCCATCCTGCAATCTGCCGGCCAGGGTTGGGTGAACATCGCCCCCAATCTCGAAGAGGTTAACTATTCGGCAATCTGGGGTGCGGGTCCCGACGATTTCTTCGCGACGGGGAACAAGGGCGTCATCGTCCGCTATCAGAACGGAGTCTGGACCGTTTGGCGACTGAATTCCCTGTTGAACCTCGAGAGTATCTGGGGTACGGCGACGGACAACATCTTCGCCGTGGGCGCCGGAGGGGTCATTCTGCATTTCGACGGGGTCAGCTGGGAAACGATGGACAGCGGGACGACCCGCAGCCTGTCTTCGGTCCATGGACGGGGGCCCGGCGACGTGTACGCGGTCGGCCTGGGAGGGACCATCCTGCACTTCGACGGCATCAACTGGCGCCAGCAGGACAGCGGGGTCCAGACCACCTTGAACGGTGTCTGGAGCCGACCCGGAGCCGAGACCGTGGTGGTGGGCGACGCGGGGTTGGTCCTGCACAGCGGTCCGGCACAGGGTGGCGGCACGGCCTGGGCGGCGCCCCCGGTGGGGCTGACCAGCTTTTCGCTGGCGGCGGTGACCGGCAATCCCCAGGGGGAAGTATTTACGGTAGGATACAATGGCGTCGTCCTGCGCTATGATGGAGAGATCTGGGACATCATGCCCACGGATCATTTCGATCCTCTCAACGCGATCCACGTCAGTCCCTGCGGCGACCTTTACGCGGCCGGTTTCTGGGGACTGATTTTGAACTACGGCAACTGACCACAATCTTTTCCTGAGGAGAAACCATGGGGAAACTTGACAAGCTTCAGCCTGCGTCCGTCTGGAACATCTTCGAAAAAATGAGTGACATCCCGCGCGGCTCCGGCAACGAAACCGACGTCCAGGACATGTTCAAGGCCTGGGCCGACAAGCGGAATCTGGCCTGGAAACA